>CAZDZX010000006.1:13791-40009 GCA_964510005.1 uncultured Pirellulaceae bacterium
CAGCGATAATTTGCAGCCTGTTTGTGAGGGCAGCCATGAAGTCAACATTCAGCCAGCCACGGGAAGCTATGCGGCTTGCATGACTGATCAACCGGCGGGGGCACAGAACGCAAAAAAGTACACGGGCTTTAGGTCGCCTGGCCAAGCGACAGGCATGTTTGTGTATGTCACACAACTCAAGATTCAAAGCATGACTGATGGCTCCAGCAATACTTTTTTCATCGCAGAGACGATCAATTCATCGCTTCAAAAATGGCATGCTCCGAAAAAGTATTCAGCCCGCGACACTTCTGGGCTGACCGCCGAGATCTCAGTAGAAACCACGGATCTCAATTTCAAACTGACGTGGAAAGGCGAAGAAAATTCCGAACCGTTTTGGGAGAAATTCTGAAGCCATCGCGCTTCATAGATTGTTGTCCCAGCAGATTGATACTGCTGAATGCAACTGCTGTCATTGCCGCTTTACGATTGCTTTATTGCTTAGTGTTTATTGCAGCTGGTAGACCGAATTCGTGTTGTCCTGCTGCTGCGTTTTAAGCCATTCGCGATTGGCATCCACGGCCCGTTGTTCGTGGGATTCGTCTAGCAAATCATAATGCACGTTGCGTTGCCGTGGCACGTAACCCAGTTCAGAGATGGCGGCTCGGATCTGGTCCAGCGTCAAGTAGTGAACGGTCCCGGCTTCGGCGACAACGTTTTCTTCGATCATCAAACTGCCCATGTCGTTGGCACCATACATCAGCGAAAGTTGGCCGACTTTCAGGCCCTGGGTGACCCAGCTGGATTGAATCGAGGGCACGTTGTCCAAGAACAGCCGCGCGATGGCTTGCATCTTCAGGTACTCCCAGGCACCGGCGGGAGGATACTCACTCATTTCAGTGTTGTCGGGTTGGAAGGTCCAGCAAATGAAGGCCGTGAACCCGCCGGTTTCGTCTTGCAGGTCTCGGACACGCTGCAAGTGTTCGATCCGCTCGGCAATCGTTTCGACGTGTCCAAACATCATCGTAGCGCTGCTGTGGCCGCCCAGTTTATGCCAGACTCGCATCACGTTGAGCCAGTCGTCGGTGAGGACTTTGCCGCGGGTGATCTCTTTGCGAACACGATCCACAAGGATTTCAGCGCCACCGCCGGGAAGGCTTCCCAGCCCGGCTTCTTTCAGGCGTGTCAGGACTTCTTCCAGCGACAGGTTGTTCAGTTTGGTGAAGTGATGAATTTCTGGAGGGCTGAAGCCGTGAACGTTCAAGCTGGGAAATTTTTGTTTGATCTCCCGCAGCATTTCTTCATACCAATCCAATTTGTACTTGGGGTGCAGTCCGCCTTGGAGCAGGATTTGGTCACCGCCCAGATCGATCGTTTCTTGGATTTTCTGCAGCAGTTCTTCGCGCGGTAGCACGTAGCCTTCGTCGCTTTTGGGGCCGCGGTAGAACGCACAGAAATCGCAGACCGCTGTACAGACGTTGGTGTAGTTGATGTTGCGATCGATGTTGTAGGTGCGATAGTTTTCCGGATGCAAGCGACGCGTGACCGCATCGGCAGCGCGTCCCAGCAGCGCAAGGTCATTGCACTGGGTTAGAGCGAGCCCTTCATCGAACGTTAGCCTTTCGCCTGCGACGGCTTTATCGAGCAGTTTGGCAATCATGAAAATTCAATTCTGTCGTGTTGGGAATCAGGGAAAGCTGTGATGCGTGACGGTAAAAGCGTTCCAATGCTTGCTTTTCTCGTTCGCCCAAAAAGTAGTGTAGTCGATGGTGCAGATAGTCCGCACATTGTTCGACCGTTAAGCCATAGTCAGCGTGATGTTTGTCGACAAATTCATCCAGTCGCGCCGTGCCGTTGTCTCTAGCGTTGGACAGTAAGCGGGAAAGGAAGTCCAGTCGTTCGTCGGATCTGGCGACCCACATGGCGAACACAAACGGCAAACCGGTCCACTGGCTCCATGCTTCGCCCAAATCAACGCAGTGCTTGAAATCGGCATTGTCAGCGTGCATCGCTCGATCGCCGATAATCAATACGGCATCAGTATCGACATCTCGCCAGTCCTGATCCATCGGCAGATCGACAAATCGGGGCTGGCAGTGGTGTTGTTGCGACAGCAGAATTTTAGTGAGGGCTCTGCTGGTCCGGGAACCCACATCCAGAGCAACGGTCCGGATTTGAGGAAGTTCCACACGGGAAAGCAGCTTGACGCTCCAGACGGGGCCTTCGCAGCCGATGCAAGCATCCGACACGACGTGATAGCCGTTGCCGGTGATGGCTTCGATGGAGGGGATCAGGGCAACGTCCAGATCTCCCGACTGCAGCCGGTCGGCAAGCCTGCTGGGAAGATCAAAGATCAGATCGTAGTCCTCGCAGGACGCTTCTAGGCCGGCAACGAGCGGTTTGGTGTTGAGGTAGGAGACTGCCCCGATGGTGAGTTGATTTTGCATTATGGTCAGTGAACTGGGTTGGAATCGCCTAACAAAATAACCGCATCGCGGCCGAAGAACCAACGCAAATGAGAGTCTTTATGGGTTGCGTCAAGTTGTCTGATCTTGAAAACCCTACCTGGCGATTCACAAACTCCGGAAAATTGGGTTTTGTGGCGTCGATGCCACAGAAGAGACCCCTGATTTCCTGACCCCGGAACGGACCTTCGAGAGATGCTCAATCGAATCCCCATTGTGGTTTTGCTTACCTGTTTGACGGTTGCTGGTGTGATTGCCAGTGGCGACCAAGCCCAGGCTCAGCATCCTTTAAAAGTCCTCAAAGAGTACGGCCCCAATTCCGAGGTGACCTACGCCCCTGAGGATCCGTACACGCGCAGCAAGATTTTCACAATCCACACCAAGCACACGGGTTTGTTTTACAACTGTGATGGTGAGGAGCAGAAACGACTTTCTCCCCACATCAAGTGGAAGACCGTCAGTGGTCGGAGCTTCCCTCCGTTTCTGGACGACATCCGCCACCCGAAAAAGGACTTGGCTGAAATCCGGCAGCGGATCCGCGATGGAAACTGCTCGCCCAAGAGTCAGCCATCGATTCGTGTGATCGAACCGGTGACCGAGCCGAATCTGGACCATTGTTTCGAATGTGCTGACGGTGGCTGTGGGTGCGCTGAGTGCGAACACGAAGTCCCAGTCGCAACCGCCAAAGCGAAAGAGCCGGAAGAGAAACGCAAGGCGTTCTTTACCAAGGAGCGATTCCAGCATGGTCCTGGTTGCTGGTGCAACTACTGTCGACGTCAGGAAAGGTCGCTGATCAAGAAAAGCCAAGATCGACTGATTGAGCGAATCGATTCCACGTTGCACAAGGACTGGCCGATGCCTCCCAAGCCCCCCGAGCCGCAGAAGGGTCTGTTTGGATTCACCAAGAAAACGACCCCGTCGAGCGGTTTTGCAGAAGCTGGCAAGGCCAATGTTGTGCAGCGGCGATCCCCCGCCGTGACCTCGCCGGCCCCAGTCGAGCGGGTCGCGGTCCGAGCGAAAGGAATTGTTCCTGTTGAAAAAGACGCCGTCCGCTAGTTGTTCGGGTGAACAGCGCGGAACGGCAGCGAGTGTCTGGAAAAATCGATGATCGGCGTTTCCTGTTTGACGACTGAGAAGGCCAAGCCCACCAAAACTGTAGCGGGCTAGAGTTTAGTCTTTCAGGATTGCGTCTTTGCCGCGAAGTTTCCACGGACATTTGTCTCTGTGGGTCAAAACTTTCTGCGCCACGAAATTGTTGACGGATTCCCAAATCGTTTTGGCTTGCGGTTCGCCCGCCAATTGAGCTCCGCGCCAATTGGTGGGAGCGGCGTAATGAAACAGGTCTTGGCTCAGCCAGCGCTGGGCTAAGTCCGAATCGTCGGATGCTTCGGGGCGATTCTTGCGGAGGTCACGAACGAAATTTTGAGGATCGCGACGGTCTTTGGCGTTCCTACCCCAAATGACAAACATGGGCAGAGGTGTCGCCTTGCGTCCGGAAATCAAAGGCGACTTCATGGCCTTTTTCAGGCTCATGCTTTCGAACGAAGACGACGGCGAAAACAAAGTCAGTGATTTAACATCCTTGCCCTGTTTGACGCCGGCCACTGAAGACCACGACCAATCGGCGATCGTCCAAGCCATGGCCAGATGGCAGGAGTCTCCTACTGCGACCACGTTCAATAAATCGATGTTGAGTTCTTTTTCGTTGTTCTTCTTGATGAGGAAACGTTTGCACTGATCGATGTCTCCGACGGCCGATTGGACTTGGTTTCGTTTGAACTTGCGGTAATCCAGCTTTTGTTGGGAACCCTTGACTTTGATGCTTTCTCCATGACCGCGAAGATCCGGAACGATGACGGCATGGCCTTGCATCTGTAGAAAGTTCGCCATCGCGGCAAGGTCTTTGCGGGATCCCCTGTCCCAGTCGTGAACCAGGATGAAGGGCGCGACTTCGGTTCCGGGCAGAATCTCTTCACCGGCTTCGGTTTTGGGCTGTGTGGGATCGCCTTCGGCGTCTTCTTTCTCAGGTTTGGGTTCACGGACACCAATGCGAATTAGCTCTTCTTCGGGGATCGCGGGGTACCACGTGCAAACCATTTCGATGTTATCTCGATTGACAACTTCTGTGACAACGGTTGGAAGGTATTCCTCGGCCAAGCCTTCTTCGTCTTCGCCGTCGGCGTTGGCAGTCTTTGCGGCAGGAGACGCTGGAGTCGGCGCCCCGACTCCGCCGGGGCCTGTTTTGGGAGTGGCCGGTTGATTGGGAGGGTTTCTTGGGCCCGGTTGTTCGGATGGTTTCTTGAACACGCCTTGGCGGCGCTGCGCGACACAGGTCTCAATTGACAAACCGTTATCGAGAACCACAACGATGGCAAAGAGAGCCAAAAACGTGAGGCCGAACTGGCTGGAATTAGTATTTCGCATTCTGGATTGTTCCTAGTTTGAGGGTCCGCATGCCCCGTGAGCTGTAAATTATCTTACCCCAGAAGGGCCCGATGCGCCAAAAAACCCCGAATTATATCGACGATTGTCGGTTCCTTGATTCTTTGGATTTGGACAGTCCTGTCAAAGGTGCTAGTATTGGTTATACGAATTCAGAGAGGCCAACAGATGAACAGTCTGCGAAGATGGTGGCAAATAAGAACGGGTAAATACGAAACGCCCTTTGATCCCGACGTGCCGTTTTGGTCCGTGAGCTTGATAGCGCATTTAGTCGTGTTGTTGCTGCTTGCCAAAATTGTGCTGCCCGGTACGGACGATGTCTTTCTCGAAATTGCCATCGCCGAAGAGAATGAAACAGATACAGAACTGATCGAAGTCGTTCCTGAAGACGCTGAAGTCTCCGAGGCCGAAGCCGAGGATCTTTCCGATGAAGTTCTGGACGAGCCCTTCGAGGCTCCAGCGGGAGAGCAAACTCCGGCGATGGAATTGCTCGCCGATCAAAACGAGGCGTTTGCCGAAGAGGCCGATCTGAAAAAGGGTGAATTTTTTGCGAGCGACGCGCTGGTCAATGCCGTCAGTGAATCAGAGGCTCTGCCCAATCTCGAAGTTGTTGCCATCCGCGGGTCTGCGGGCGCCGCCCTCAAAAGTACCGGGGGTGCGATCGATCGCATCGCTGAAGAAATTCGCACTCGGATGCTAGAAGGCGATTTGATGGTGGTGTGGGTCTTCGATCAATCCGCCAGCTTGACCGCACAGCGAGCGCGGATTGCCGATCAGTTCAATCGCGTTTACAAACAAATTGAGAGCTTTCAAAAAATCCCATTTAAGAAACTCGAAGCCAGCGGAGTCAAATCGCCCTTGCTGACGGATCTGTTTCAGTTTGGCGAAAAATGCTCGCCCTTGCTGAACAAACCAACGTACGAGTTGAAGACGCTGAAACGGGCGGTCGCGAAAGTCGAGCGTGACGAATCGGGAATTGAAAACGTCATGTCGGCGGTGATCCAAGTCGCCTCAAAATACAGAAGCATGACTGCGGTGGATCGTAAAACCGGTCGCCCAGAGCGAAACGTGATGATCATCGTGGTGTCCGACGAAGCCGGAGACGATCTTCAGCGGACCGATGAAGCCGTTCAAGTTTGCTTGAAAAATTCGATGAGCATTTACACCGTCGGCGTACCGGCTCCTTTCGGTCGTCCCGAGACGATTGTGAAGTGGGTGGATCCAGATCCGGAGTACGATCAATCGCCTCGACGGGCACGTGTGAGTCAGGGGCCAGAGACGCCTCGCCCCGAACGTTTGACGTTGGATTTCGTTAACGGCGACAATGATTTGGAGCAAATCGATTCGGGATTCGGACCCTTTTTTCTGACGCGGTTGTGCTACGAAACCGGGGGTTTGTATTTCGCCGTTCATCCCAATCGCAATCCAGGCAATCGCCGAAGAATTCGCTGGTCCGATGTGGGAGATTATGCCGCGAAACTGACTTACTTTTTTGATCCGGAAATCATGCGGCGGTACCAACCGTCTTATGTCTCGATCGAATCCTACAACAACCAGCTTTCATCCAGTCAGGCTCGCCAAGCCCTTGTGAGGGCCGCCGAGTTCTCTCAAACAGGCACCTTGGAACAGCCGCGATTGTTCTTCCCGCGTACCGATGAAGCTCGCTTTGTGCGGCAGGTTAGTGAAGCACAAAAGGATGCCGCTTTTGTGGCACCGGAGTTAAAGCGACTGGTGTCGATCTTAGAAACCGGCGAACGAGATCGACGCGAGGAAAAGGTGGCGCGGTGGCAAGCGGGATTTGACCTCGCCTTGGGCAGAGCCCTCGCGGCAAAGCTTCGCGCTGAATCTTACAATCAGCTGCTGGCCCTTGCCAAAACCAAACTCAAGTTTGATCCGCCTGTGAATGATAAAACTCCCCAGAACAACACGTGGGTTCTGAGTCCCTCCGATGAAGTCGGAACGGGGAGTCGTGCGAAACAGGCCGCCGCCAAGGCACGTGAATTGTTGGAACGTGTGGTGGATGAGCATCCAGGCACGCCGTGGAGTTTGCTGGCGCAGCGGGAGCTTAAAATTCCGATCGGATGGAAGTGGACTCAGGTTTACACGGCACCACCGAAACCTCGCAAGCCGGGTGAAAACAACAACGATCCTCGTCCAGAGAGACGCCCCGAGGAGAATCGTGATCCTAAAAGAAGCCGCAACATTCCCCGCTTGTAAGTGTCGTTCGCAGTGCCGCCTGTAGGTGGAATGCGGGGTGATTCGTCTGCAAGATCGATTCCCGCTGAAAGCGGTTACCCCTGATCATACGCGCACGTGTTTGACGATTGAGGCAGCAAGAATCGCGTGTGTTTTTAGTTCCCGGCGAGCGTATTCGAGCCTGAACGCGAGCGCCCCGCATTCTGCCTGAAGGCGGTGCTGCGAACACAAATCGCCGCTGGCAATCCGTCAGATCGATTATTCAGATGACGGCAGGTAGCCGGATAGATAGCTCACCAAATATGCAAAACTAAAGTGTCTTGATCGCTAACAGCATCACAATCGCCTCCAGAGCCAAATGGAAGCTTGATTTATCGGAAGTATAGCGCAGAATTGTACTAGAGAAACTCATCCTCATATTGTTCTTTGCCCTCAATTGCCAATGCCTCTCCCAGTAGTCAGTGATTTTCTGTCAAATCTCGAAACTTCGGGGCTTGTTGACACCACGAAGCTGTCGAAGTGGAAGACGAAAATAGGCGATTCTGCCGCCACGTCTCAAGACTTGGCCAAGGATCTGATTCGCCGTAAATGGCTCACGCTGTGGCAAGCCAAAATGTTGCTCAGTGGTTCGACTTCTTTCAAGCTGGGAAGCTACACGTTGACGGAGCGTGTCGACCGCACGGAAATGGGGGACCGATATCATGCCGTTCACCAGCAGCTTTCTCGCGACGTATCCATTCAGCACTTGCCGTTGAGCCGTTGCGACGCAGCATCCAAAGAAATCATCTACGAGCATGGCCGTAAGCTTGCGAATCTGGACCACCCGAACCTCGTCCATGTTTACGATATCGATGAAGAAAACGATCGTGTTTATCTTGTGTCTGAAGCCAGTTGTGGAAAATCGATTGCGGATTCGCGAAGCGGGAGGCAGTTGCCCGCCGAGTCGATGCAGGTTGCCAACTTGATTCAACAGTTGCTTTCTGCGGTTCGATACGCAAACGGTTTGGGAGTGGTCCACGGCGGTATTAACAGTTCGAATGTCATCATTGCTGATTCC
Organism: uncultured Pirellulaceae bacterium; assembly: GCA_964510005.1. GTDB lineage: Bacteria > Planctomycetota > Planctomycetia > Pirellulales > Pirellulaceae > Mariniblastus. Next base: position 21,931 of record CAZDZX010000006.1, read on the forward strand.
GGTAAGGTCAAACTTCGTGGCCTGACTCGTGACTCCGTCCACAACGCCTTGAATCGCGACAGTGCCTGCACTCCTGAAAAAGACATCCAAGCCGTCAAGAAAATTGGGATCGAACTGCTGGCCAGTTTGAACCCTGCCCCGGCAAGTGATTTGGTTGCCATCTGTAACTCAATATCGGGCGATGGAGCCGCGGGGCTGCAGAGTCTGGAACAGTGGATTTTCGATCATACAGAACCAGAGCTTGATGACACGGTCGAAGCTGTCATCGCTTGCGAAGAAATTTATACGGCTCCACATCATGTGCCCGTCGAGTCCGCTTCTGCGGTGGCGGCAAAGTCTGCACCGAAAAGCCGTCAAAAAGAAACAGAAGAAGAATCAGGAAACTTTATCGTGAATCTGGCTCGTAAAAATCCAGTGGCGGTCCTGCTGTCGGCCGCGATCTTGTGCTTGGTCATGGTCGGGGGAACCGTTGGCGGAGCCACCGTGCTGTTGAGCGGTGGCAGCAAGGCTCCTGAAGAACTGGCATCTGCGGATAAACCGCGAAATGTGGGCGACCATAAAACTCGGATGAAGCAAGCGCTTGATCCAAATGCGAATCGCAAGGCCATTGCGGCTCTGTTTGGTGAAGAGGTTCCCGATGATGTTCCCGAAGAAAAGGCCAGTCGCAAAAAGAAAAAGTCAGACTCCGCTCAGAAAGATTCATCTCGTAAATCGTCACGCGAAAAGAGCAAGGTCACCAAAGATCCTGCCGAGGACGCGCAAACCGTTGCTTTAGTTGAGAAGTCTTCGAAGGAGCGAAAGAAGAAGTCGGACGGCAAGAAATCAACGAGCAAAAAGAAAACGGATAGCAAGAAGAAGACCGACAGTAAGGAACCGGAGAGTAAGGAACCGGAAGCTAGAAAGCCAGAAAGCAAGAAGCCAGAAGGTGAGGCGTCGGAGAAAAAGAAGGAACCGGAAGTCAAAAGTTTGCCCGAGTTCGTTGCCGCGCCACCGGCCAAGAGCCAGCAGAAATTCCTCAAACCTGGCGCGGACCCGTTTGCAAGGTATCCCGCGAGCGTTGACATTCCCGAAGCCACCGACACCAAGAAAGTCAGTTTGGGAAAGCTGATCTTGGAAGAGAAGCAGCTCTTGGCTGCGGAACTGCTTAGTTCTCCCTCGGTTGGCAAGAGGAGCCCCGTTTTTTCCATGAAGCGTTCTGCAGACGACAATCAACAGTGGGACATTTCTTGGAACGCGAAACGTGGTGATCCGATCGTTGTTGCGAAATTAAAGAAGTCTCCCGGCGATTTGACTTTCCAGTGGCTGCCAGCGGCCGCAGAGAATCCCTCCGCAAATTACTTGCGAAATTGTCGAATGAAACTCTTTACGACATCGAAGTCTCATTGGATGTCGCTGCGGAAGCCGTTTCGAATTAAAGGGTTTAAGGTCGGTAAAGATTCGTTAGACGTGTCCGTCGAAAGTGAAATTCCATGGCTGCCATCACCGGGGTCGATTACTGCTCAATGTTCGTTGATCCGGATGAAGGTTCCGCCAAATTCTGGCAGACGACCGACTCTTTCACCTGCTGAAATTACGAAACGCTCACCGGCTCGTCTCTATTTCAGTCAAAACAAATCGAGGTATCTCTGGGTCGAAATTTCAGCAAGTATTTCGAAGAAAGTCAAATTGAATGCCAATGTCTTTGCTCAGCCAAATCCGAATGATCGGCCGCAACGAATGAGAACACGTGCGGATATTGCCGCGATGCGAGGAGGCTTGGTGCAGTTGATGCAGGCAACTGAACAAAGGTCCAAAAGTAAAGGCGTTTCCCAGCAGGCGAAGAGGGAGCTGGAGAAAAACGTAATCCAGCTCAAGGGACTTGCCGAGTCAGCGGATTACTATCATAAGATCAGCCAAAATCTTGTCGGAATAGACATTCCTGTCACGGTGATTTACTCGCTGAACAATCAGCATCGTATTGTGCTGGGCACCACATCAAAAGATGCTAACGTTTCCTTAAAGTGACATGGGTCGATAGTCGACATTCAAAAGAGTCGACGGGTTAGCACACAGAGAGTTATGGTCAGAATCGGGATTGTCGGAGCGACGGGTTACACCGCCCTAGAATTGATCTATCTGCTGCTTCGTCATCCGGAGGTGCAGATTTCGGCGCTCACGTCTCGCGATGAAAGCCAGCCGCCGATTTCTGCCGTCCACTCGTCGTTGCGGGATCGGCTGAACCTGAATTGCGAAGTTCTGGATATCCCTAAACTCGCCGAAAAAATCGACTGCGCTTTTTGCTGTCTTCCCCATGCCGCCTCGGCGGCCATCGTCGGGGAATTGCTCGACGCGGGACTCAAGGTCATCGATTTCAGTGCAGACTATCGCCTGAACGACGTCGGGACTTTCGAAAGCGTTTACGATGTGAAGCATCCCGATGCCAGTCGGGTGGGCAGTGTGCCCTATGGCATCCCAGAATTCTTTCGGCAACAGATTCAAAGCGCCCGTCTAGTTGCCAACCCCGGTTGTTTCCCCAGCAGTGCTCTGTTGCCACTGGCTCCGCTGCTGCAGCACAATTTGTTGGTGCCTGATTCTATTATCGTGGATTCGAAAACTGGCATCTCCGGTGCTGGCCGCAAAGCCAATCTGAAGTTTCACTATCCCGAGTGCAACGAGTCCATTACGGCCTACGGGATTGGAACGCATCGCCACATGCCGGAAATTGACCACATTTTGAAGCGCTACTGCGACGGCGATACTCAAGTCGTATTCACGCCACATCTGGTGCCGATGGATCGAGGCATTTTGTCCACGATCTATGTTCGTAACACCGGAGATCAATCCGCAGACCATCTGATGGATTGTCTGAACGACTTTTACAAAGACGAGCCGTTTATTCGAATCACCAACGACGTGCCAGCAACCAAGGATGTCAGTGGTACCAACTACTGTGACATCACCGTGAAATCGTGCCGCAACATGACCGTCATCGTTAGTGCTTTGGACAACATGATTAAAGGTGCCTCTGGCGCTGCGGTCCAGAACTTCAACGCGATGTTCGGGTTCGATGAAACAACGGGCCTGATCTAAAACACGCGCTTAGATCGCTCAGGATCGCAGTTGCTGTATGTAGCTGGACTGGAAAAGAAAGTTCAGACGCCCTGTAGCTGGACTGACAACCGTTCAGACGCCCACCGATCAGCTTTCCAGCGCCTCATACCCCCCAGCGATTCCTAGCCGCCCGTCGCCGCCGCTTCAATCATCGTCTTCGTCGGCGTATCGTTCGGCGTCGGCTTCCGTGATCTTGATCCGGCGAATTCCACATGACCGACCTGTTTTCGGTTCCACCTCAATCACCACGCCGGAGATTTGGACGTCCTCCGTCGCAACGTCAAAAGGAACTGGACGAAACGTCAGCGTGGCTTCCATGACTTTTTCGATCTTGCGTCCGAGGATGCTCTCGTGCGGTCCGCTCATCCCGACATCGCTGATGAAGGCCGTGCCTTTGGGGAGGATCCGTTCGTCGGCGGTGGTGACGTGGGTGTGGGTGCCGCAAACCGCCGTCACTCTCCCGTCCAGAAAGCGCCCCATCAATTGTTTGTCGCTGGTCGCTTCGGCGTGAAAGTCACAAAAACGAATCACGATTTCTTCAGGAATTTCGGCAAGGACTTTGTCCATCGCCGTGTAGGGGCAATCGACGGGCCGCATAAACACTCGCCCCATCGCGCTGATCACGGCGACCTTTCGTCCACGAGCAGATTTGACGACCGCCCATTTTTTGCCGGGTGCCGTTTCGGGATAGTTGACCGGTTTGACGATATTGTTGTGCGACTCAAGGACAGAGATGATGTCCTTTTTGCGGTAGATGTGATCACCCAAGGTGATGCAGTCAATGTCCGCCTTCATCAAACGTTTGTAGATCGCCGGGGTAATGCCGGAGCCCTTTTCGGCATTTTCGGCATTGGCGATCACGATGTCGATCGAGTTTTCACGTTTAAAGTGAGGGATCGTGTCGCAGACCAAGTCCACGCCGATTCGGCCAACAATGTCGCCAATAAAAAGTAGTCGCATGAAAGACTTTTAAATAAGATTCGAGTCTCAAATCGTAACTACTTTGCCAGTTCAGTGAAACGTGACTCACGGATAACAACGACTTTTATTTCCCCTGGGAACGTTAGATTCTCGCTGTAGCTGGCCGCAATGTCCCGGCAGATCCGGGCTGCTTTGGCGTCCGTCAGGTCCTCTGAACCGACCATCACCCGGACTTCTCGGCCCGCTTGAACTGCATAGGCCTCTTTGACCCCATCCACGGAGAAGGCCAATGTCTCCAGCTCCGTCATCCGTTTGACATAGCGATCCAGAGATTCACGGCGGGCTCCCGGTCGTGAAGCACTGCACGCATCGGCGGTCGCCACGATCACCGTATAGGGGTGTTCGACGACGATCTGATCGTGATGGCCCAGGGCCGCATGAACGACTTCTTCGCACTCCCCTGCCCTTTTGAGCAGATCCGCCCCGATTTTGGGGTGGCCGCCTTCCATGTCATGATCCGCCGCTTTGCCGATATCGTGAAGCAGTCCGCAGCGGCGAGACAGTTGCGGGTCCAAGCCCATGGTTTCTGCCAGCATCCCAGAATGGAAAGCGACTTCGACACTGTGCCGCAGCACGTTCTGGCTGTAGCTGGTGCGATAGTGCAAGCGGCCAAGCATCTCAATGACTCGGTCGTCCAGATCGTGAACATCGACCTCCTGAGCGGCTTCGATGCCTTTACTGCGAATGACGGCGTCGATCTCTGATTTTGTTTCTTTTACGATTTCTTCGATGCGGCTGGGATGAATCCGGCCGTCAGCGATCAGTTTTTCCAGTGCCAAACCGGCGATTTCGCGGCGCACCGGATCAAAGCCACTGATCACCACCACACCGGGGGTGTCATCAATGATCAAGTCGATACCGGTTTCCTTCTCAAAGGTCCGAATGTTTCTGCCTTCGCGTCCGATGATGCGGCCTTTCATTTCATCGTTGGGGATGTCGATTGTCCCCGTGGTTGTATTGGCGGTGTGTGCGGATGCCAGACGCTGCATCGTGATGCTCAGGATGTCACGCGATTGTTTTTCGCAAAGTTCCTTGACTTTCTTTTCGTGGTCAAGAATTCGCGTGCCGACTTCTTCGGTCAATTCACTTTCCAGCAGTTCCAGCAGTTGGGCAGTCGCCTCTTCAACACTCAGCCCCGTCACTGCGTGAAGCTTTTTCTTCTTGTCCTCGAGGACTTTCCGAATATCTTTTTCGGTCTGGCGGGCCTGGTCCACGTGGACTTTCAAGCGATTCTGAGTTTTCGCCACAGTTTTCTGCTCGGCTTGCAGATCGCGTTCCCGTTGAGCAAGCTGGTTTTCCGTTCCGTCGAGCTCTCGTTCCCGCTGATGAATCGCGTTGCGGGACTGCTGAAGATGGTTGTCGATCTTTTGCTTGCGTTCCAGTTCCATCTGGCCCAGCGCTACTTCGGTTTCTTTTTTCCGGTTGTCCGATTCTCGCTGGGCGTCGTCAAGAATCCGTTGAGCTTTTTGCCGCGCTCCCGCTGGGGCAAAGAGGGACCACGCAAGTCCGCCTGAGAGTCCCACGAGGATGCCAACGATCAGTTGGATATAGTTCAAAATGATGCTCCGTCGAAATCGGTTCGACCGAGTCAGCAAAATGTCAGATTCGAATGAGTAAAGTCCGCGGGATTACCTAGGGTCGACCGTTGGATTTGTCCCGATTGGGGAACGGTTGGTCGTCCCAGGAGATCACTTCGATCACCTTGAGTTGTGGGAATCGTGTGGGCCGAAATTCGATAGTGACGCGGTACCATCCGAACCAATGAAGTTCGAGGGCGAATTGTTGAATTTCTCCGCGGGAGGAATTCTGGGGTACCGTTGCCAAAGGAATGGCGGCCTGATGAAATAGTCGGGGGAAGAGTCCGACGATTAGGCTCATTAATATTCGAATCAATTCCATGCTTCTTTGCGTGAGTCTGGCAGTTGGACGATGGTTGATTTGCTAACTCGGTGGTCACCGAGAAAATTTTTGTTTGGTGGTCAGATATTGGAAACCCAAATCTGACACCTCCATGGTATCAAGAATCCTTCAATAATTCAAATTTTCCTTTGTTCGTACTTGTTTTGAGACCTGTGTTTTGTGTGATCGGATGCAATTATTAGGTGCCATCGAGCAAACGTGGCCAGCTTCGTGCTGGACATCGTACCGCGTGCTGGTTGCGGTTTCTGGCGGGCGAGACAGCGTCGCATTGCTGCGGGCTCTGGTCAATATTCGCGAGAAAGTCCTGAAAAGCTCCTCCGCTACGGGGGGGATTTTCGTCGCTCACTTCAATCATCGGTTGCGGGGCGATGATGCCGATTGTGACGAATGCTTCGTCAAAGAACTGTGTGCCGAGCTCGAGGTTCCGTTCTACGTCGGCCATCCGGACGACCCCAGCGACGCGGTTGCATCCGACGAAGCGAGCCTGCGAGATCAGCGCTACGACTTCCTTGAGCGGACTGCCCGCGAGCTGAACTGTCGCTACATTGCCACCGGGCATCATGCTGCCGATCAAACGGAAACGATTCTGTTTCGCATTTTGCGAGGCACTGGTTTGCGGGGACTGGCCGGTATCCCGGTTCAGCGCCTCTTGGATGAATCGATCACGATCGTGCGTCCGATGTTGGAGTGCTGGCCTGAAGCGATCGAACAGGCGATGCAAGATTGGCAGCAAACGTGGCGCACGGACGATTCGAATCGCGAGTCCCACTATTCGCGTAACTTCTTGCGGAATGACGTTTTGCCGATGATTTATGAGCGTTTCGGCAAACAGAAAGTCGACAAAAACATTCTGTCGCTTGGTCTGCAGGCTCAGCAGTGCGATTCCTTTTTGCGCTCGCGAGCGGCAGCGATTATCGACCGAGCAGTGAAAGTCGATGGGGCTGAGTGTTCGGTGGATTGCAGCATCGTGGCCATGGAAGATCAGGTCGTTCGACGGGAGCTGTTTGCGTCTCTGTTCCGCGACCACGGTTGGCGTCTCGATGGTATCGGTCTGAGCGAGTTGGATTTGCTTTCTTCGATGACAACGAAACCGGACGATATCCCCTCGTTTGACTTGCCCGGCGGCGTGGCTTGCCGCAAAGTCGGTAACTCAATCGTGCTGACGAAACAATCGTCCTGAAGCACTCGAGTTGTTGCCCGTTCTCAATTCAGTGAGCCCCCAAGGTCATGTTGCGAACCCGATCCGCCAGGCTTGGCAGCTAACGTAAACTTTAACGGCTCGAATAAGCTGAATTGTGAAAATGTTAAATGGCTTGTCGGCTGTTCGCGAGTTATAATCGGCTCTGAAAATTGCGAACGCTATATCGTCTTAGCAGCTTCCTTTCATCCATTAACTGAGGACACAATGAATCAATCCGTGCAGGCTCTCACTGAGTCGGACAAGCAAAAGTTGTTTTGGGCGAGTTTTCTGGCGCTCACGGCCGCCGGCGTGGGATTTGTGTTCCGAGTGATGATTCCTGACATGTGGGCTGACTCATTTCAGATCAGCCTTGCGGAAGTGGGGGCGTTGACCGGAGCTGCACTCTGGCCGATCGCCATCACCATGATTTTGTTCAGCCTGTTGGTCGACAAAATTGGATACAAGATCTCGATGTTTTTCGCGTTTGCTTTGCAAATTGCATCTGTTGTTTTGACTTATATTGCCACCGGTTACGACTCGATGTGGTGGGCATGTTTCTGTGCCGGACTGGGCCACGGAGTCGTCGAAGCGGTCATCAACCCGCTGTGTGCATCGATCTATCGCGATAACAAAAGTAAAATGCTCAACATCCTGCACGCCTCATGGCCTGCCGGAATCGTGTTGGGCGGGGTGGCCTATCTGTTGTTGATTGATCCGTCCGCCGAAGCAACCAATTGGGCCAGCGTTAGATGGATTTTCTTCATCATGCTGTTGCCGGTCGTGGCTTACGGCGTGATGTTTGTGATGTGTTCCAGATTCCCAGTGGACGAGCGTGTGGAAGCGAATGTTTCGATGCGAGACATGCTGCGAGAATTTGGTGGGTTGGGAACATTCCTTGCCGCGACATTTATTGCATACGAGCTGCTCGGGCAAATGATGGGCGCTGAGTTGCTTCCAGTCGGCGAGGCGACCTTAGAAATTATTAAAACTTATAGGCTTTACATTTGCCTTGGCATCGGAGCCGTGATCGGTGCGATTGCTGGTTTTGTTGTTGGCTCACCGGGCAAGCTGTTGTTCTTTATTCTGTGTTTGATCATGGTGCCGCTGGCAACGGCTGAGCTCGCGACCGATGCTTGGATTCAAACTCTGATGAAGCCGATCTTGGGCGCCAATTTGGCGGGTTGGGCAATTGTGCTGTCGGCTGCCATCATGATGACATTGAGATTCTTTGCCGGAATCCCACTCAAGTTCATGTCGCCTCCAGTTCTTTTGCTTTTCAGTTCACTGTTTTCAATCGCTGGACTGTATGCGATGTCGTCCGTGGCTGGCCCCGCAATTTTCGGCGCGTTTGTGCTGTACGCCATTGGTCAAACGTTCTACTGGCCTACGATGCTGGGCTTGGTTTCAGAGCAGTTCCCCAAAGGGGGAGCCATGACGCTGAACACCGTTTCCGCGATGGGGCTGCTGACGGTTGGTATTTTTGGATTCCCGTTCTTGGGTGCCGTTCAGGATCACTACACGACCCAAACCGTTGTGACTCAAGAAGCTGAATTGTTCGAGACCGTCAAAGCGGAAGGAAAGACCTTCAAGGACATGACAGATCCTGAAAATCCGGTAGAGAAACCGATCTACGAAAATAAAAACTTCTTTGGCGTGAAGTATGACTCGGTAAACTCAGGTGAGTTCTCAAAACTCCTCGCCGCCGATCGACAAGAAAACCTTGAGAACCAATTGGCGTCGACGTCGCAGAGCAGTCTCAAAGTCGCGGCTGTGTTGCCGTTGATTATGGCCGTCTCGTTTCTGCTGATCATCATCTTCTACGCCGTCACAGGGGGGTATAAGCCTGTCGTGCTGAGCGAGCAGGCGAAAAAGCCCTGAACCAAGACCTGAGGTTAAAACCTCCAAGTCAGTTGACTTGATAGATTCAGATGCGGCAGGAATCGGTTCGATCCCTGCCGCATTTTTTTATGCCCGTCCGTTGGTGGGGCTGCGGGCCTGTGTTCTTCAGAAACGCTAGCAAAACTTCTCTAGAGTTCGCCGGGACACTTATTTACTATCCGACTGGATTCTCCTTCTTCCCAGTCACTCTGAGTCCCTGACTTTTCATTGTCGACCTATCAACACAATTTTCGCGCGCACGACCCGCATTTGATGCAGGGTAAAGTCTTGGTGCGCGGACTGTGGAGTGGCATCAAATTTCTAGCCTTTGTGGCCCTGCTGCTGATTGCTGGCTGGTTCATTTTCCAGAACCATTTTCGCTCGAAACTACTGTCGACGCTGCAATCCAAAGTCGATTTGGCGGTGGCGGGAACCGGGATCGATGCTGACATTGGTGACGCCCAATTTCAGGAAGGCCGTGGCATGTTGCTGTCCAATGTGGAACTGGCAACGCCCGGAATTTCCATTTCCGCCAACGAGACCTTTCTGACGATGCCGTCCACGATGACGGACCTAGTCGCCGGGCAGGTTCGGCTGCAGGCGATCGACATGCGTCATGTGACCGTGGAGTTGGCTCACGACCCCAGTCGACCCGCGAATTTTTCGGACCTGATCCGCCGCCTGCAAGACACGATCAAGATTCAGCCCGGACAGCAACCTCCAGTGCCGCTAATGATTCGCGATTCGCGTTTGCGATTTGTGGACAAAGGTTCTGGCGCTCAGAAGACCGTCTCAGACATCAACATTGACGTTCTGCCCGTAGAGCACGCTGGCAAAACGATCCTGCAATACAAAGTCACCGGCAAGGGAAGTGATCTGGAAAAACTGATGCTGGCCGGCTTCGTCGACCCGGATTCGAAGTCATGGAACGCAACCGCAGAGCTCAGTCGGATGCGGATCCACAGCGGAATGTTGGCGGCCCTGCCTGAGGACGTTCGCCGCAAACTGGCCCAAGTGCGTTCCTTTGGGGCGTTGGTCGACGGGACCTTTCGGCTGCAGGGAGTGCTCGGCAGTGGCCAGCTTCCTGATATCTCCGGCCAAGGAGTGATTCGGGAACTAGGGTTCGATCACGATCGGATGCCGGCGATTCTTCGAAATGGTTACGCCGAATACCGGCTGGAATCTGGCGGACTGTTGCTCAGCAATATCTCGGCGAACCTTGGCGAGGCTCGATTTCGAGACATGACCTTTCAGCTGGAAAATGTTTTCAATCCGCAAAACTGGGAATGTCGCGGAGCACTGGATAACTACTACCACGATGGATCCCAGCGGATGTTGTCGTGGATGAAGGACGGTGCGATTCGGTTTTGCAATGATTTCCAGATGGCTGTGCGTTTGGACGTGGACTTTTATCTGCGAGGTTCCAAAGACGGCCTGTACAAGGATGTGAAATCGAAGGTCTCGGATCTTTCGTCGACGTACGTGAAATTCCCCTATCCCGTCGAAAACGGATCCGGTGAATTTCATTGGAAGGGTGAAAACTTAGACTACGAACTCCAGTTCCCACAGAACAGCCGGACCTTGCAGATTAAAGGCCTACTGAAGAGCCCCGGGCCCCGCGCGACATGGCACTGTGACATGTCGGTCCTGAAGGGGGCGATGCCCTTTGACGAAAAACTCCAGCTGGCGATCGATCGACAGGGGGGGCTGGGCAAGGTCGTCCGTGATTTCAATGGAAATGGTTGGGTCACAGGCAGCGCTGTTTTCCGGAAGCTCGTCCCCGACAGCAACAAAGTCACCAAAGAGTTCAACATCGACTTGGTGGACGTTTCTATCAAACACAAGAGTTTTCCCTACCCGATCGAAAGCATCCAAGGAAAAATTCGCAGCCGTGATCTGCAGATCGTTTTCGAGAATCTGCAAGGCAGTAACGGCATCGGCAAAATCATGTGCAACGGTCACTGGAATCCGCTGGACGGGTTGGTGACACGCTGCGTTTGCAACAACGTGCAGATGGATGAACGACTGCGTGCAGCGCTGTCGTCACAACTGCGGGAAGTCTGGGACGGATTTCGGCCTCGAGGAACCGTTGAGCGATTGGTGGCCGACATGACCATCCCGGCCGGAACCAAAACCACCAACGTGACGGTCGAGGCCAATTTGCATTCGGTCAATGACGGCGTTCGCACCAGTAACCTTTCCATTTTTCCAACCTGCTTCCCCTACGAGTTGAAGGATCTGGCCGGCCAAATCAAAGTCGGCAACGGCGACGTGGAGATCCGTAACTTTCAAGGCAAGCATGGCCGGACGTCGGTCGTCGGTGAGGGAGATGGATCGTATTCGGCAGCGGGCTGGGATGTGCGTTTTTCGAATATGCTGGTGGTCGCATTGAAACCGGATTCGGCATTGCTGCGAGCCCTTCCCGAATCGTTGGCCCAAACGATTGAGTATCTGAAATTCAAAGGCCTCTTGAATGTCAAAGGCACGATGACACTGGCGGGTCAGTATCGCGAGAAAGCACGTAACGCTCGACTGGCCGCTGCCCGCATTCCTAACTCTCCGATCGACCAAGCAGGTCAACGGCGACAGGGCTCTCGATTGACTCAAGCCACCGCTCAGCGGGAACTAACCATCGCGTCGCTGCAACCCAATATATCGATGGGCTGGGACCTGAGTTTCAACATGAACCAAGCCCAGATGTTCTTGGGGATCCCGGTCGAAAATGTTTTCGGCATGTTCCGACTGATCGGTCAGTACGGTGACGAAAACTTCCAGTGTCGTGGCGATTTGGACATTGATTCACTGACGATCTACAACGCTCAGATCACGAACGTAAAAGGCCCGATGTGGTTCGATAATTTCCAAGCGTTGGCCGGCGGTTTAATCAATCGCCTTCCCAACGGTCAAACCTCAGTGCCTTCGGTTCAGGGGCAGATGTATGGGGGGACGGTCCAATTGGATGCTGCGATCAGTTCGGATAAACAGGGTCGCTTTGCCCTGCAGACCAGAATCGAAGATGCGGATCTGACTCAAATATGCCGCGAGTTTGCTCCCGGCCAGCGGGATGTTGAAGGAAAGTCTTACGCTTCGCTGCGGCTTCAAGGCGATGCTTCGGGAGCCCATACCTGCCGCGGATCGGGATCGGCTCACCTGCGGGACGCGCGGATCTATGAACTGCCTCCGATTGTCAGCCTATTCAAAGTGTTGCGCGTCAAAAGAGCGGACCGATCGGCGTTTGACAGCGGCGATATCGATTTCACCATCAATGGGGAAACGATCGACCTGAATCGCATGGAGTTTAACGGGGACGCGATTTCGTTGATCGGCAACGGCCAAACCAATACCAGCCACGATTTGAACCTGAACTTCTATTCCGTGGTGGGGCGAAATCGGCTGAAGATTCCGCTATTGAGTGAACTTTATCACCGCGGCAGCCAAAAGTTTTTATGGATCAAGGTACGAGGCAACGCCAAGGATCCTCAAATGACGACCGAGGTTTTACCGGAGCTGAACGATTCAATTCGGCAGTTGTACGGGGAAAACGCGAGTCCCGTCCTGAATTAATTTGGGACTATCGCAACAAGGGCACAGAGAAAGTAAATTGTTGTGTCTCAGAATTCTTGATACTCGAAACCACAAAGCTGATGAAATTTACAAAAATGCATGGAGCCGGCAATGACTACGTCTATGTCGACTGCTTTAACAATCCGGTTCCCAGTGATCCCGCTGCCGTGGCAGTGGCCGTTTCCGATCGCCACAAAGGCATCGGTGCCGATGGCTTGATCCTGATTCGCCCCTCCGACGTCGCCGATGCTCGGATGCAGATGTTTAACGCCGATGGCTCAGAAGCCGAAATGTGTGGCAATGGAATCCGCTGCGTGGCCAAATACGTTTTTGATCATGATATCTGTCGCAAAGATACGCTCGATATCGAAACCGGAGCCGGCACGCTGTCGATCGACCTTGTTGCCGACGGCGAATCGGTGGAACAAGTGCGTGTCGATATGGGCACTCCGATTTTGAAACCGGCCGACGTTCCCACGACCTTGCGTGGTCCCGCTGGCGACGATCAGCCGATTGTGGAGCTGCCGATCGAGTTCGATGGCCAGACCTTCAATGTGAATTGCGTTTCGATGGGGAATCCCCACTGCGTGATCTTTGTTGAAAAAGCGACCGATGAACTGGTGTTGGGTGTGGGCCCGAAAATTGAAAGCGACCCGCGCTTCCCCGCCAGAATCAATGTCGAGTTTGTCGAGATTGTGTCTCGGACCGAAGTCCGCCAGCGGACTTGGGAGCGAGGCAGCGGTGAAACGATGGCCTGCGGGACCGGAGCCAGTGCCGTTTGTGTGGCCGGCGTGCTTTCAGGGAAAACCGATCGAGAGATCACCAATCACCTGTTGGGTGGAACGTTAACGTTGCGATGGGACGAAGCAACGGATCATGTTTTCAAAACAGGTCCGGCGGTAGAAGTGTTTTCTGGAAATTGGACCCAAGAATAAATTGCACGTGGAAAAAGATTCCAAAGTACCGCTGAAGTATCGTTTGACTGGCCAAGCGACGGCCCTGCTGCTGCCGCAAGCCATGAAGATGTTGGACATTCGCATTGCCCATTACGACTTGGGGACCGATCCGGCTCGACCGGAGTACGATCGGCACTCGGTGTACACGTTTTGGCATGAGTTCATTGGCGTGATCCTGCCTCGTTGGGGACATACGCCGTTAAGCATTCTTTCGTCCCAGCATCGTGACGGTGAGTGGGTCGGACAGATAGCTGAATCGTTAGGTTTGAACGTCGTGCGCGGCAGTTCGACGCGCGGTGGTGCGTCCGCGATTCGCCAGCTTAAAAAGGAAGCTCAGGAGACCAGTCTGGTGCTGACTCCCGATGGGCCGCGCGGCCCGCGGCGGCAAATGGCGCTGGGTCCGATCTTTTTGGCGTCGCGAATGGAGATGCCGCTGATTCCTTTGGGAGTCGGCTTGGAGAACGCTTGGCGACTCAATACTTGGGATCGTTTTGGAATTCCTAAACCGTTTTCCCGCGTGCGGATGGTGTTCGGGCCTCGGATTCATATTCCCCGCAAAGCCCGCCGCGAAGAGCTGGAGTCGATTCGAGTCAAAGTCGAGCGGTTGATGAACGACCTTAGCGATTTGGCGGAAGACTGGGCGAAGTCCGGCAAACGGATGGCCAACGAACAGCCATTTGTGCGTGTCCGCCGCAGCAAAGTGATTTTTGATGCTGCGGCTCCGCTGGCCAGCGAAGATCCGCCGCTGCGAGTCATCAAAGCGGGTTAGTGCCCAAGGCATGCATGAGGGCCATCTGACGCCAAAATTTCAGCCTCGAAGGGACGACAGGATTGCATTGCAACGCTTTGCACCTACGGCGTAGGATCAATAGCCCAAGGTTTTGTGTAACGGCCACCGAAACTCTCAACCCCAACGGGATTGGATCAAACCCCGTTGGGGTAATGCTCCACTTCGCGGCTTCTGGCCTAAAGTAAGTGCCACAGCAATGTTTGCAGTACCGCCTCTAGGCGGAATGCAGGGTGATTCGTCTGCAGGATCGATTACTCGCATCGCCGGGACCCACAAAGCTAACGCTGCGGTTCGATGTTTGTTTCGGTTCGCTCTCCATCAATGGGATGCGACGGCCCCAGTTCGGTGAGCTTCCAATCGATGTCCGAGTAGCGGCGAATCAATTCTAACGCGATCGCTTTTTGAACTCGGGCTTCGGGATAGATGGGGGCGTCGACTTCCGCTAACGACCATTGGCCCAAACGAAATCGGCAGGGCTGAGCGATGTCGGACTGTTGGCAGAAGGCCTGAAGGTCTTCAGGCAATAGCTCCAATTGCGGCGGCGGAAAGGTCAGCCGGACGCGTGAGTTGTTCGGCGAGTACAGCCCCCACGCCATCCAGTGATCGCAGACTCCCACCGGTTTTAGCAATGGCAGCAACAGCACGATCCAAGCGAAACACATTGTCCCAAGTTTGCGAATGCTGGTGGCGGGTTTCCGAACGTCGGCTTTGGTTTTGTGCAGGTCATGCGGGTAGGACCAAAATATCCAGATCACCAACATGATTTGCAATCCGTTCCAAACGATGACCGCGGGGTGATGCTGTAACTTGATCAATAAAAGGATTAGCGTCAGATGCATGCCGATCGCGGCAAACACGGTGACGCGTTGGGTCTGACGAAACAGCAGCCCGATCCCGATCAACAATTCTCCCACGGGAAAACCGCCGGTCATCCATAGTTGCAGTTTCTCTGATTCCGGGAGCCGCGAACCGAACAGAGAAAACAACGTTTCAAGGAAATGGTTTCCCGTGGTGTGCAAAAACTGATAGTCAAATTTGCTGATGGCGGAAAAGATGTAGATGGAAATTAAAACGTTTCCGATCCATCGTTTCGCATCCAGTCGAGGCAGTCCCCACAGCAGAACTGCAAATAGAAACGTCTGCCATGCCCATGCCTGGAGGCAATGCTGATTGCAGATAAATGAAACCAACAGGCCAGCCGCCAGAACGGCCAGCAGGATCGTTTGGCGTGGAAGACGAATCACAACTCCGAGGGCAATCACGATGGCGCCGGAGGCTGCGTATTGAGCCCACTGCAGTCCAGACGTGTTTTCGAGCAGCAGCGGTGCGATCGGGAAATCCGTGAACCCTGGGATCCACAATTTCCAGGTCAGCGCAAAAAGCACTAGACAGACCGCCGCCCAGATCGAGATGGCCAACAAGTCCACCCAATCGTTGGAATCGATTTCACTGTGCAGTGTTTCCCGATCGGTAAGCGAATCGGGTTCTGAATTGGGTGGGGGATTCATTTAGCGAATGGCTTTCGGTGGACGCAAAACAGATAGCGTTTTTGTTTGATGCAGGAGGATAGGAACGATCGCCCGTGGCCGGCGGTGCTAAGTCCCCTGCCCTCGTTTTGGACCCGCTTTTTGCACGACTTCTTCGGGTGAAAGCAGTGGGCCGGTGTCCGAATTGAAGATATATTCCGAGCACTGTGGACGGATCACATTGTTTTCAAATCGACTGATCAGGGCATCCAAATCCACAATACACCCGCTGGATTGGCGGATCATCCGCACTAAGGACACCAATTGTTCTTCGGTCATGAGATTGC
Organism: uncultured Pirellulaceae bacterium; assembly: GCA_964510005.1. Taxonomy (GTDB): domain Bacteria; phylum Planctomycetota; class Planctomycetia; order Pirellulales; family Pirellulaceae; genus Mariniblastus. The sequence continues at coordinate 38,103 of CAZDZX010000006.1, forward strand.
TGCCGATTTTCGTTCTTGTCAATGAAAGGAAATTGAATATATTTTTGAGTAGGGATTTGATGCCGCTTGCAGCCTTTATCTGCTAAAGAGCACCTCGGTCATGTTGGCCGATGATCTACAGTCAGCACGCTTGTTGGCATCACTTCCAGTTCTCTATGGAGTGTTCAGGAATGTCGTCAGTGTCAAAAGCCAAACCACAAAATTTGTCTACAGATAACTTATCTGATTCAGCCCCCGACAACACAAATCATGTGGGGTTGCCAACCCAACCCGGGATCTCGACCCTTGCCGTTCACGCCGGCGAGCAGCGCCAAAAGGCTCTTGATGGGATCACAGATCCTATCATTCTTGCGTCAACTTACACCTTCGAAAATACCCAGTCGATCATTGATTACATCGAACAGGATCAAGATCGCGGCGAGTACGGTCGCTATGGCGTCCCCGGCGAAAAGGTTGTCGAGCGTAAATTGGCGGCGTTGGAGGGTGCGGAGGAAGGGATCCTGTTCAGCACCGGGATGGCGGCGTTTGTCGGTTTACTGAACGCGAAATTGAAAACCGGTGACGAAATCGTCTTTTTTGACGAGTGTTATCATCGCTCGCGGGATTACTGTCGCAATTGGCTGTCCCGCTACGGTGTTGTCACGCGGGAAGTCAAAACCGGTGACTACGACGCGATGGAATCGGCGATCAATGATAAGACCCGTTTCTTGGTCAGTGAATCGCCGACCAACCCGCATCAAAGCATCATTGATCTGGAGCGGTTTGCCACGATCGGGAAGAAGTACGGTATCGAAACGGTCATCGATGCGACGCTGGCCACGCCCTACAACTTGCAGCCGATTTCGTGGGGCGTCGACTATGTGATGCACAGCGCGACCAAGTACTTGGGTGGCCACAATGATTTGTTGGCGGGTGTTGTGTTGGGCGCATCGGAAAAGCTTGCCGAAGTCCGAACGTTGCGTGGGATCATGGGTTCCATCAATTCACCGCACAATTGCTACTTGCTTGAGCGAGGTTTGAAGACGTTTGAGCTGCGGATGCAGCGTCACAACGAAAACGGTTTAGCCGTGGCTCGTTATCTGGAACAGCACCCACGAGTCGAGCGTGTATTTTATCCGGGCTTGGAGTCTCATCCCGGTTACGAAGTCGCCAAATCGCAGATGCGCGGCTACGGCGGTCTGGTGACCTTCGAAGTCCGCGACGCGGACTGGAAGCAAACGGCTGCGATCGTCGACGCCGCCAAGCTGGCCAGAATCGCTCCAAGCCTAGGCGGCGTGGAGACACTCATCGAGCAACCGTTGGTGATGAGTTATTTCGAGCGAAGCCCGGAAGAGCGGGCCGAGTTCGGCATCACGGACAACATGATCCGCCTTGCCTGCGGTATCGAAAACACTCAGGACATCATCGCCGATCTGGAGCAGTGCTTAAACAGCTAAGCGGTGAAAGTCACATCGCGGCAGGATATCCAAAACCCCGCCACGCTCCGACGAGGGAATCGTCAATTCTGATCGACACCGAGAACTGGTCCAGCATGCAGGCCGATACCAAAGGCGATATCTACGAAGGACTGCTGCTGGCCAAAAGCAGGGAACACTAATTGGCACTAATCTTCACTAATCAAGCAGTGGAGGAACACTGACGTCTCCGAACTCAAAATTAGTGCAGATTAGTGAGGATTAGTGTTCCCCTCATTCTCCCTTTGCGACACCGGCGGCTTCCTGCTGTCGAAAGAAGGAACACTAATTTGCATTAATCTTCACTAATGAAGGAACGGATGAGCTGCTGCTTTGACCGAACTCAAAATTAGTGTCAATTAGTGAGGATTAGTGTTCCCCTCATTCTTCCTTTGCGGCACCGGCGGCTTCCTGCTGTCGAAAGAAGGAACACTAATTTGCACTAATCTTCAC
>CAZDZX010000007.1:0-11189 GCA_964510005.1 uncultured Pirellulaceae bacterium
ATAAAGAACACCAACAGCTGAAACACGATGTCGATCATCGACGTCATGTTCAGTTTGATCTCTTCGTTTTCTTCAAGTTCAATCTTCATCTAAAAGGCCTCATCACTGACGCGAAGCTTAAAATTGGTCAGCTCACTTTCTTGGCATTTCGCGATCAACTCTTGGACCTTTCCCGTCTGGGTGTCTTCATGCGCACGGATAATGACCGCGATTTCGCCGACGCTTGTCCTTTCCCGCTGGGCACTATTGACCTCTTGCTGAAGAATCACGCCAAGGGTGCCAATTTCTTCCGGTTCGCCGCCCGCAAAAATCACCCGACCTTGGTCTTCCAAGTTCAAAATGATTTGGTATTTCGGACGCTCTTCGGGGGGTACCGCCAACACGCTTTTAGGCAGCAAGATGTCGGCTGCCTGATCGACTTCCGTGAAGTTGATCAACAGCATGAAAAATGCGATCAACTGAAACGTCATGTCGATCATCGGAGTGAGATCCCCTTCAAGAATCTCAGTGTTTTTATTTTTGCCGAATTTCATATCCTTGTCCGGGACCTATCCCTTGTCCCCTCCTCCGAGATTTTCGAATCGGCCCATCAGATTTTCACTAGTGATTCCGACTTCGAGGATTCGTCGCTGGACAAGGTTTCGCAGAATGTTGTAACCCGCGATAGCTGGGATGGCGATCGCCAGTCCGATCAATGTCGTCAGCAAAGCGGTCGAAATACCTTCGGCAAGTTTATTCGGATCCGGTGAAGTACCGGCAACCGCGATTCCGTAGAAAGATCGAATCATCCCTTCAACGGTACCGAAGAGTCCAATCATAGGAGCGAGCGTCCCGATCAGAGCGAGGTAACTGAGGCGGTGATCCATTTTCATGCTTTCGTCCGCACCCGCTTCTTGCATGGCATCCACGGCCAGCTGGTATCCGCTAGAAAGACGAGCCAAACCGGCAGAGAGAACGGTACCCAAAAAGGAGTCATCCGCTTTCGCTAGGTCGTAAGCTTCCTGGTAATTTTTTGTGTCCAAGTGATTTTCGAACTCTTCCACCAACGGCGTAGGACAAACGCTTTCCCGACGCGCGGCCATGATGTTCAGGATGAACATTGCCACGAGGATGAAGGAAAGACTGAGGAAGACGAAAATGTAAAACAGTCCCAAGCTACCCAACAGCCATGTGAGCAGGTTTTTGTCGCCGGCTTTCGCAGGCGCACCACCCTCTTCTTGGCCCAACAGAGTTTCGGGGGCGGCCAGAAACAACATGAAGACGAATCCAAACATCACCATCACGATTGCAAAACGATGATTCTGGATAAATGAATGAATCCGCTTGAGGGAAATTTGGTCCGACATAGTTCTGGTGTTTTGGGGGGGTGAAAGAAGGGTTTAATTGTAGTTACCAAGCTGAAACATGGAACCTGTTCAAGGCCCATGAAATGGAAGCGGATCAACAATGGTAAACGATCGATGGCAGCGGATAGAGAGGTGATCCCACGAATTGGGGGATTTTTAGCGTTAGTTCAAGCGGGATGCCCACAGAGAGTTCCGATATCGAGACTCCAATACACTTCTGCATTCAGCCGCTCTTTCGGTGTCCTTTTGAGCTGTCCAGATTTGATGCAATTTGAAAACAGCTTCGGCATGCAAATCAATTTCCTTGTTAAACAGCATGTGAGTGAACAAGTAGCTTTCAGTCGCCCGAGGACCATCTTTTTTCTTTTCGTAGCAGGCCCCCAGAGCGTTGTAGGCATGGGCGAAGAGCTGCGTCTTTTTTGGATCTCCAGCATCGATCACGCCTTCGATGGTCTTGATCGACGCATCAACCGCAGCGGGGCTACTGGCAGCGAGGGCGGCGGCTTTGGCTTTTCCGACTTTGGCAAGGGCTTTGTACTGTTGCGTCACATCATCATTGGCTTGGATCGCCAGCAGACGATCGAATGACTGAATCGCTTCCTGATGCTTGCCCTGACGGGTCTGAGCTTCGCCTTTGAAAAAATATCCTTTGGCAACGTACTTGGGCCAATTTGAACTAGCGAGCGCCGCGTACCGGCCTTCCGCATACGAAAACTTACCGGCCGCCATTGCCATTCGCGCGCTCCAGTCAGTCGCTGGATAAAAATGATGGCTTGTTTTGTACTTGTTGGCAAAATCAATCATGCTCTTACCGGCGGCGGCGGCAGTAAACTGGCCTCCCGATACCGACAAATTGGCCTGGCAGACGGCTCGATGGAAATCGATCTCCGCCTGTGCCAACGGACTGGTCGCTTTGGCTTTGGCCAACTCATCGAGCGCTTCTTCGAAGCGTCTTGTTTCGACACGATCTTTGGCACGTTTGACTTCCGGTGATTCGGCGGCCAACGCAATTTTTTCGATTTCCCAAACAGGGATCTCTTCGGCTCCAGAGCGTCCTTCAAACTTCACCGATCGAGGTGTCACTCCGGAGATTTTCCCGACCACCTTGGTGACCTTGCCGCTGCGCTTGATTCGCCAAACCGCATCGTCCTGAGCAGTCGCTGTGCTGGAGAGCCACAAGAAACAGGCACTCACAAGCACCATCAAAATTACGCTTTTTTTCTGATTCATTTAAATTCCGATTGATTGGGTTCCACGGCAAGCCAGAACTGAAATGTGAGATCAGAGGCAGGTGGATAAAACGGTAGGGTTAATTTCTATGGAGCAGCTTTTTCGATTCTCGTTTCGAGTTGTTCATACTTCGATTCCCAGCCCCCTTCTTTCAGGTCATCAAATCGCTGGAGAGCATTCTTGAGCTGTTTCTTCGCGCTGTTGATCGCTTTGGCGTCCTGTTTGATCTCACCGTAACGCAGACGGGTCAACACAGAGTAGTACAACGACTCGCGGAACTCCTCGCGATACTTCGGATCTTTCCGAGTCTGATCGACCATTCGATTCCAGCCCCAGATTCGATTTCGCTCCCTCTCTTTACCGGTTTTGGAGCTTTTGTACATGTATTTTCCGGTGCCATTAAGCGCCCCGATGAGAGGCGTTGCATCGTTCTCTGCATCGCCCCACAAGTAAAGCGTCTTAGCGGCATCCAACTGGAAACTGAGCCCGTTGGACTCCTCCAGAATCTTCTTGAAACTCTCGACCGATTCTTGGTACTTTCCGCTTGCCCGCTGGGCCAGCGCCAACTGTTGTTGATGGCGTAACCGCTGCGATTTGTTGTCTCCGAATCCGACAGCGGCAGCGGCTTCAAGGTTTGTGATCGCTAGAGTGGAAACCTCTCTGGCCTTCTCCTCCAATTCGGCATCTTTCAGCGATTCGGAAATCCCCAACAGAGTGGAACCCGACCACAGCAGCGTGCTCGCGTCCTTGGTTTGCCCGAGCCCTCCAAAGAACGAGACGATGGAGTCCGCAAATTGCTCCTTTTCGGCTTGGGATTGCAAGGTATCGAACTGTCCCAGCAGATCGCGGCCGATCCGTCGATAGGCCGAATTGATCAACCGTTGCGACCCCGGATCACCGGTGGCCTCCTTCTTCATTTTCTCGACAGCGGATCCAATTTTTGCGATCCATTTTTGGGCTTTGGATCGATCCTTCTGCATGGCAGAAAGGTAAACGCCAATTGCCGAGTTGTAAGTCAATCGGCGAAACTTGGCCTTGGGTTTGCCTTGGAGTACAGGGTTGGAATCGAAAGCCTTGATCAGCTTTTCGGCCTGCGAAGCCGCAACCTTCGTTTTGCCCAGCTCTCTTTTGGCATCGATTCGGTACAGACTGGAAATCGCAAAGGGATACTCCATCGAGGCGGCATCGGAACCCGCAACGGCGATATCCAAATACTTTTCCGCTTGTAGGACGATTGTTTTTTTCTGCGCCGGATCCACCTTTGTACGAGTGTTCCAGACCTGCTGCCCAAGACTCGAAGCAAGCGCGTTGCGACGAGAAGAGTCGGCGGGAATACGATCGAACAGCGCGTTTGCATTTTTGAAGTCCTGTTCTCGGAACGCAACTTCTGTCGCGATCTCTCCGGCTTTTCCGGCCGCACTGCCGGAAGGCCATTGATCTAAAACACTGATGGCGGATTCAATCAAACGGGAATACAGCCTCGGTTTCTGCTCCGGCGTCGCCAAATCATATTCTCGCTTGTAAGAACTGACCATCAATCCCGCGGCCAACTCACTGCGCCCCCGGGTAGGATATTTCCGCAGCAAGAACTTACCGATGACCGCCGCTTCGGGATATTTTCCAGCTGAGTACAAGCAGAAACTCTGGAGGTATCGAATTTCGCTCACATCTTCGGGATTGGTATCCGGTTGGATCAACGTGATCCCGGTTCCAAATGTCTGCAGCGCCGACGAGGAGACATCATTGATCGACTGGCGGATCCCATCCAATTCGCCTTGCTTTTTTTCCTTTTCAGGTCCATCGGGCAACCGAGCCAAGGCTCTTTCTAGCGGAACGGATTCGCGTAGCAGCTCCTGCAAATCTCCCACGAGTGCCTTTCCCTGCGTTCTGGCTTCGTCAAAGGACACGATCGGCTTGGCAGTTGTATTGGCAACAGGAGCTCTAGCAACGCCTCCCAACTCCTTGAAAAGCTTGGCGGCCTCTTCACGCCAAGGATGATTGGAGCGAGACAATTCACGAGCCAACTGGGACGCTTTGGTCTCAAACGCCTTCACTTCTTTGGGCTTTTTAGAGGCTTTTGATTTCGCATGGTAGGCGCGGGCCAACTCCAATTGGATTCGCAGCCAAGCCGATTCTTTTTTCTCGCGGCGATCCAAGGTACTGAGGGGTCTTTCAACCGAGCTAATCACGGTATCGAAAGGGTACTTTTCAAGATTCGGCCAGACTTCGACACCGACTTCCAAGCCCACTTTCTGAAGTCGCTTTGAGGGTCGGCCATACTCAAAAACTTCTTTCACCAATTCAGCAGCCTTTTTCGAGTCTCCAGAAATCTGATAACAACGAGCGGAGTAAGCCCTCGCCAACTGCCCGGACCCGAAGTCATCTTGATACTTATCGCTGACCGCCTCGAATTCAACAGCAGCTTCCTTCATCGCTTTCTGCTTTTCCTTACCCGAGAGCGTCAACGCATACTGCTCCATGACTTCGGGAACTCGCAGGCTGGTGAAGACATAGTCGGTCCGCAGCGCCTTCCGTTTTTCATAAGATTTTTTGTCTTGAGGGTCGACCACAAAATCATCAATCAACTTGCTTTGGTTCTTCTTGATGTTTCGATACTGCGTAATCGCCAACCCCAGAATGTCTTTGGCCTGTTTGGTAAGCTCCTTCTTTCGGTCTTCAGCCATCTTGGGCTGACCGGCCTGCTCCAAGTAACCTCGCCCGCGAAGGTAACGGACGAAAGACTGACGCTTGAGAATGTCGATCGACTTGACAGGGTCCTTGATCGATTTTGCGTACTGACTCAAAAGCTTATCGGCTTCATCCAACCGAGCCGCTTGCTCGTCCGGTTTACGGATAAAACGAGTGCTGTCGATCAGAGTCTGAGCTTTCTCAAAAGGGATCGTCTTTCGAAACGATTGGGGGGCTCGACTTTGGGGACCGGCAGAGTGCTCCAGATAACGCAGCGCTTGGTCAAAGAAGCCAGCCTCCCGCAGGGCGGTCAGAAAAGCCTTTGACGGTTCGTCGGCACTTATTGGAGACCCCCCCAGCAAAACCACCCCGGTCAACAAGGCACCCAGAATGCAACGCCGCAGCATTGATGGAGATGGATGATTTGTTCGCTTTCTCATATCAAATTGACTCTGTTTATTGCGTCTCTCTGTCCTCAACCATTGTAAATCGAAATTTGACAAAAATAAATGGTCAACTGCCATACGTCGATCGTTGAATTGTTCACTGGCTAAGATACAGTTGTTCTGAAATTCATGTTCGGTTTACGGTTATGGTGGAAGAAGAAAAAGGCGATCAGCGAGTTTTCAGCGGCAGAAAGAACATCTTTGCCGATACAGTCTCGAATAAGTCCCGGGCTTCGTCAAAAGGTCACTCAAAAACTGTCCGGCGGAAACTCTATCTCCTGTTCGCAATGCTGCTGATGGTGCTGCTGCTCATGAAAGAGGCCAGTAAGCCCGAAAACTGGCAATGGATGGGTTTCGAGGCCAATCCCACCCGAGAAGGGGCGATTTTCCTAGAAGATATGGGCTCCCCGAATCCATCCCCAAATGCCAATTCTGTCGGGGAAAACGAGAACTTCCGCACGGACCCCACGGAACTGCGGCTTAGGGAAACTCAAACCACCCAATCGATCGCCCAGCTCAACCGAGAATTTTTGGAGAAAATTTGGGACCAGCAAGACTCTGACGGCCAAAAAAACCTCGTTCAGCTCCTGTGGGCCACCTCGCATGCCACCGGCAAATCCGAGCAACTGACCTTCCTGCCCAAGCTGAAACCATTGCTGGAAGAGTTTCTCAACGACAAAAGAGACACCATTGCCATCGCCATTTTAGATGACAAAGAAAAAGCCCAGCGCCGACGGACCATCGAAACGTTCGCCGATCTGTGGAGCCAGAAATTGATTCCGGCGTTTGGTGAAATCAGTAACGGAAAAGACATCACTCTGTCCCAAAAAATCGCCGCCGAGCAAATCCTGCCCGACCTGGACTCCCTAGTCGACGATCTGCTGCAAGACCTCAGCAGCCCGGGACGCCCCTCCGAAATTCCGGCTTGGGTTATGTATTGGCGACGGATCACAGAAATTGCCTCTGACGATTCGCCCACCTCGCGGGTCAGCACCGTCGAACTGCGTGCCCAACCCAAAGCGTGGCGTGGCAAAAAAGTCACCATTGCCGGAAACCTGTTGCTCGGCAGGGAGGTCCAATTAAAATCCGACGCCGCGGTTGCCGATGGAAAATACTTTGAGTGGTGGATCGCCGACGATGACGGCAAAGGAGAAGCCTACAGTGTTTACTCCTCCGACCCCCTGCCCTCTATCGCGGTGAGCAAAGACCTCACCGAATTCAACCTTCCAGTCGAAGCAACTGGCTACTTCTATAAAATTCGATCTTACAAACGCGGTGAGGCATCGCTGCACTGCCCATTGATTCTGTGCCATTCACTTGATCTTCAAAGCGCCGGATCCTCCACGTCGACAGAATCGACATCGGAGTTCCCTTGGGTAACCCTGCTGATTGCACTCCCTGTCATCGGAATGGGTGCGTTTTTGATTGCTTGGTGGATCGACAAAGCCGGGAAAGAGAAACCGCCGACCGTCGGAAAAGCAAAGCAGCAATCGATCGGAGATCATCTGGAAGAACTTAAACACGACAAAGAAATCAAATCCGACGCGGAGCGAGTCCGGGAGCTGGAAGATGGGATTTAAAATCAATCACCGCATTCTGATTGCGGCTGTTTTTCTGATCGCGAATTTCGGTCAGGCTTCAGCCCAAGACTCCAAAGCGGTCGACAAAGCGATGGAACTTTCGGGATTGTCGGTCAGCGAATCCTACCTCGTCACGGACTTCGTTTCTTTGGACGTCAACGATGTCTATTTTCGCAAACTGATTCATCGCGCCAAACGAGCCTCAACCGAAAACATTGACAAATGGAGTCGACTTTCGATCCCCGCGTCGATCGACACGCTGCGAACGGACCCCATACCCAACCGATTCCAAGTCTACGGCGGCGGAGCGGTGGTCGAGTCCCTTCGCCGGTTCAAGTTGCCAAAAAAGACTGCCGGGTTCATCCCATCGGTCTACGTCGCCAGCTGCCGAAACGATCAAGGACAACCTTTTGCCGTCTTGCTTCGTGAACCACTGCGATCATGGCCCATTGATCAGCCCTTGCCGGTTCCTCAAAAAGTGACCTACGCCGGTTTTTTTCTTGGTAGTTTCGCGACCGATGACAACGGTTATCCCAAACTGTTTCAGTCGGCAGAAGAAAAAGAGACTCCGCTGCATGAGATTGATCTGATCGATGAAGAGAATCCACCGGTCGCCCCAGAGCAATGTGTTCCGGTGTTCGTGGCCAAACGACTCCGCTGGTTCCCAACTGAAACCAGTGAGACACCTCCGGTCTCCGAGGCGCTTGTCAAACTATCCGAACAGGGCATGGACGTGTCGCTCCTATTGGACCGCGTCCGACCGCGCAGCAACAAGCCGATTGGCTCTTCTGAGACCACCGCTCTCTACCAGATGATGATTGCCGCCGACAAAGTCGATACCATGCCTAGCAACCCGATGGATTTTCAGCAATTGCTGCGATCGCCCCAAAGCATCGGGGAAGCGGTTCGCATGTCGGGGCGAATACGACAGTGTGTCGCCGCCAAAATCGACAATCCGCAAATTGCTGCCGAACTGGGAACCGACACGTGGTACCAAGTCACCATGTTTCCGAATCAGCGCGGCCAAAACATTGTGCTTCGAAATCCAGAGGGTGAAGACCTCGTTTACCAACAGTTCCCGTTCACGTTTTGCCTACCTCGATTGCCCGATGACCGCAGCCCCCAAGAGCTAACGGGCGCAGTTTTTGAATTCAGCGGATTCTTCTACCGAATGTGGATCTACCCCTCGGAACGGACCGACCAAGCCAACTTGGCTGGTCAATCGAGTCCGTTGATCATGGTCAGCTCTGTGAAAGAGATTCGAGCAGCAGAAGCCGATTTAAACGCCTTCGTGGGCACGATCGTCGGGGCCATGCTGTTGACGATTGGCGTTGTCGCGTTCTTCGTTTATCGGTCTCGAAGCCGGAAAGTCGAGCAGGAACCGCTGCCCGAAACGATCGACATCAACTTGTAAATTCCAATGGCACACCTGTCGTTTGTCGCCACGAATTGGCGTTGAAATGTCCCGGAGTGACAAAAGCAATTAGCCTTGAGGTTTCCGTGGCCCACCAACACGATGCGTCCGGGAGCGACGCCAGCAATGCAAGCGCTACGGCCTGAGTTTGTGCATGATTTCCAGTGCTTCACTGGCTTAAACGGCGCCAACAATTCTCGATCTGCTGTTGCCCCTCCGTTGGTTTAAACAAAAGGGTCGAGGCCAACGCTGTAGTCGCCCAATTGTCTTTCGCGAAGCGTTTCTCTGTGAACAAACGGCCAGCCTTGAATGAAGTCCGCACCATTCGTGTTGAACTGCGGAAGTCTGTATTCCCTATTTAGAGACCACAACGAGAAAACGACAGCGGCACCAAGTAAAAATCGGTCGGCCCAAGCCCTCGAAGTGTTACGAGATGAGCCCAAACTGGCATGAATAGATACAAAGCTGTATCGACAACTAGGGGGAGCAAATAGCTGGCTGCTTCTAATATGCCAAGTCGGTTAATATACCCAAGCCCAAAATTCGTGCGACATAACGCGCTAATCTCTATGGCGACGAAAAGAGTAGCAACCAGCAACGTTCCGATTGAAAAGCGAAATCGTTTCATGAAAGGAGTCTGTGCTTCCCAAAACCGCGGATCCAGAACGAGCGATCATCCACTTCAAAAACACGCGCAAGCCCGGCTTCGCGTGCACACACTGTTATCCTTGGGCATACATTATCCGATACGGGGTTGAGGGAATCAAGCCACTCATCAGACCATCATTATTTCATTGACGGCGTGAATATTAAGCCACACGCCCAAGGCTGCAAGGCAAGCCACCTCAATTCCAATCAGGGCCCTACGAATACTTTATGCTGTTGCAGCCAGTCGTTTTAACAAATAATCAGCCAGCAGACCCAATCCAACCCGCAATACATCCGGCATGCTATTGCCTGTACTGGAAGCAATAGCGCTCTCGTCGGCGCGCTATTACGGAAACTGCATATCTTTGCTGAGCTTTATCGCGAAGCTTGAAGAACAGCTGTAGCGGGGATTTGAGTGAGACAGCGTAGTAAATTGCCTGCGCGGCACGACGCGAACCCACGAAACATGCTCACGCTGCGCGTGAAGCATGGCACCCAGTACTGTGTCTGTGTCTGAACGTCTTGAATTGCCATGGCCTACGCCCGCCGCCACGATCGTCGTGGTTGCGGTAGGTACGCTTGTCGTGGCCATGCCAGCGGGCGATGCGAGCCAATCGGCAATGTTTCACAACACCCACGATCCTTGACCCGCAATTGCTACCGCTCGAACTCCGGCAAAACCGGTATGGCGAACCTACTTCTTGCCCGCGACATCCGAATCTGAAGCACCTTCAAAATCGAAGAGCAAGAAACGGAACTCGCCAGCGATCAAATCGAAGTCACGTCGCTGAGTCAGCGTCTTGCCATCGCGGATCACAGACACTTCCACCGAATAGCCTTCCCACTTTCCGGAAGTCAATTTGCGAGTCGAGAACGATCGATTCGTTCCCTCGCTGTCCGTTTCCGAACCATCGATGGTAACTTTCGCGTCCTCAGGGACCACCAAGGCGATGCGTGTCAGCACAGGCTTAAAGTCAAACGAAAGCAACTCGCGATCGTTCGCATTCATCAAAACGGTTTTACGTTTAACGACTTCCTTGCCATCGACGTTGGAGACCACTTTCAACCGGTAGCGATACTGCTCGCCGGGTTGAAGGTTTCGCGAAGCGTAACTTCGACGGGTCCCTTGGGTTCGAGTACGGCGGTCGTTGACGTAAACGATAGAATCCTCAGGCACATCCAAAGTCAGGATTGCGAATCCGGATTTGGCTTTTTTCTTGATGGATGCGGAATCATCTTCTTCAATCGCGCCAACCCCATCATCCGGGCCCAAATCAGACGGAGATGAAAACGGCTGCCCTCGAGCTCCCGGGAAATCGGCAGGTCCGGGGAAATCGCCGCCTCCGACACCGTTGTCGACGGGGAAGCCTCCCACTGGAGAACCCTCTAAGACAGAGCCTGTGATGAAATTTCCATCGATCAGAGAGGCATCGGTGCTTGGCCCCAGAATGCCGACCTGTGAGTTGTATGCTCCAAAATCTAGGATCGGAGCGCTTGTTTCGTACTGGCTTACAGCAACCGGAATCGCATCGAGCTGATAAGCAGTTCCTTCGCTGGCCAGTGGAAACGATGGCCCAAAGTCGGCTAACGGCGCCGTTGACAAAGACGGCGATGATGTGGCCAACCCACCAGTGCAACCGAAGCCAATCGCGCCGAAGGTTGGAACTGCTGAAATGGGGCCGACCAAACCGAATGAGTCAGAACCACTGAACGAGTCTAAACCGCTGCTTGCCAGCGACAATCCGCCGCTGGATCCAAATCCACCGGTGGTCGAAAGGCCGCCAGTTGAGGAAACGCCAGCAAAGCCGCCAGTTGAACCACCCCAGCTGCCACCGCT
>CAZDZX010000007.1:11289-24484 GCA_964510005.1 uncultured Pirellulaceae bacterium
CGAAGAGGCTGATGCTCGATCACGTCTGCGATTCCGTTGCCGATGCGAGACAAAAGTGTTCGTACAGGAGCGTTAGAGAAAAGTCCCCCGCTGCTTCCCCAGCCACCGGTGCTACCGCCCCAGCTGCCACCGCCGGCCGATCCGCCGACACTCGATTCGCCAAACAGCCCGCCGCCAAGCGAACCAAAGCCTCCTCGAGCACTTCCCCAGCTACCATCGGCATGCGCGGAAGATGAGAAAATTAGACCAATTGTGAAAGCAATACATACAGCGGCGATGCGAAGACTGAACTTCGATACGCGCAACGACATCAACATGTGGAACCCCAAACTTTGCGGCAATCGCGCGAAATCAAGGCCCTCTAAAGCGTGAACCTTCGCGCAGAAAGGAAAGCATAAACACCCCAAAGTGCCAATTCAAGGCAACTTCCCTATATCTCCCAGAGTTCCCAGACTTCCGCCGCTCAGAAACGGACAGAATGGAGAGCCGGAGGAGCACAATCGCCGGAAAGTCTCACCTATTTCCGGCCAATTATTGGGGAAAACCAGCGTCTTTCGCGGCTTTGCGGCGACAAGAAGCCCCGTGAAAAGCCGCTTTTTTTCTGAACCCGAGGCCTAGGAGAACGCAGCTGGTACAGGTCCTCAATCGGGAACCTCGGTTTTGAGGAGCTTCTTCAAGGCCGCTCTCACATACTTGAACTTCAGAGGCAGGGTTAAAACCTGAGCGAGATCATCTTCCAACCACTCTTTTTTGACCTTTCCTCGCAGGCGGTCACCGACCAATAGAATGGCGGGCCTTGGCGGAAATTCGTTGGAATAACGATACTCTTGGAATCCCAACAGCGCCTTGGAACCCAAACCGCCACTGCCAAAGATAATGCAATCGGCCGGCATTTTCTCGGCAGGATCCAGATCTCGGAATCGATCCAGCGCCCGATCGGGATCGCTCATCACCAACACTCGGTAGCCAATTTCTTTGAGCTTCTCTCTCAGCTTGTTCTGAACTTGGACGTTCGAATCAACCACTAAGACTGTTTTGTTTCTTCCTTCGTCTTTCGCCGCCATCTTTTTGGCAAACGCATCGGCTTGCTGGTCGCGGACTCCCGGATCAGCTTCCCCGATGTCACCCGATTTGAGACCCGCGATCGCCAAGTCGAATTCGTCAACAACTTCCTGCGCCGTCTGGAGCCTTTTCAGGGGATCGAAATCGATGAGCTTGGCAACAAGGTTCACGGCTCTGTGCGGCAAGCTTGGATCGTGATTGGTGATGGGAACAATATTGCGAAACCGGCTGGCATCCAGACGTTTCATTCTCTCGCGAGTTTCGTGCATGGCGGGAACACCCGTCAGCATGTGGTACATCATGCAACCCAGAAAAAACGTGTCGCTACGATCATCTCCGGATCGAACTCCGCTGGCCCGTTCCAGACCTGCATATTCGATCGACCGAGGGCCTCCCGTTAGGTCACCAGAATCCCCGGCATCGGTGGCCAGACCAAAGTCCACCAACCGTGCTGCTCCACGGCTGGAAAGGAGCACATTGGATAGCTTCATATCGCGGTGGCTGATTTTGTGTTCGGCAGCATAAGCCAATCCCGCGGCAATATCTCGACCGATCGCCAACGCCCGTTCGGCAGACAGCTTTTTGTGAGCACGCACGTATTCGCGTAAGTTCTGGCCTTCGACAAAGTCCATCACCATGTAGATTCGACCATCGTCTTCGTCGACTTCGAAGATCGGCACGATGTTGGGGTGACGCAGTCGCATCACCATGCGACCTTCCCGCAGAAAGTGCTCCCTCATTTCAGGGATTTCACTGTGCCGTAATCGCAAGACCTTGATGGCCTTGATGTCATCTGTTTTATGATTGTGCGAACGGTAGACCCGAGCAAACGTTCCCGCACCGATCAGATAAAGAATTCGCCAGTCGTTGTAGAAATACCCTTTGCGTTGACCTTCGATCAACCGCAAGACTTGCCAGTTGGTCAAATGTTCGCCACGTTGCAGCAGACTGATCAACAGCTCAACATCAATAGTCGTGTCGGGACGCCGCGCCTGCCGCATCAGCACCTCTAACTGGGCTGTTTCCATCAGTCGAGCATGCAGAATGCGCTGGGCAAGTTTATCGGCGGTTAGATTTTCAGGTAAATCCATCGAAGACTCAGGATGGAGCAAGACATGGTGGGACAATCAGACCTTGAAATAACATCTTATTCGAAGGTCCAGATATTCTCAACATTGCTGCAAAAGACCAGCAATTTAGAAATTATTTCCATCCAATTCGTCTCGGTATTCGTCACGTTCTCGTCGTGTGGCTTCGAGATCAAACATCATGTACTTCATATCCATGCGAAGCTGACTGAGGGCTTCTTGGATCAAGTTGAGAATTCGTCGACGTCGACGGGTGTATTCCACGACTCGATTGAGAGGCTTTTCCAAATCAGTTCGATATCGAGCCGGCAGGTTTTGGACTGCTGAAATCAGATCGTTAAGATCGATTGGCAATTGGTTGTTATCTTTCGGCTGGATTCGGTTTGTTTTTACGTTCATGTTTGGACCGTTCATGGTTTGGGATCGTGTGAGATTCCGTCGTGTGGTTTAAGCCTTGTGCTGATTTAGGCTTTCCGCAGAACCAATGCCAATCCGTTGGCAAACGCATAAAAAGTTTCCAATGCCCGAAAAATACGGGCATTTTTGCTCAGC
The DNA here is from genome assembly GCA_964510005.1 of uncultured Pirellulaceae bacterium. Taxonomy (GTDB): domain Bacteria; phylum Planctomycetota; class Planctomycetia; order Pirellulales; family Pirellulaceae; genus Mariniblastus. The sequence goes on from CAZDZX010000007.1 coordinate 13,992, forward strand.
TGGGATCATTCCCAGGAAGTTCGGATGTTGATTCAAATCAACATGATGCCGTTTCGAAAAACAGCATGCTGCCAAAACTCACCTTTTCGATGCTATCAAAAGCCGCCTCCCCAACCTCCAAAATTCCGTTTCGAAAGATCCGATTCAGATCGATATGGTGGTCCAGCCCGCGTTTTGCTAACAGTTCAACATGTTAGGGCCGAAAATTTGCACACTCCACTGGATCTCCCACCGCAACCTCCTCTGCGGAGCCTTAACGCTTGCGCTGAGTTTGATGTTTCTGGTGCCCGCAACGGCACAACTGACCCAAGAAATCCAACCCCAAAGCAATTCTTGGAAACGGATCGAAAACGGCCAAAAAGCCTCCGCCACCGACCACTGGACTCAGCAACAAAAATTCGATGGCGAACTGGACACAGCCTTTGAGCACATCTGGTTCGAAGCCTTCGCAGGGATCGAATCGCGAGTCTCTCACTCGGTCGCGCCAGCTTTCATCATCCCCGAATTAGAGGTATCAGTGCGGGTTAAATCTGCACGCCAAGGAGTTCGCTTGAGCGCCCGGGTGGTCCTGCCAAATTCAAAATCAAGCGTCGACGGCAAACCGCTGACCACCATCCTGCGCGGCCCAGTCTCACGACAACGCAACAAATGGGAAACGCTGCAATTGGCTGACCGCTCCAGCCTGCAGTCACTGCTGGAATCCAGAATCTGGGTTCTTCGATCCCAACACGGTGGCAACGTGACGACTCGGGGAGCCTACATCGATCACGTCATTCTGGAACTCTACACCGGCCCCGGACCCACCAGCGTCGCAATCGCTGACCTCAAACTGAAAGGAATCGCCGAAGCCCGCTCGGGAGTCGCCAGCGAAGTCCTCCCCCTCGCCGGTGCTGCCAACAACACGGATTCATCGCGATCCAACACCGACATCATCCGCGACCCCAACGTCTTTCAGGCCTCAGCCCAACAAGACGTTTCGCCAGCCCAATCGCAGGCGCAGTCGCTATCACAGCGCGACGGCACCGTTTTACTGGTCAACCGCAAACCGTTCTTTGCCCGCATCATCCAATACAACGGCGAGGACTTTGCGTTCCTCAAGGCCATCGGTTTTAACACCATCGAACTCAACGGCCCGCCGGACAAGGATCAACTTGCCGCCGCAAAAAAATATGACCTGTGGCTGATTGCTCCACCTCCGGCTTCGATCGGCATTGAACCGGTCGGCTTCGAATACGATCGAGTGCTGGCCTGGTCGATGGGAACTCAACTCGCGTCGCGCGACACGCCACGAGTTCGTCAACGCATTCAAGAAATTCGAGAATCTGATCGACGCCGAAATCGGCCGATTTTCGGGCATGTCAAAAGCCATCATTCTAAATTCGCATCGCTGCTGGACGTGATGGCGCTGGGACAACAGCCCTTGGGGTCCAGCCAGATCGCCAGCCGTTACGGTGACTGGCTGATCTCAAAAACCACCGCCGAACGAAACAGCCGCCCGTTCTGTGCCGACATTCAAACCCAATACCTAAAAGCCGCTCGACTTCAGGCCGAAACGATCTTCGGTCAATCGCCACCGACACCCGTTGAGTATCAACAAATCAAATTCCTAGCGGCCGAAGCGGTGACCTCGGGAGCCCGCATGACGCGATTTCGTTCAGAATCTCGCCTCGATTCGGACGACCTGCCAACCCGACTTCGATCCGAATCGATTCAATATACCCTCCGCTGGTTGGACCAACTCGAACCTTGGGTTGCTGGCGGCATCGTGGCCGGAAAACTCCCCGCCACCATCGGATCGCCTCGGCCCTTCGAAGTCGTCGAAGGTGGCAACCAAAACGAAGACGTCGTCGTGACGGCTTTGAACACCGACAAAGCACGTCTGCTAATCGTCCAACGTGAAACCCACCACGAGCAGTTCTGGTCCGGCGACTGTCCGGCGAAGCCCATCCAGATTGTCGATTCCAATTCGATTCACACCCATCGCGCTTACCAATTGACCGACGCTGAACTGAAATCCCTACCGGTTCAGCGCTCGCCAGAAGGAAACCGAGTCTCGATCCCGAAGGCCTCATTTGTGTCCACCCTCGTCATGACGCAGGATGCGAATCAGATTCGACGCCTGTCAGACACCATCGCGCCGCCGGGTCGCACTTCGATGTTCGAACTTCATTCTTCGATCACGCAACAGTGGCTGGTGATCTCTCAATTGATTCAGCAACAGCTGCAAACCGTGGGCCACCCATCACCCGCCGGCGACGGAGCCATCACCGCCGCCATGACTGCGATGCGCGAAATGGGCAGACTGGAACAACAGCGTAGCGTCTCCCAAGCCATGCCTTTTCTGGAAAGAGCCGACGAGCGACTGGCGTTCTTTCGTCGCGAAGTCCAAAACGAGGCCCTTGCCGGTTTGAACTCGAAAACATCATCCCCCCTGACGGGCCATCTGTGCTTGGTGCCGATGCACTGGATCTTGGCCGGGCAACTTCCGGGAACCGGTGCTGGAATCAATCATCTTGCCGGCGGCGATTTCGAAAACGCTCAACACGTCAAACGTAGCGGCTGGGCCAACCAGCGTATCGATGACCCGCGGTTAAAAACCAGCGTCGAGTTCGCGACCGGATCTGCCGTCGATGGAACCTACGGCCTAAAAATGTCCGTCGAAGGCCGCGGCATCACCGAAGTTGAAACGCCACCCGTTTGGGTCACCAGCCCACCGGTCCGCGTCAAAGCCGGCCAACTGGTTCGCATTCACGGCTGGATCAATGTGCCCCAAGTGATTCGCGGCAGTGAACGTGGCCTGCGGATTATTGATTCCTTTAGCGGCGAAGAACTGGCCGAATCCATCCCCGTCACCCAAGGATGGCAGGAATTCATGCTGTACCGCGCCGCCACAGAGGACGGTAACTTGACGGTCAGATTCCAGCTCACCGGAATGGGACAGGCATCGATCGACGAAGTCACCGTGCGAATCGCCGATTTGCCCAAATCTATCCGCTCAGCTCGGCTTCGCTAGCGGTTTCTGACGGCGCTTTGATGTGCCGTGATTTCACCATCGCGGCTAAAATCTCCCTCATGAAGCTTGAACAAAGAATGCAATCTGTCGAAATGATTCTGTCGGACGTCGACGGCGTTATGACCAGTGGTGGCATCACCTACAACAACCAGGGCGTCGAACTAAAGACATTTCATGTCCGCGATGGCATGGGAATCAAGCTCTGGCAGCGAACGGGCCATCGTTTTGGCGTGATTACAGCTCGCAGTTCGCACATCGTCAAAATGCGCATGGACGAACTGGGAATCGAAATCGTTCGCCAAGGCTCCACCAACAAAATGGAAGCCGCCCAAGAGATCATGCAAGAGTTTTCGCTTTCGCCAGAACAGGTTTGCTACATCGGAGACGATTTGACCGATCTAGCGCTGCTGCAAAACGTCGGACTGGCGGCCTCCGTTGCCGACGGCGCTGACGAAGTTCGCAAAGCCGCTCAACTGGTGACGCGTTCGCCGGGCGGTGCCGGAGCCATCCGCGAACTGATTGAAACAATCCTCAAATCACAGAACCGTTGGCAGGAACTCATTGAGTCCCTCTCCAAATCGTGAGGAAGGTTTTCGACGTGCCCAAACGGATGAACCCGCTCGCCAAGTATCTTTTTGCGCTTGCCGGGATGATCTGCGCCTACACAGCCTACGCTCGCTTTGCCGTGCCCGTCCTCGAAGGACCCGTCATTCGGATTCAGCGACGATCCGCACCCACCACACCGCCCATCGCCAACCAACTGCTGAATAAAGACTACCTGAATTCTCTAGTACCATCCGATGGCTGGGAACTGGAACCCTGCAAAACATTGCTCACCCCCCAAGGCACGGTCTACTTTAAAAAATGGGAACGGATCGACGATCAAGGCACCTACAAGATCTATCCCTTTACGCTGGTCATCAACGATCCGGCCTCACGAGCGGCCAAACAACGCAGGAACCCTCGCGAGAAACTTGACGCGGATGAAACCCCGGTTGTCCTTCGCAGCTTCCAAGGCGCCGAAGTTAAATTCAACAAACCCCTAACCGCCAATTCACAAAGCGAAAAAGCCACCATGGAAACGGCCCGACTGCTGGGCCAAGTCACCATTTTTCGTCCGCCAGCCAACGATGAAAACGAACTGCGGGTTAAAACCAGCAACGTTGAAGTCAACCGACAGAACATCTACACGCTCAACGAAGTCCTGTTTCAGTTCGGGCCGCACTCCGGCAAAGGACGCAACCTGACAATCCGATTGGCTCACGAAACCGAAGGCACCGCCGCCAGTTTTTCGACAATCAATGGGATCGAACAACTGGAACTGGCGTTTGTGAACTGGCTAGAGCTTCAACCAGTGGGCTCCAACGATTTTGGTCCGCCAGCAGAGAAACGACAACCGAAAAGCAACGAACACCACATCTCCTTGGGCAACCAGCGAACGCCCCTGCGATTGTCATGCAAGGGGCCGTTTGTTTTTCGCATGAAAGAACAAACCGCTACGTTTCGGGAACATGTGGTCATCACCCAACTGGATTCCTGGGGCGACAACCTGCATTGCGATTCGCTGTTGATCGAATTTGAAAACCAAAACGAAGAAACTCAAATTACACAAAATCAAAACGGCTCAGCAGCGCCGGGAGCGCAAGGCGGGCCAAGTGTTAAAAGGCTGGTCGCCCACGGTCAAGTCGGCCAACCGGCCGTCGTCCGCTCCAACTCCCGCGAAACCACCATCGTGGGTGAGCATCTAATTTTCGATGTTCCCACCGGTGTGATCTCTGCGGCGGGACGCTCCCCGGTGACAATTCGCAACCCGCGCCTTGAATTCGAAGTTGCAAAACTAAACTACCGGATGAACGAGAACAATCGAATCGGCGTGCTAGATTCGGTGGGCCCCGGGCAACTACGAAGCCTCTCGCAGGACAACGAAAACCCACTCAACATCGAATTTTCTAACTCGCTAAAAATCAACCCTCTCGACAGCCGCCGCATTCAAATCGACTTGGCCGGCAACACACGGGTAAAAACCGCCGAAAGCAAAATCTCAGCCGAAGAACTATCGTTTGTTCTCTGGGAACTGCCCGGAAAGGAAAAACTCACCGCAGCAGCCGTCAAAGACTCAGACGCCGCCGACAGCCCTGACAAAAACAAATGGGAGTACCTCCCGTCCAAAATGACGGCGACGCGAAAAGTCGAATTCGAAACCGATTCGCTGATCGGAAATACAGAAACCCTGGTTGCCAACTGGCCCGAACCGGTGCTCCGCGGTGATCGGGAACAATCCAACCTCCCTATGCAACCGAGAAGCTACCCGCAGATCGCCGCCAACCCGGCGGGCATGGTCGATATTCGCAGCGCGCGGCGGCACACCGTGCGGATGGCCAGTTTCCAATCCCCTGCCCTACCGCCCCCGAAAACAAAAATGCGTTTCAGCGGCGACTCCATCACGGCCAGCGTTTTCGGAGGCCTCGAAGAGATGAAGCTTTCGGACTTGAAAGTCGACGGCAATCTACAACTTGAAAACAAACCGCTTCCCGGCGACACGCAAAGCGAGCCCTTTCAGCTTTCGGGAGATTCATTGGCACTAGCGCCGCAATCGGAAGGACTTTATCGCGCGACCCTCAAAGGCAACAGCCAGACCTCGGCGAAACTGATCACCCAATCGTTCGCACTCTCGGGCAGCACATTGGAACTGGACCAAACCGCCAACACCGTCTGGGTCAATGGAGCGGGCAGACTCAACATTGATGCCGACACACCTTCGGGCGCGCCCCGCATCACAACCACAACGCCCCCTACGGATACCGGCATCTCTGGAATTTCCGGCAACGCCAAACTGGAAGACATCAACATTCAGTGGGTCGGCGGAATGATCTTTGATGGCAAGCAAATCTATTTTGAACGCGACATCCTGATGAAGGCCCATCAGAAACCGGAAGGCAATCTCAAATCAACCACGACAACGTTGTCGCAAGCGATGAAAGTGACGCTGTCTCAGCCCTTCAAATTCCGCAGCGATTCCAACAAACGAATCGCTCCCAAACTCCAAACCATTCAACTGGTCAATCGACTGGCCGACAATCAGCGTGCCTTCCGACAAGTCGGATTCACGGACCAAGAGGATCAGCAAACGCTTCGCCCCATCATCATCCAAAACGAAACGGTTGAAATTGGGACCCAACTGAAAGTCCAACAACAAAAACTGTTGGTCCGCGATGCTTCCCTCGAAGCTTCGGGCCGCATCATTGCCGATGGCCCCGGAACGGTGATCACCCACCAGCCCACCAGCAACAAAACAAGCGGTCAGCGTCTAACGGGACCGCGAACCGATGGGTCGAAGAAATTGACTTGTGTGCATGTCAATTTTGATGGCAAGCTAATCGCCAATCAGAAGCAAAACCGTCTAACCATCGACGGAAACACGCGGACCGCTTGGGCCCCAGTGCTGAACACCGATCGCACGCTGGACCCCGACCAACCCAACCGACTCCCCAGCGACGCGGTCTTGCTGCTGAGCGACAAATTGGATTACGAACAGGTTGTTTCACGGAGCTATGACAAACCGGTCAACGTATTGCAGGCCAAGGGCAATGCTTCGGTTCGCGGTCGCCTGTTCGAGGCCGACGCTCAAAAGCTTCGCTACGATGACTACTCCGATGTGATGACCATCGAAGGATCGTCTCAATCGGACGCTCGCCTGCGATATCGAGAAACCGAAAAGGCACCGCCCAGTTCGTTGAACACTGGCAAAATCCGCTACCACCTCACCGATGGCTGGGTGCAGGTCGACGAATTCAAAAGCGGCAGCGGCGGACTACGATAAAACGTTTGTGGCACCGCCTAGAGGCGGAATGCGGGGTGATTCGTCTGCAAGATCGATTGCTCGCCTCGCAGACGTCCCTTCGATTCCGTGAGCGGCAGGGCGCTTACTTTAGATTGTCGCCACGAAGTGGCGTTGAAATGTCCCAGAGGGACAAAAGCAATTAGCCTCGGGTTTCAACGTTTCAACCCGAGGTTTCAACCCGAAAGGGCGACAGCATGCAGCCGGTTAGGACTTTAAAAACAAAATCTCCCCAAGGCACCAACTCCCCTAACACGGCAGTGGCTCTTCCACGATCGTGCACTTGGGCAACGAATTCACAAACACTCGACCGTAGGGTTTGGTGCGAACCCGAGGATCCAACACCACGACGATCCCTGAATCCGACTTGCTGCGAATCAAGCGACCGAAGCCCTGCTTAAATTTAATGACCGCTTCGGGCAACTGATATTCGTTAAACGGGTTTCCACCAGCAGCGCGGATGGCATCCAAACGAGCCTCTAACAATGGCTGGTCGGGCACACTAAAGGGCAGCTTTGTAATGATGACGTTCTGCAGCGAATCACCCTGCACATCGACGCCCTGCCAAAAACTGGACGTCCCAAACAAAACGCTACGAGGTTGACTTTTAAACTGATCCAACAATTGGCTGCGAGGCACGCCCGAGGCCTGGCTGAAAATTCCGAAATCCCGCTCGGTCATCCACGAACGCAATTCACGTTCGGCACGTTTGAGAAATTCGTAACTGGTGAACAATACAAACGCGTTCCCATCCGTTTGGTCCACGTAGTGACGAATCGCATCAATGCACTGCCGCTCGTGAACGTCTCGCTGCGTCGACGGATTGGCCATGCCGCCGACCACAATCAATTTGGCTTGCTGTTCATAGTCAAACGGGCTGCCCAACTGCAAATCATCGCCCTTGGTTAGGCCGACTCGATTGCGGAAAAAGTCAAACGACGCATCGCCGATCGCAATCGTGGCACTGGCCATAATCACACTGTCGACTTTATCGAAAAGGTTTTCGCGGATCACAGGCCCCACATCCAGCGGCGCCGCCATCAGACCAATGTGCTGTTTCCCACTTCGGCGCTCCGACGTTTCGATCCAGTAAACCGCGTCTTCGAGGTCCTGTTTTCTCCACTGCTGAATCATGCTGCCCATCGCGGTCAGCCGATCGGATGCCGAAATCAAATTCTGTTTATCGGCAGGTTTGTCGATGTTTTCAGCGGCCAACGCCACCGTTTCGGCCAAGCGAGTCAGCAGAGGGCTCAGCTCGTTTTCGACGATATTCGGTTCTCGCACGCGGGTCGTCGCACTTTTTCGATACGAATCATTGCTGTTTCGCTCGACCCAACCCAACACATCGTCGAACAACTCTTCTGCCGCAAACGAACATTTGACAACCAGCTTTTGGGCGGTGCCCAAATCATGAGCCACCAACAGGCCCTTGTTGGTTCGATTGTTGTACAGGCGTTTCAACGTGTATTCGATCTGCCCCATCGTCACGCCCAACCCCATATGATCGCTGGCGACGTCAGCAATCGTGTGGGCTTCATCCAGAATCACGCACTGGTAGTCGGGCAAGAGGTTGACGCCCATCCGCCGCAAACCAAGATCCGTAAAGAACAGCGCGTGGTTCACGACAAGAATATCGGCGGTCTGCATTCTCAAACGGGCCGCATAGTAAAAGCAATCATTGTGGCGAGGACATTTTCGGCCCAGACAATTTCCGGTGTCGCTGCGGATCTCATCCCAGATCTGCGGCATGGCTCGAATCGGCAGATCGCTACGCGTGCCATCGCCTGTTTTGTCAGCCCACTTTCCGATCACATCCAGCTGATCGATTTCGCTTTCTGATGAAAACAGAGCCCCCGCGTTGCGCCTTGCGTCGGCAAGCCGACGCAGACTCACATAGTTGCCTCGGCCTTTGGCCAACACTGCAGAAAACTCCAGCGGGATCACGCTGTTGAGCAATGGCAAATCCTTGTTCATCAGTTGCTCCTGCAAACTGATGGTGTGCGTCGAAACAATAATCCGACGCTTGGCTTGGTCACCCGATTTTGATTCATTCGAATCGGGGGTTGCCGATTGGCTGGCTTCCAAGCTGAGGATCGCGGGCACCATGTAGCCTAAACTTTTCCCAACGCCCGTACCGGCTTCCACGACCAGATGACGTTTTTGCTGGATCGCCGCGGCCACCGCATTGGCCATGTCCAACTGCGGCTGTCTGGATTCGTAGCCCTGGAGCCGTCGGGAAACCGAACCGCCATCAGCAAGGATGTCATCGACTGAAAGCACAGCGCTGCCTTTAGCTCACGTCAGGCTGAGTCAGCCGGCGGGGCGTATGAATTTTACGGACATCAAAACATTGCATGCCGGCTTTGCGAGCAGCCTCCACACCCAGATCTGCGTCTTCGAAAACGATGCAGTGTTCCGGCGGAACTTCTAATCGTCGCGCAACTTCCAGAAACACATCGGGTTCCGGTTTGTGTCGCTCTGTGTCTTCGGAACCGACCACACATCCAAACAGGTCGTCAATTTTTAGATGACGCAAAATCTGCCAAACCACTTCTCGCTGGCCACCGCTACCCACCCCCATCGGAACCTCACCGTGGAACTTTTGGGCGAGTTCGACCACCGGAGTCAGCGGTTCGACCTCTCCTAGCAACTCTAGAAATGCACTTTCTTTCTCGTGAGTCACGAGTGCGACATCGATTTCAAGGGACTGTTCTTTGGACAAGTGAGCCAGAATCACGTCCGTGGGTTGGCCCGCAAAAGCATAAAATAGGTCTTCATCAAAAGAAATTCCGTGCTTGCCCAGAACTTGCTGCCACGCCATGAAGTGCTGTGGCATCGTGTCAGCAAGGGTACCGTCACAGTCGAAAATCAAGCCCTGAAACTGCTTAATGTTGATAGCGTCGAGGATTCTTTGCACAGTTTCCTTTAAATTTCGGCCTTAAGACAACTCAAGCCTTAAGACAATGTTTTGATAAACCCCCGTAGAAACCACGCTATTTTGTTGGTTGTGAGGAGATCTAGGGCTGAATTCTGTTTTGCATAAGCATAACTGTTCGAGCATTTCTTTGATATCCAGCTAATAAGTGGGAATCAATTCATTGCGTGGGGCTTCAGCTACCCGTATGATAACTTACGACGAATGTGGGGCCGATCAGTGACGATCCGGTGCTTTCTGCAAATTGTGTTCGCTGGTGTCTAACGATATTTACAGCTCGCGTTTCAGGTTACTCCCAAATTCGATGTTGAAGTTAACGCCATCACATTCGTTCGTTTCGAGACCCACTTTTTGCTCGAGTCTTTGGGTCTCGTTGATATTGCATCGAGTGGTTTTGGGGATTTTTTTATGCCGCAAGGTACTATCAAAAAACTGGCTGATAAAGGATTTGGATTCATTCAGGGAGAGAAGAGTGACATCTTTTTCCACTTCTCTGCACTAGAAGGAGTTTCTTTCGAAGAACTTCGTGAAGGGCAACAAGTGGAATACTCAGAAGGCGATGGACCTAAAGGTCCTCGCGCTGAGAATGTTAGAATCATTCAAGGCTAGGTAATAGTAAACAAAAGCCTCCCGCATCCGCAGGAGGCTTTTTTTTTGCCCTCACCTTTTTGCCCGCAGCGAGAGGCATTCCTCAGCGAAAGGCATTC
>CAZDZX010000007.1:24584-39702 GCA_964510005.1 uncultured Pirellulaceae bacterium
CATTCTTTGCGCCTCGATCGATCTTATTCCTTGTTAGCCGATCGCTGCTGCTGGAGCTGTTCCCAAAACTCCCACGGCGGAACAGGATCTTTCTGCGACCAGACGCCCAGCTTTTGCTTCTTTGCTTTTTCGTGGGCCGCTTGATAGGCATCGTGATGACTGCCTTCACTTCCGTCGAACCACGCCAATCCGGAACTGATCAATTCAAGGCCAAGGTCTTTTTTCTGCCCCGTCTCTTCATCAGGAATTTCAACGAAGCCCTCTTCGCGCTGCCAGCCATCACGCAGCACAACGTTGACGACCACCATTTTTCCACGGGTCAGAATTCTCGTTTTCTCTTCGGCCAGCTCGCGACCAAACTGTCCTTCACAGGGAGCATCAATTCCACGCAGATACACGAAGTGCACCATGTTGCCTTCGACAACTTCGAAATTATCTCCACCCCATTTCCTACCCAATCGAGCCGTGTAAGAAAATGGAGCCGCGCGATCCAAAGACGCTGGAACCAATTGATTTCCGATGCCAATCGGTCCATCGCATCCGAAACTTGGGATTAACAAGACCAGAACGGTCAAAATTTTAAGGTTTATGTGCATGCGTCGCCGACAATTGAGATAGGCCAATTTTCTCTCCCGGCCCACAATACCGCAATGCCAGTTGTTCCCCCATCAAAACAGATCCTTGCCTTGGCGATCCAGCTGCTGACTGGTTTCTTGCTCATGTGGCCTGTTGAACTTTCTGCACAGGAACCATCCCCCCTGCCACAGCCAGCCAAGCCCTCACAATCTCAGCGGGCCAGCGAGCTGGATGAATTCCTGACCGGATTGGCGATGCAGCAACTGCCCGTCCCCTACACCGAAGACAAAGACTGGGGCAAAACGGACGAGCGCTGGGACGGAATTCGCCTCTATCGAAACTCCGAAGGCAGACTGGACTCCAAACGTCGCAAGAAAACGGTCAATCACGGCACATGGAAAAAGTACACCGCGGACCTGATTCATCCCGCCAAGCACTTCAAAGTCAACGTTTTGAACTTCCGGGAGAACGAAGACGGGAGCAGCCTATTTACCGTCCAAGTCGCCGCCAAAGTATCAGTGCACGCACGGCAGGCGAAATGGGTCAAAGGCGTTCAACTCTATAGCGTTAGCTTGGATGCCAAAGCCGATCTGAAAGTCGCGGTGGACATTAAGCTGGCGACCCAATTGGTCCCCACCAAATTTCCTCCGGATCTGATCTTCAAACCCACCGCCGAATCGGCGGAACTGACGGTGAAGAATTTCCGCATCGATCGAGTCAGCAAAGTCAGCGGCGAAGTGGCTCAACAGCTAACCCGTGCCGCGGAAGGCAAAATCGAATCGGAAGTCGAAAAGTACGAAAAGAAAATCGTTGACAAACTCAACAAATCGTTCGAGAAAGAAAAAGACAAGCTGAAACTGTCACTCGCCGATGCCCTGCAATCTCGCTGGGCAGCCCTGATCGGAAAAGAGAAAAAGGAACCCAAAGAGAACAAGCAACCCAAAAAGAAAAAGGAACCCAAAAAGGCAAGTAGCAGAAGCGTTTCGGGCCCAATTCGTCGCGTACCAGCAGACTTCGAAGTTGTCCACTGTTATCGAAATGACGCCAGTCTGGATTGCCTAAAAAACAAACCGATAACGACGGGTTTCGGCGATTCTGATCGCTATCAAATACTAGCAGAAGAACCGAAAACACTTTTGGGATCGCCAAAACTCGATAGATGTTCGAATCGCGCCTGACAAAAGATGTTGCCCGGTGGGCTGCTGCTTGCATCCAAATATAGTTTTGTTAGAAATACGGCTAAGTCACCGGCATCCAATCGGCACGCTCCCTCGTTCAAAGGGATCGACTTGCGATTTCACACGATTTGGACCCGATTTCCCTCAACCCCCAACATCATGAACCAGTCGACGTAATCAGATCCAGCAACGATTTGCCCTGTATATGGAGATCCACAGTGCCACTTCCTTCCACAGACCGTCAAGATACAACTCTCTCACTAATCCCCCATTTATCCAGCATCGCCCCCGAAACCTCTGAGAGTATCTCGAAGAAACTGGATGAGATTTTCGAGCGCCTAGAAAACGGCGAAAACGATCAGGCGATCGTGCTCCTAGCCACCCTTGTCGAAAACTCACCCGAAAGTGCTGCCGTCGCAGAAGCGGAATTAGCGATCTTTCAGCGGTTGGGAGATGTCGAACAGGCTTGTCTGGCCGCCAACCGGTTTTTAGAACTCGCGCCTGAGAATCCGGATGCGATGTTTGGCTCCGCCTTGGCTTCGATGCTGCCTGAACAGTTCAGCACGGCATCTGCTCAGTTCCAAAGCCTCCTCATGCGTTGGCCCGACCACGAGCTGGCCGCTGAAGCCGAAGAACTCATCACAATGTGTCGATCCAGCAGCCCTCAAGTAGCCTGATTCGTCGTGCTACAAGAGGATTAGTTTTAGTCGAAGCAAATGCATCGGCAGGTCGACTATCGGCCTGCTTTTGCATGGACATTCCTGCCTTGTCTGTATGAGCATGGCCGATTTGCCGACAGCCAGCTCAATCGACGACATCGTCGAACAACGCATCGACGTAAGTTTCGACTTCGAATTTGGCAAACGCATCTGGCGTTTCGCCCAGCCCGATAAACTTGACCGGCAATCCGAACTCTTGGCGAATCGGAATCGCGACGCCGCCTTTGGCTGTACCGTCCAGTTTCGCCAAAATGATCCCCGTGCAACTCGCAGCCTCAGAGAATCCTCGAGCTTGGCTGATCGCGTTCTGACCCGCCGTCGCATCAAGCACCAACAATATTTCGTGTGGCGCCGTTGATCCTTCTGAACACTTGGTGGCCGCTTTGTTGATGATGCGATGGATCCGGCCCAGTTCGTCCATCAAGTTCGCCTGAGTCTGCAACCGCCCCGCCGTATCCACGATGCAAACGTCAATGCCCTGCTTGTAAGCAGCCTCGGTTGCCTGATAGGCCACACTTGCCGGATCACTGCCCGGTTTCCCGGTAATGATTTCAGCATCCATCCGCTCCGCCCAAATCGTCAATTGCTCAACGGCCGCGGCTCGGAACGTATCGCCCGCCCCCAGAATCACTGATTTGCCTTGCTCTTTGAAGCGGTGCACCAATTTCGCAATCGAAGTCGTTTTGCCGGCTCCATTGACGCCGACCACCATGATGATCGTTGGCCCATCTTCGGCAAACCGAACATCAGCCTCTTCCTGCTTCATGATCTCCCGAATCGTTTCGCTGGCCGTGGAAATCAGATCCTTCATAAACAGCTTCCGAGCCCGGAAGCGCGATTTGATGTCGTCGCGAATTTTGTTGGCAGGTCCGGCGCCCATATCCGTCTTAATCAGATGAGCAAACAGCTCGTCCAAAAATTCGTCGTCGACAACACGACCTTCCTTCATGATGTCGCGCAGGTCGGTGTTGAGCACGTTGACCGTTCGCTGCAGCGCTGATTTGAACTTACCAAATAGCCCCTTCTTCTTGGGCGGCTCGGCGGCTTGAGGTTCCGACTTAACCTCGGGTTCCGCTTTTGTCTCGGGTTCTGATTTAGGCGGCGATGATTCCGATTTCGCAGCAGGACCTTTCGCGCCGCCATCACCGACCGCAGGGGACTCGACAGCTGGCGTTTCCGGCGCCGCAGGTTCAGCTACAGGTTCAGCGGCGGGTGTCTTTTTTCGGAACGGATTCCATTTAGCCATGTTCAGACTCTGTTTCAACTGTTTCGTTAAAAGGGAAACTGGCGAACTACTCGTTGCCAGCGATCGTTTCCTGATGGTTTTTCAAAACCCGATCCAGAACTCCATTGACGAACGCCGCAGAGTTGTCAGATCCATATCGTCGCGCCAATTCAATGGCTTCGTTGATCACGACCCGCCCGGGCGTATCGGTGAACAACAATTCAAACGCACCCAACCGCAGGACATTTCGATCGGTGGCAGCCATTCGCGACAGCCGCCAGTTTCTTGCCGTCAGCTTCAGGGCTTTATCGACCTCTTCCCGATTTTCTCGCACCCCCTCAATCAGCGTGGTGGCGAATCCAATCAGTTTTTGGTCACGGCCCAGCCGCGCTTCCACAAACCGAGTGCGGATCGCATCCGGCTGCTCCGGATTGAGTTCATTTTGATAGAGCACTTGGAGAACAATTTCTCGTGCTCGACTTCGTCGCGACATGGTGTTGGTTGCCTAAATTTCTGTTACCTCTCACAGTGTAACGGACTCCGCAGACGGCGGAAATCGGCCCAATCAAGAACAGCGACATTGTCGACAGAATCAGCCCAGTTCTTGGAAAAGACTGAGCACATGCAAGACAGCTTCGGCGGCCTCGATCCCCTTGTTTCCGACATCACCGCCGGCTCTGGCTTGGGCCTGCTCGAGCGTATTGCAGGTCAGGACCCCGAATGCGACCGGTTTCGAAAATTCGACAGCAAGCTGCCCGAGGGCTTGGCTAATCGAGGTATTGATGTGCTGATCGTGAGTGGTTTCACCGCGAATGACGCATCCCAAGCAAACCACACCATCGACTTGGCCGATTTTCAGCAAGCGTTGAGCAACGACCGGAATCTCCCACGATCCGGGGACCCAGACGACTTGGATCTCCTCCTGTGACAAACCGACACTGGTCAGGGATTCGACGGCACCCTCCATCAATTTGCCGGTGATATCTCGATGGTAACTCGACACCACGACGGCGATTCGGGTACCGGGCACGTGTTGGGGAGTCCCAAGTTCTCTCTGGTTAGCGTCAATTTTCATCGGATATTCCGGGGAATGTGTGTCCGAAAAAGATAACCCAAACCGTTTTTCAGAGCCAGTGTCGATGCGACAATCGGACTATGGGGAAAAATTGGACTCAGGTTCCCAAATCCTTAGTGAACCTGCCCGTGTTCCACTTGTCATAATCGGGGTCGCCAGATACCATTTTGCATAGGCCGGCGTGGCGGAATTGGCAGACGCGCTTGATTCAAAATCAAGTTCCCTTTGGGAGTGAAGGTTCAAGTCCTTTCGCCGGTACTTTTTTTCTAATCTGTGAAAATCATAGATTTCGGCCCTGCTGATGACCTGCCAATGGTTGATAAAGCAGTTTCTCTCGAATTAAGCCGGTTCGGTACAAGCCTCGATGCTTGTCGTCTAAAAATTTGACATTCGTGCCAATTCCAGCTGAATTGCCAAGGTAGCATTTGGAGTAGCCGCACAACCTTCTGTCACAGCGGCTGCCAAATCTTTCAACCCCTGAGTTAAGCGAGAGCTTTCATGATCAATCGCCGAATTTTGTTGAAATCGAGCCCTGCACTGTTGGCTCTCGGAGGATCGCTACCGCGACTACTTCAATCATCAGCAACGGCTCAGCAGGAAAGTCCCGCCACCCCCAAGACTGAACAGCAGGTCCCTCTCAATCCCAACGCGATAGGATCAAACCCCTTTGGGGTTTCACCAACTTGTCAGGACCGGGGACCTCGGGTTCAAGAACCCTAGGCTATTGATCTAACCTCGTTGAGGTTATGCGCCGCTTCGCGGCAACAATCAAAAGTAATTCCAAGTAGGCCAAAGTAAGTGCTATTAGGCACTAGCCGCCGGTAGAAGTGACCTCAGCCCAACCATCCGCAACCGGCGGCCAGCGCCTTGCCGCTCATCATCTTGAGGTGGCATAGGCTGGAAGCGCTGGAAGCCTATGCCACCCCCGCTCAGCTATCGCTGCCAACCTGACGGATCGATTCGATAGTATTTCTTCAGCAGTCCGAACAGCTCGCTGTGTTCATCTGCCAACCGGCGAGGCTGCTCGAAAAAAGTCTCTGTGGCGACCGCAAAAAATTCAGCTGGGTTGGTCGCGCCATAGTGGTCCAGCAAAGTACTGCGGCCTTGCTCTTTCGCCTCGCACAGCTCCGCGTATTCTCTTTCAACAACTTCTCGCCACTGCCGCGAAAGCGATTCTTCGCCGAACATCACGCTACCGCCCATTTCGCCATCAAGGCCGTCTAACGCGTGTGCGAATTCGTGGATGACCACGTTCTGACCATCGTCTTCGTTGCGACCACCGGCAAGCGAGTCCTGCCACGACAAGATGATCGGCCCACCCTGCCAGGCTTCGCCCGCCCGATGCTGACTATTTCCCGCCGTGACGCCATCTTCAACACTGCGATGAAACGCGCGCGGATAAACAAGGACGCTTTTGACGTTGTCAAAGTAATAATCGTTGACGCCCAGCAACATCAAACAGGCCTGGGCCGCGATGGTGACTTTGATCTCCTCGGTCAGCTGCAAACCATCACAGCCTTCCCAGTGTTTCTCCGCCACGAAAATTCCGATCCGGCCATGGAGCGACTCCATTTCGCTGGCGCTCATTTCCCACGTCAGTCGCACATTGCGTTGCAAGTGCAAACTCCATGGCTCCGGAAACCGCTGGGCTAGAATCTTTTTGCGTCTACGATTGCGAAACCAACTGAACATCTCTCGTCTACTCGCCCTGCTTGTTTTTCTTTTCCACAATCATCAATTTGTGATTCTTCACGTCGTAGGCGTATTCCCGACTGGTCCGTAACGCAGGAAGCTGGATGCCATTTTCCTTGATGACTTTCTGCATGAACTCGGCGTGGTCTTTGGGATAGCGACCGTTGAGTGCGTTGAAAAGGTTAAGGGCTTGCTGGATTTGAAGATCAGCAATTTGCTCCGAGGCAGCACCGTAGGCACCCAAGGGACCCGTCAAAATTTTGACAGGGTTGTTGCTGTCGTCTTCGTTGACCGCCACGTTCTGTACGGCGGGATCGAACTCTCCGATCTCGTCGGTCGTTTTCCCAATGATGCCCGATGGACTCGCCTTTTGCTTTTTGGCAACCGGTTTCGGCGGCACACAACCGGTGCTAAAGATCATGGCGATACCGACAGCGAAGCAAACGGACGACAGCAGAGCAGTTTTTTGTGACATGATTTCTCCAGCACTGAAACGTGAAGCAACGAGCTATAGCCTACCCAAATCTGGAACGAAGAGCCAACGCAGGCTTTGGCCGGAATGTATTGTTCACAGTACCGGCTTTAGCCGGAATGCGGGGGCGACACGTCTGCAAGTTTCGATTTCGGCTATCCCACATTGCTCTCCGCAAGAAGAGAACTGCAACAAGAGCCTCCCAAACACATCAAATATCGATATCGATCGACTCCGAATCCTCAGCCCGATCCATAATAAACCGAAAGCGAGCCGACGCATCCTTGCCCATCAAATCGCTGATCACCCGATCGGTTTCCAATTGGTCGTCAACTTCGACTCGCAACAACCGTCGTGTCTCCGGATTCAACGTCGTTTCCCACAACACCTTGGCCATCATCTCACCAAGACCCTTAAAGCGTGTAATCTCTGGCGTGGCCCGCCCCTTATGCTCTTCAATGATCCTCGCTCGGGCTTCCTCGTCGGCGGCCCAGTGCGTTTCTTTGCCGATATCGATTCGAAACAGAGGCGGAACGGCAATGTAAAGATGACCGTTGGTAATCAGTTGCGGCATGTGCCGAAAGAAAAACGTTAACAACAAAGTCGTGATGTGATGGCCATCGGAATCGGCATCCGCCAACAAGATAATTTTTTGGTAACGCAGTCCGGCGATGTTGAAATTTCTTCCCAGCCCACATCCAATCGACGCGACCAAATCTTGGATCTCGCGATTCTCGGAGATCTTCTTCAATGCCGCACTTTCGGTATTCAGGACTTTTCCACGCAACGGCAAAATCGCTTGAAACTTTCGATCCCGCCCCTGCTTCGCACTACCACCGGCCGAATCCCCTTCCACGATAAACAGCTCCGAACGACCTCGCCCACTGGCCATGCAATCGGACAGCTTTCCAGGCAGCATCGATCGCTTACCGCTGATTTTTCGGGAAACCGAATCCGACGCCGCACGAGAAGCAGCCCGAGCGCGAGCAGCCGCCACGATTCTGGCAACGATCCCATCGGCCACACTGCGGTTGTTGTTCATCCACTGCTCCAGCGCAGGACGAAACTCGCTGTCGATCATGCTGGTGACTTCGGGATTGTTCAAACGGTCCTTGGTCTGCCCCTGGAACTGAGGCTCCTTGATAAAGACGCTGATAATCGCCACGACGCCTTCGCGAATATCTTCGTGGGAAATCTTGACGCCGCGCGGGGTCAAGCTGTGCATGTCGATATAGTTTCGTACGGCTTTGACCATGCCGCCGCGAAAACCGTTTTCATGGGTTCCGCCGCTGCCGGTTGGAATTCCGTTCACGTACGATTTCACGTGCTCGTCGGTCGAGTCCGTCCAATGCAGCACCAGCTCAAAACGCTCATCGCCGGCGGTGCTATTGAGTGCAAAGGGCGCTTCATGGATCGCGGTCGCCGAACGCTCTTTGGAGACCTTTTCCAGAAAGTCAACGATCCCGTTTTCATGATGGAAGGATTCCTTTTTCCCATTCACGTCATCCGCAAAATTAACTTTGACGCCGCGATGTAGGAAACTGATAATCTCGATGCGACTGCGAATCGTAGCCGGATTGAACACGGTTTTGGGAAAGATCGTGGGATCGGGCGTGAACGTGATCGCTGTCCCGGTTCCCCGAATGGCTCCTTTGAGTTTTTGCAGCTTTGTTTTGGGATGGCCCTTGGAGAACTCCATCCGGTACTGGGCACCGCCGCGTTTAATCACCGCGATCAACGATTTCGACAGCGCGTTAACAACCGACGCTCCCACACCGTGAAGTCCACCGGCTGTTTTATAATTGTCACCGTCAAATTTTCCGCCCGCGTGCAAGACAGTCAGCACCGTCTCCAAAGCGCTCTTTTTGGTTTTAGCATGTTTGTCGATCGGGATCCCACGCCCGTTATCCGACACCGTGACCGTCATCGCCGACTTGTGAAGCTGGACTCCGATTTCGGTCGCGTGCCCATTCATGGCTTCGTCGACCGAGTTATCCATGATCTCCCACACCAGATGGTGCAGGCCCGCCATGCCCACGCCGCCAATGTACATACCGGGGCGTTTGCGGACCGGCTCCAACCCTTCAAGGACGGTGATGTTGTCGCTTTGGTAGGTCTTGGCTTTGGCCGCCTTGGCCGGTTTAGCTTTGGTGGCTTTGGTTTTTTTAGCTTTCGTCGTTTTCGTTGCCATGTTGTTTCTCAAATGCAGAACACTTTTCGGAAGAAGAATCGCGTTCTCTTATTGCGGTTTCAGTTCGGCAGGAGGGCCCACGGGAGTTTCGATAATCTTGGCGATTTTCCCGTTCTTCTGAATCTCGTTCCCCTTGCCGCCGCGAGAGGTCACCCGATACTTGGCCGTGGAAATCGTTTTCTTTGCACCGCGGTTGGTTTCAACCGTCAAAAGATCTCGGTCTCCCGACGATGGTTTGAAACCGATCAACTTGTCACCCTTGGCCAGCTTGATCAGCATCACGCCACGCCCTGCCCCGGACAGATAATTGATTTCCTCTGAAGGACAGATCATCGCGCGACAAGCCGCTGAAACTGCCAAAATGGTTTCGTCCCCTGTGATCGGGAACACGCCAATCACTTCGGCGTCCTGTTTGACTCTGGCAAATCGCCGCCCGCTGCGAGTCGATACTTCTGCGAGCGATTCCAAACTAAATCGCAAGGCGTACCCATCACTGGAGGCAGCCAAGGCGTGAATCTCAGGACAGAGATCGGGCTCCTTGGGATCTTCCTTGATATCGCCAATGGTGCGCGGGTCAAAGGAAACCGCCGTCACGATTTTCTCACCGTCTTTCAGCTTGAACAGTTTCTGAATCGGATCGCCGAAGCCGGTTGATGCCGGGATGTCGATCAAGCGAGCGGTGTAACAAAACCCCTTTGAGCTGAAAAAGCCAACCGTTGCCCGCGTCGAACCAGCCAACACGGCCAACACACTATCGCCGGCACGCAAGCGACTCTTCGACGGATCCTTAATTTCACGCTGCCGCTTCACCCAACCATCAGTCGTGATCAGCACATGGCAGTCTTCGGCAACGATAAAGTCTTCGGCACTGTATTCCACCGTGGCACTGTCGGCTTCGACCAGCGTTCGCCGCTTGGCCGTGGCGTCCTTGCAGTAACCGACAAGGATCTCTTGGATTTCTTCGCGGACGATTTTCCAGCGGCCCGACGCATTGGTGTCTTGAGTATCTTCTTTCAGCAACTTCCGGATCTGTCTCGCCCGCTTCTGCTTTTCCTTGAACTCTTCTTCGATCAAATTGATTTCAAGTTTCGCTAAACGGTAAAGCTTCAACTCAAGGATCGCATCGGTTTGTTCCTCATCGAGGCCACCCTTGGCTGCGGGGAAGCGTTTCATGATTTTCTGAGCCGCGTCTGCTTTGCCTTCACTACGACGAATGATCCGAATGATCTCGTCGAGGGCATCGAAGACCGTCATAAAGCCTTGCAGGATGTGCAGCCGTTTTTCTAGCTTCGCCAGCTCGTTTTCCAACCGGCGGGTAACGACTTCCAAGCGAAACTTCAAAAAGTACCAGAGAATCTCCTTCAGACCCAATCTCGCCGGTGCCCCGACTTCTGGATTCTCAGTCGGCACCAAACAAGTCAGGTTGACGTTGAAGTTCGTTTGTAGCTGCGTGTTCTTATATAGGAAGGCCAATACCTTTTTCGGATCCGCATCCTTTTTCAGCAAGATATCGATGCGAGTATCATCGGTCGAAAGATCTCGGGCCTCGGTCGCCAACGGCAGCTTGCCACTGAAAATCAGGGCATTCATCGACTCGACCAGATTGGCTTTATTGACACCGTAGGGAATCGAAGTGATCTGCAAGATCTTATTCCGAGTCCCCTTCCCGCCACTGACGACTTTGGACGTGCCGCGCAGTTGGATACTGCCCTGCCCTGTGTTGTAAATTTCCCGGATCTCTTTTTGCGTGTTGATGATCTGGCCACCGGTAGGAAAGTCCGGGCCTTGGATCGCATCCTTGCCAACCAGTCGATAGGGTTGGATCTCAGGATCGCTGAGAAGCTTCAACAGCGCGTTGCAGACTTCCTTGAGATTGTGAGGCGGGATGTTGGTTGCCATTCCAACCGCGATGCCCGTGGCGCCATTGATCAGCAAGTTCGGAATTCGAGACGGCAACACGACAGGCTCTTCTCGACTGCCGTCATAGTTGGCTTTGAAGGCAACCGTTCGCGTTGACAAGTCGGTAAGAATTTCGCCAGCGATCTTCGTCAGACGACATTCGGTGTAACGCATCGCAGCCGCGTTGTCACCGTCGACCGATCCAAAGTTGCCGCTTCCGTCGACCAGCGGAGTTCGCAATGAAAACGGTTGAGCAATACGAACCAGTGCATCGTAGATGGAACTGTCACCGTGAGGGTGATAGTTACCCATCACGTCACCGACGACCTTGGCACACTTGCGATGCTTAGCCGTCGAGTAGAGTCGGTCTTGCCCCATTGTGTACAGGATCCGCCGCTGCACCGGTTTCAGACCGTCCCGAACATCGGGGAGAGCTCGGCTGGTGATCACCGACAGCGAATAGTTCAGGTAACGGGACTGCGCCGCCAGACGCAGCGGGATCGTTTTCAGTGCTCCGTCGTTTAAACCGTCAAACAGAGTATCGTCGTCGTTGCCTTTTCCGTTACGACTGGATTTGGCTGTTTTACGAGTCGATTTACTGGCTTTCTTTTTGCTGGGTCGGCGCTTCGCCACGATGGTGCCTTGGGTCTGGGCGTTTCAGGATGTGTGCAACCTTTTGTGTGTCGGGCCTGCGAATTCTTCCCAACGGCGATCGGGCGAAAAAGACGGCTGGACGGATTTTGCAGAGTATAGCAATCGCCGAGATGCTCTCCCAGACGGTTGTTTTGTTGCTGCGGGTTGTAAGACATTATCGTGGCGGTTTTCACCGATGCAGGGGAAATGTCTTCAATGCCGATTCCCACAGGGTCGACGAAGATCATAAGTCGATCCTATCAACACCCTCGAGGATCAACGGACCCAAGTCACAAAGGATGTCAGACATGATCCAGAAATTTTTCGTCGCGGCCATTGTTGTCGCCGGGTTTTCCTTCGCCTCACACGCCGCCCACGCTCAAACCAGCGAAGGCAGCCTGCCAAACCATCTTTTCTCGCAATACCTGACTCAGGGCGGTGCCTCCCAAGCAACGGCGGCGGCCTACCCTGCTCCCCATCCGGTACCCCAGCACGTTGGCTCGTCGTACTACACGTACCAGCCATTGATGCCACACGAGATGCTGTACACACACTCTCGAAATTATTTCAACTACTATAATGATTCCTCGTTCTACGGTGGCGGTGGTTCGCTGAACCGCACAACTGTCCGCTGGCAAAATGGAGCCGCTGGTGTGAGTGCACTTCCGCTTTCGAACTTCCGGCTTCAGAGCATTCGGTATCGCCTGGCGAAACGAGCGTTCTCCATCGAAGGTCCTCATGGCAATGCCGATGCAGGTCTAATCGGAGGAGGCATCCCTGCTGGCAGTTTCGACGGCAGCCTCGGCGGTTGCTCAGCTTGCGGGAACTAAAAAACAGAAACACTCTCCAATGGGTTTTGACATCATGTTACGCAATCTTTTGACTTTATCTGTCGCTCTGATCATCAGCGCTTTGTTTTGTGCCGATGCGAACGCGCAATTTCGCTTGGGCGGACATCTGGGCGGCCTCGGTGGCTTTGGCGGACAAATTCGAGGCAAGCTAATTCGGCCCAACGGTGCCGGCGCAATTTTTGATGGCGATGGACTCGCACAAGCGACCTCCCAACACGTCGGGCCAAAAGCTCGGCTTCGCTCAGCGCCTCTCGATCGCTTCTCACCTCACAAGCTGTACTCTTACAGCAACGCGGGATTGGCTGCTCAGCATTCTCACGCTTGGAACAAAAGCGAGCAGAACGTTTACTCATGGCACGGTGAGTATGCCAATCCGCAATGGGGCACTCCCTTGGCGGTTGTCGTTCCACCGACCGCAGGCTACCAGTCCAGTTACGCATGGGGCGTTGGGCAGACTCGCAGCACTCCCATCCATCACCAGTTCGGCCGCGGCAACGATGCAGCGATCGGCGGTGGCAACGGATCGCACTTACTGAACCCTCCCTTCAATCCCTCAAGCACGGACCAATTCGGAGCCTACCCCGTGCGAGGACCTTGGTAGAAAATGCCAACCAGCATTCGATAGGGTGCTGTGTCAGACAAAATTGAGCCCGGGATCCTATCCCTGGGCTTTTTTTATGCACAATGACGACCCGAAACGAAGCCTCACGCCTTGCCAATTTGGGGCGGCGCGGGGATATTTTCTGCATCCAAAAATCGTCCCCCCAAGACCATTGTAAGACCGTTATGAAATCACCTGTTCGAGTTACCGTTACTGGCGCTGCTGGAAATATCAGCTACGCACTTTTGTTTCGTATCGCCGCTGGCAACATGTTAGGGCCAGATCAGCCCGTCATTTTGCAATGCCTTGAGATCCCACCCGCGATGAATGCCCTCCAAGGCGTGGTCATGGAGCTCAATGATTGTGCCTTTCCGCTGGTCCACGACATTATCGCCACCGATGATCCCAACGTCGGATTCAAAGACGCCGATTTTGCACTGCTGGTTGGTGCGATGCCACGCAAGAAAGGCATGCTTCGCAAAGACCTACTGGAAGCCAACTCTAAAATCTTCAGCGGCCAAGGCAAGGCCATCAACGAAAACGCGAAACCGGACTGCCGAGTCCTCGTGGTCGGAAATCCAGCCAACACCAATGCCTTGATCACAATGGCCAACGCGCCCAACATCAAACACGGCAACATCACCGCGATGACTCGCTTGGATCACAATCGCGCGATCAGCCAATTGGCCAGCAAGACGGGTGCCTCTTCACTGGACATCAAAAAGATGACCATTTGGGGCAATCACTCGGCGACTCAGTATCCCGACATCAGCCAGACCTCCGTTTCGGGCTCGCCGGCAGCGGACAAAGTTGAAACGGAATGGTACCGCGAGGATTTCATTCCCAAAGTCCAGCAGCGAGGTGCCGCCATCATCGAAGCCCGCGGCGCATCCAGTGCAGCCTCAGCAGCCAGTGCCGCCATCGACCACATGCGCGATTGGGCGCTGGGCACTCCCGATGGCGACTGGGTCAGCATGGCGATTCCCAGCGACGGTAGTTACGGCATCGCGGAAGGCCTGATCTACAGCTTCCCGGTAACCTGCAGCGGCGGCGAGTACTCGATCGTGCAGGATTTGCCGATCGATGAATTCAGTCGCAGCCGCATGGACGCGACCATGAAAGAACTGTCCGACGAGCGTGACGAAGTCAGCGACTTGCTGTAGTCCGCGTTTTAAAATTCCGGCCGAAGGAACGAAAGAGAACTTTTGCCGGAATGCTTGTCGCATCGCTTTTAGGCGGAATGCTTGTCGTATCGCCTTTAGGCGGAAGGTTTGAAGTCCCCCTTTGAGGCGGAATGCGGGGTGATCCGCCTGCAAGATCGCTTCCGCCCCCAGCTGCGCGGATCACCGGCACCCTCCGGGATGCCTAGGAGGTGGATGGGCTTGGGAGACCTCAAACCAAGCCCGCGGCTCCAAGCAAGCCAATGCGGAGGACAAGCTCAATTCGGGTCCTGCACAGCCGTTTTTTCTGAGGCTTGGGATCGAACGCTGGTCTTTATGGGCGATGGAGTCTAAAATACGGAACTGGAGCGAACCTAGGCACAGTGCCGATGTTCTTTCAGGGACCGACAAGCGATTTGCGAGTTGGTTCAGCTACTTCTTCGGGGGCGAAATTGGATTCGACCGGACTGAATGAAGGAGTGGTGGCGTGTCGTGGTTGATCAGAAGGCCACGTAAAAATCTGATCAAAACCTTAATTGCTAAAGATAACTCTTTCGCATTGGCTGCGTAGAAATACGCTCCACCGGCTGATGGGTTTCGCTGGAGAGCCCTGAATGCTGGTCACCAATTCCAGATCGTGACTGACCACGTCAAATACGTCTGTCACTAAACACCGTTTTTGGCTGGACTGATTTTCAGGGTGTCTCTGCCCGGTCAATCAGTTGAGAAACAAATCAGTGACTACACACGTAGAGGCCATTTTGGAAACATCGCGGGACGCGGGTTCGATCCCCGCCGCCTCCACTGATTAGCCACTTGCCAGACCTTGGCAAGTGGCTATTTTTA
>CAZDZX010000008.1:0-2280 GCA_964510005.1 uncultured Pirellulaceae bacterium
ACGTGCGAGTAGATTCCTACCTGCTTGAACATGGCTTCGATCCCAAAAGTCCGCGATTCATCGGGGACGATCGGAACGATGTTCTTGCCAATCTTCTTGTCTTTGCATAGCGCGCTCATTAGGCGTCCGATGCCCATTGTGGTTGATAACGCCTTACCACAATCTCGCAGCGTTCGATCTTTGTAGTCTTCCCACCCGGGAACTTCCATTGTTGGATGCTCAGTTGGACGCGAAGGAACCGAACCGCCAAGGGCTTCGCGACGCTCGCGGAGATACTCCATTTCGGCACTGTTTTCGGCAGGCTTGTAGAAAGGAGCCTTGACGACTTCTTCGTCGCTGAGGGGAATTGAGAATCGACTGCGGAAGGCAATCAACTCATCCTCATTCGCCTTCTTCATGTTGTGAGCAATATTGCGGCCTTCGCCTCTTTCACCCAAACCATAACCCTTGACTGTTTTCGCAAGGATAACTGTCGGCTGGCCTTTGTGATCCATGGCTGCTTTGTAAGCCGCCCAAACCTTGTCAGGATCGTGTCCGCCGCGACGCATCCGCTCCAGCTTTTCGTTACTGTAAGTTTTGACCATCTCCAGCAGTTCCGGATACTTGCCAAAGAAGTGTTCTCGAATGTACTCGCCGTCCATGCCCACGTACTTTTGGTACTGGCCGTCGATGACTTCGCCCATTCGCTTAACCAACAGGCCTTTTTCGTCCTGTTCAAGAAGCGGATCCCAGTCATCGCCCCAGACGACTTTGATCACGTTCCAGCCGGCTCCGCGGAACAGAGCTTCCAACTCCTGCATGATTTTGCCGTTACCGCGAACGGGACCGTCAAGACGCTGCAAGTTACAGTTGATGACAAATTTCAGATTGTCCAAATTCTCGCGACCGGCAAGCGTGATCGCACCGAGTGATTCGGGTTCGTCACATTCGCCATCGCCAAGGAAGGCCCAAACATTTTGGTTGGTTGTGTCTTTCAGCCCGCGATCTTTCAGGTACTCGTTGAAGCGAGCTTGGTAGATCGACATGATCGGACCAAGACCCATTGAAACCGTTGGGTACTCCCAGAAGCTAGGCATCAGCCAAGGGTGTGGGTAAGAACTCAGGCCCTGAACGTCTTGCAGCTCCAAACGGAAGTTGTTCAGGTTCTCTTCGCCCAAACGACCTTCCATGAAGGCTCGGGAGTACATTCCAGGTGAAGCATGTCCCTGGAAGTAAATCTGGTCTCCGTCGTAACCGCTTTCGCCGCGACCACGGAACACATGGTTGAAGGCGACTTCGTAGAGCGTCGCTGAAGAAGCGAAGGTCGAAATGTGTCCGCCGACGCCATCGTTTTTCTTATTGGCTTTGACCACCATCGCGAACGCGTTCCAGCGAACGTAGTTCTTGATACGACGCTCAATCTCACGGTTGCCCGGATAAGGAGCCTGGTCCTTGGTCGCAATCGTGTTGATATACGGCGTGTTGGACTTCATCGGAAGATCGACACCCTCAAGGCGGGCTTTCGCTTCCAGCATGGAAAGGATGTACTTCGCTCGATCCTCGCCCTTGCTTTTGATGACGTATTCCAGCGACTCTAGCCACTCCTGCGTCTCAGCCGGATCGACGTCAACCGTTTGCTTGAGGTAGGGTTCTGTCTTTTCAATGGACTCAGTCGATTTCAGGACATCTGACATAAATTCGCCTATTAGGATTCTTTTTCTGTTTGCGCACGCCGTCTGTTCGCGCACGTTGACCACAATTGTGTCTTCTGTACTCCAGCTAGAATGTCTTATGGACGTGGATTCGCCTTCAGCTATCCGATCGTGCCCATAAAGGTGAGAATCCATCCTTGGGACTCACTCACACATTCCCCCGCCGTTTAAGACCGTCGGCAATTTCGTGTCGATCAGTTGAGAGATCAGACAGCGATGCCCGTGTTTTGGTGGTCTGTAACGGTTGGCATTGTTATTTATCTTCGTCGGTTCGTAAAGCTACAGAATTGAACACAGTCGTGAGGCAATTCTGAACAACCTTGCAGCTGATTAATGAATCGCGATTTTCCATTAATGCCAGCCAGCTTCACAGACTTCGCATTTTTGAATTGCTGGCGGCCGTTGTAGCAGCGCTTTGATCCGCTTGCGAAGCTTGGAAAGATAGGTAATTTCGACGTGCGAATTGCACACTTGCTTGCTTTTCCGTTGGTTGAAGAGGAAACAGGCTGGGACAAACGATTGGTTTCCCAACGGCCATCCAGCTACCCATTGCAGCGACTTGTTCTGACCTGCAACTTGTTCCCAGCCT
>CAZDZX010000008.1:2380-18220 GCA_964510005.1 uncultured Pirellulaceae bacterium
CCTGCAACTTGTTCCCAGCCTCTACGCGATTCGGCAGGTTTCCAGAACTTGCTCCGGCGTGGAGATGTAGCTGATGTAGAACGGACCAAACTCCGCGTACTTGGCACTGGCTTCGTCGAAGCGCATGTCGTAGACGATTTGCTTGAGATGCATCGGGTTGGTGGCCCATAAAGTCACCCCCCACTCCCAATCGTCGATGCCGATTCCGACGGTGATCAGCTGAGTGACTTTGCCGGCGAACTTCATACCGCTGCGGGCGTGTTCACTCATCAGTTTTTGACGCTCTGAGGACGACAAGGAAAACCAATTGGCTCCCGGGTAGCGCCATTTATTCATGGGGTAGAAACAACTGACGGGATACTGTTCCAATGGAAAATCCGGCGTCAGTCGGTTGTAGTTCATTTTCACGAGTCGTTTAGCGTAGACGTCGACGCGTGTTTCAAGTTCGGACGCTTCGGTTTCACCGGCCTGAATAAGTCGCTGGCGATAGCCGTCAACCGACAGAGCGTATTCGGAAACTTCACTGATGGAGACGTAAGACCATGTCGTTTCGAGGGCTGGTCCCAGCGGGCTGGCCATCAGATTTTGGTGAACCGATTCGATTTTAATGGGATCGGGATCCATCACCATCAGCGAAAAATCGGCTTTATGGCCGGAGACCAAACCCAGCTGCAATCGCTGTGGTCCATTGTCGCCAAGGGTCAGTGCGGCGATGAATTGATCGCAGGCGGCCTGATCAGCCGGATTTTGCGCGAGTCGTTGCCGGTCAAATCGATAAAAAAAGTGGGAGCAATGCCAACCGTCATGAGGTCGAAGCTGTTCGTCACTTAGCCCAAAACGGGTGCCGTCGGTGAGGTTCATTTTGAAGACTCATGGCTTGCGGGGAAATCAACGTTCTCGCACGGTTGTTGGAAAGCTTCAACTGCAAAACCGTCACAACTGTCAGAACTTCGCACGGGATTCCCATTCATGGTTTGGAGGGCGAACGCAGTTTCAGAATGCCGCCCCAATTCGCCGAACTGACTCCAAGTCGATTTTGGAGTTTATCTATGTGGCGTGCTTTTTTTTATTCGATTGGACTGGGGATGTTCATGCTGGGGATGCAATCCCTCGTGGTTGACCATGTCATGATCAACAAAAACAACCCTTTCCGGAGAGCTCTGACGAGGTTGAAATCGGGCGGGAATCGGGCAAACGGAAATTTCAACAATTTCAATGGAAATTTTAACGGCAATTTCAACAATCTGAACGGCAATCAGGCTGGGCAACGGAACTCGTTTCCGCCCCCTCAAGGTCAGGCCTTTCCAAACTTTGCCGGCCAATCGAATTCCCAATCTCGGTTTGGTCCATCTCGATTTTCTGGGCCTGCCTATGGAGATTACGGCGGACCGCGAGTGAACAACGGTTTTGGCGGAGCACGTGGCCAGAACGCTTCAATCGGCGGATTTCAGTCGGGCAATGGATTAAATAATAATGCTCAATTGGCGTCATTTGGCACCAACCGCACCGGCGGAGGTGCTGCGGCCAAAGTCCTAGAGCGATTTAATATTACAGAGTGGATGCCGTGGAGTTTACTGGGCATTGGGGCCTCAATATTCATGTTCACCCACCTCAACCAAGGCCGCTCTTTCGAGTAAACCAGACTCTCTGGTGGCGAAAATTCAGCGATATGCGGACGCGTTCGCTGTTTTGTATTTTGCCTTGATCTCTTAACATGCAAGTCCGTCACCTTTGGTGAATTCGACCAATCCACCTCTAAAGCCAGCATGTCTTCCAAGTCAAACATGACGCTTCAGGCTACCGTCGACAAGCCTGATGCAAAATCTACGTTCTCACCCACCTATTGGCTTGATTGGATCGGGCGCACCTGCGTGCTGCTGGCCATCCTGATCTCTCCCTGGCTGTTTGGGGGGTATTACTTCTCCGCCAAGTTCATGATCACGATCCTGATGTTGATCGGGCTGGCGACTCTTTGGTTCGAAGTCTCTCTGAGCAATCGCAAGTCTCTCGTGATGCCGATGCTGTTGATTCCCGTGATGTTGGGGATCGGCATCGTATTTTTCCAACTGCTGGAACTGCCCGAATCAATGGACAGCTTCCTAGGGCGCCAAAAAGAACTCTATTCAAAACTCAGCGTTAAAGGCGAACAGGCTGGGCGTTCAATTTCCATGTATCGTCTTGAGACATGGGATCGATTGGGCCTCCTGCTATTGTCCGTTGCGGGAGTCACCTTGGGAGCCAGATATTTTCGTGCAAACAGTCATGCGAAATTGCTTCTGACCGCTGGCACGATCAACGGGGTCGCCATTTCTTTATTCGGCATGGTGCAATCTTTAACCGGCGGCAACCAAGGCACCATTTACTGGGTGATCAAACTGCTGCGAGGTGGAATCCCTTTTGGTCCCTACGTGAACAGAAACAATGCCTCGGGCTATCTGCTGATCTGCTTGGCGTGCGCTCTGGGACTGGCCGCGGTGGTGCTTACCAATCCACAAAAAGAGTCACGAAACAAAGACCGGGATTTGTTCATTTGGGCTCAGTTCAAAATCTATTTCCTGAAATTCGTCTCCGAATTAAATGCGGTAAAAATTGCCATTCTGTTCGCAATCGTGCTGATCTCCGCCGGAGTCATCGCTTCTCTTTCCCGTGGCGGGACGGCGGCGATGTTGGCAGGTTTCCTCGCGACATTAACGCTATACGGTGTCGCTAGACGTCCGCGATTTTTGGCCCTTATTGTTATCCCGGCGGGCGTTTTGATTCTCCTGCTGGGAAGCTGGCTGGGTTTCGGCGATCAGCTGATGAAACGTTTTGAACACGATAGCGTTCGAGTCACCAATCAAAATCTGCGTATCAAACACTGGACCGACACGTGGCCAGCGATTTCCGATTTCGGAGCGTTTGGATCAGGTGTGGGGGCTTACGAGCAAGTCCACCGCATCTACCGCTCAGATTCCGAAAACGTCATTTTCCAATACGCGGAAAATCAATTTTTTCAGACCGCAGTTGAAATGGGATGGCCGGGTTTGGCGGTGCTGTTGATCGCTTGGCTGATGGTAGGCTTCATTGCTATGTTTCTGTTGTTTCGCGGGAACTCACCGGTTTCAATCGGCTTGGGGGTCGCCGGAGTTTTTAGCTTCTTTGCGGTCTTTGTCGCATCGCTGTTCGATTTCGGACTCTATCTTCCTGCCAACATGTCTCTGATGGCCGTCATTTGTGGCTTTCTGGCTTTCCACGCCCAATCGCTGGGTGGCAGACTGAAGAAGAGAAGCTGGATACGTTTTGAAACTCCTAGCATTTTGGCGAAAGGCTTTCTGGCGGTTCTCTTTTTGGGACTGTCCATGTACGGGCTCGATTTCTACAAAAAGTGGACGATCGAATCGGCTATCCGCGAATACCCTTTGGCCACCTTTACGGTCAATTACCCGGATGTGGAGGAAACGGAACGGCTGATTAAAGACATCGCACCGCTGGTTGAAAAAACCCAAAACCTAGAGGGCCTCACTTACGTGGCCGAACTGTTTATCCATCGCTGCCGTGTTAATACTCTGGACGAATTGATCAACACCAGCGGCACTTCACTTGATTCGCTCAATGAGGAATCGAGGAACAACATTTGGGACCGAACCAGCCTCGACGGATTGCATGAGATGGTTTGGGCGCTACAAGACGATGGGAATTTGGTTTCTCAGCAAGAATTTCGGCAGTTTATTCGTGGCGATCTTGAGGGTGCTAAAAATTACCTAAGGGCTGCCCGTAGAGTGGCGCCGATGCACGCCAGAACTCATTTGCTGTTGGCTCAAGTTAACGCATTGGTGGGCACTTCGGTGGACGCGTCCCGGGACTCGGAAAGAGCAATCTTTCTCGCTCCCAAGAAACCCAACTATCGCTTTGTGGCTGGACTGTGCTACCTTCAAGCCCGAAAAATCAACGAGTCCGCAGTTCATCTTCGGGAGATGATGATCCTCGAGCCTCGAACTTATTATTCGAGGATTCGCCCGCTAACTTTTGGGGGGTCCAATCGCAGCCTTCCGAGAGTCGACTATGAGTTGTTGGCGAGCGAGATTATGCCCGACAACGCCAAATTGCTGTATGACGTCGCTTGCGACTTGCCGGAAAACGCAGATGCTGCAAGGGCCATTGCCCTCGAACGGGCTGATGGACTTTTACAGAACATTTCCGCCAGCAATGAGCAAGATGTCTTGTTGAAGGCGGAAGTGAAACTGAAAAAAGGCGAAATTGCCTCAGCAATTGAGATTTTCCAAGGTCGTTTAGACTCGAAGCCATCAGACTATGGCACCCATTTGCGAACGGCAAGACTTCTCATTCAAGTTCGTGACTTGGAAGAGGCCAAATCGAAACTAGAATATATCCTTCTCTACGACAGCAACGAAAATCGTCTGAGAAAATGTCGTAAGTTGCTTGAACAGGTTTCATCGCAGATCTCTGACTCGCCCCAATCCTTTAACTAGCCTCGCCCCAAATACTTCCCCATGACTCTGGTTCTGCTCAGCTTTATTTTGTGTGCCGCTGCTGGATGGATTATCATCCCGTGGTTCATCAAATTGGCGCACCGAATCGGGCTGGTTGATCAACCCGACAAGACTCGAAAATTGCATACCGATGCAATTCCTCTGGTCGGTGGAATCAGCTTTTTCATCGTTCTGCTTTTGATGATTCCACTGCTCATTTTTTTGGGCAGCTATTTTGGCAGTGTCTTCAACCGCATCGATGCCTTTGTCGGATGGCCCAAACTTCCGCTTGGACATCTTCGTCGCTACGACGCTTGGGAATTTTCCGGATTGGTGTTGGGCAGCGCTGTCCTACTTGCTGTCGGCGTCCTCGATGACTGGAAAGGAATTCGCGGCCGTCAGAAACTTGCAGGACAAATTCTTGCCGCCACTGTGTTGATTGCGTTTGGCTATCAATTCCAAGCCATTACCATTGCTGGGTACACGCTAAAGTTCCATTCGTTTTCAATTTTTCTGGTTTACCTGTGGGTGTTGGCTGCAGTCAATTCAGTCAACCTGCTCGACGGAGCCGACGGAATTGCCTCGTCCATTGGAGTGGTCATGAGTCTCGCTCTGGGAGCGATGATGATCGTCATCGGCAACGGGCTTGATGCCGTGGTTGCGTTTGGAATTGCAGGCTCTTTGATCGCAGTTCTGAGGTACAACTTTCCTCCTGCCAAGGTTTACCTAGGTGACGCAGGAAGTATGCTGATCGGGTTCTTGCTGGCCGCGATTGCCATCCGATCTGCCTTCAAACAAAATTCGCTTTACGCATTTATGGCTCCGGTTGCCCTGCTGGCGATTCCTTTCATCGATACCGGGGCGGCGATCATCAGACGGCGACTGACCGGCAGAAGCATCTTCGCCGTCGATCGTGGGCACTTGCACCACGCCTTACTGAAAAAAGGCTACAGCCCCGTCAAAAGCCTCGTCTGGGTGATTTTCTTTTGTGTCATCACCGCCGTCGGTGGCGTGGCGGCCCTAGTTTACAAACAGGCCGAATTCGCTCTGGTCGCCGTTGGATTGGTGTTTGCCATGATGGCTGGAGCGAGACTGTTCGGATTTGCCGAACTAAGGCTGGTGACTCGAAAAACCCAAAACCTGATTCGGTCTGCCCTTCATGCATCCGATCAGCAAGAAAATCAAGTTCAAGACGTTGTCTACCACGTTCAGGGTGAGCGAGACTGGGAACCGTGGTGGAAAAAATTGCGTGAATTCGCCATCGAGCAGGGCATCCTAAAAATGACCATGGATCTCAACGCGCCGTGGCTGCATGAGTCTTGGCATGCAAAACTTAAGAGCCGCGAAACAGTCCGCGAATCGAATTACATGTGGAGCACTTCGATTCCGCTGCTGTTCGAAAAACGAATTTTCGGCAAAGTGGATTTCACCTGCTCCAAGGATGTCGATCACCACGAAGTCATCAAGGGAATCCTTGAGATCACTGCCCAAATCGAAGACTCTCTAAAGCAACCGCCGCCTAGTGATTCCCCTGGGGCTTCCGAACAGGAAGAACAGCACCCTGTGATCAATCACTAGACCTGCTGCCGGGATTGGCTTGTCTCCCGGTGACTCCGTCGACGCGAATCCATCGTACGATCGCGCGGCGACATCTCGCTGGGTCATCTATTCTGTGGACCGTTCCCCTTTCGGGGAAAGACGTCTCGTTTTTTGAAGTGGTTTCCTTGCGGAGGCGATCTTTCACGGTAAAATCTGGGATCGTTTTGCCATTCGCTCCCCTTGAAGCGAGGACGGATTTTAAACCCTCAAAGGTCTCGATTTATGCGTCATCGATTTGTATTGAACACGGCCCTCGTATTGCCCATCTTGCTCATTACGGCGACGAATCTTTTCGCGCAGCAGAATCCGGCTGCCACGGCCACTAAACAGGCCCAACCCAAGACTGCCAAGTCTCTGAAACTTAACGGGATGTTCGCCGACCACATGGTGTTGCAGCAACAAGTCGACGCCCCGGTCTGGGGATTCGCCGCGCCGGGCGATTCCGTCACCGTCAAACCTTCGTGGGCGAAAAAAGCTTCCACCGCAAAAGCCGACGAAAACGGCAAGTGGAGAACAACCATCAAAACCCCGAAAGCAGGCGGGCCGTTTCAGATTCAAATCAAATCGGGAAAACAGACCAAAGTCCTCAAAGACGTTCTTGCCGGCGAAGTCTGGATCTGCTCCGGACAATCCAACATGCAATGGAAGCTTGGTGGTTTCGGTCCTGACTTCTTCAAGGCAGACGTCGACAAAGCCAACCACAACAACATTCGATTTTGCCAAGTGCCTCAACAGATCGCTTTGGCACCCCAGGACGACCTCGACGCGAAATGGTCGGCATGCACCCCCAAAACCGCTTTGAAATTCAGCGCGGTGGCCTATTTCTTTGGAGACAAACTGCGTGAAGAATTGGACGTTCCGATTGGATTGATTTCCACGAACTGGGGCGGATCGTCGGCCGAAGCGTGGACGCATCCTGAAACATTGAAGAAACAATTCCCAGAGTTCAACGACTTCTCCAATCGCTATCCCGAGTTCATCAAAGACACCGGAATGGTCTACGATCGCAACACTAAAATTAACCCGCGGCCCAAAGGGCTCAACCACCGAAGCCCAGCCGTGCTTTACAACAAGATGATCGAACCGCTGATCCCTTTTTCCGTTCGCGGCACGATTTGGTATCAGGGCGAATCGAATGTAACCCAAGCCATTCAGTATCGGAAACTCTTCCCCGCCATGATTGAAAGCTGGCGGCAACAGTGGCGCCAAAACGAATTGCCGTTTTACTTTGTTCAGATCGCTCCCTTCCAATACAAACAAAATCCCTACTCGGCCGCCTTCCTTCGTGAAGCGCAAACCTATGCACTGAAAATGCCGAACACCGGGATGGTCGTAACGATGGATATCGGCAACACGACCAACATTCACCCCAAACAGAAAAAGCCAGTTGGTGAACGCTTGGCCTTGCAGGCGCTGGCAAAAACCTACGGAAAAACCGACCTCGTTTGCGACGGCCCCAGCTACGTTTCCTCCAAAGTCCAGGGCAACAAAATGCGGCTGACACTGGCAGACCTCGGAGGCGGATTGGCCACTCAAGACGACCAGCCTTTGTCCACGTTCACGATCGCCGGCAACGACAAAGTCTTCCACGAAGCCACGGCCGAAATCGACGGGGACACCATCGTCGTCTCCAGCCCGGAAGTCAAAAAACCAGTTGCCGTCCGATTTGCTTGGGGCAGCGCTGACCACCCCAACCTGATTAACAAAGAGGGACTGCCGGCATCGTCGTTCCGCACCGACGACTGGGCACCGGTGATCAAATCGCCAAAAAGAAAAACGAAACGGAAACCTGCCAAGAAAAAAGCTGCCCTAGCGCCGAGTCCTGCTGGCAATATTCCCGCTCAAAAAGTTTCGGCTCGAAAAGTTCGCCCCGTCCCCGACAAAGACCTTCCCAACATTGTGTTCATGATGGTGGACGAACTGGCGTACTTTGAATTGTCGCACATGGGGCATCCCAAACTAAAAACCCCGAACATTGACCAGATGGCAAAAGAAGGAATTCGTTTTACCAACGCGTTGGCGGCGGCACCGGTTTGCGGACCGCTCCGATGCTGCTTGATGACGGGACTGCACACCGGGCACGCTTCGATGCGGATTAATTCTGGTGGACTTCCGATTCGAGCCAACGAAACGACTTTGGCCGACACACTGCGTGAACGAGGCTATGCCACCGGCGGATTCGGAAAATGGGGAATCGGCGGTCGCGGCTCAACTGGCGTGCCCGAAAAGCACGGCTTTGATACGTTCTTTGGGTACTACGATCAGGTTCATGCCCACACTTACTATCCGCATCACCTAATTCGTAACAGCAAAGAAGTAAAACTGAAAGGAAACAAAGGCGGACGTGAGGGAGAGACTTACGCTCACTATGAGATCGTCAATGAAGGCCTCGAGTTCATCCGAGAAAATCGCGATCGGCCGTTCTTCTGCTACTTTCCATGGACACCGCCCCACGGGATGTTTGACATTCCCTCGGACGATCCTGCGTTTGATTTGTATCGCGATCAACCGTGGACGAAAGATCCGAACGTCTCTCAGGACATCAAAAATTATGCAGCCATGGTTTCGATGATCGACCGGAACGTAAAACAAGTCGACGATCTGCTCAAAGAACTGGGGCTGGACGAAAAAACGATTGTCATTTTTTCAGGTGACAATGGCGGTGAAAACAGGTTCTCCAGCAAAGAACATCCGCATGGTTACTTTGGTCCCAACGTGAATCCTGAAACCGGCGTCGTGTTTCGCGGCAAAAAGCGAATGCTGTACGAAGGCGGATTGCGAATTCCATTTGTGGCGCGTTGGCCTGGAAAGATTAAAGCCGGACAAGTCAGCGATCATCTGTTCTATCAGGTTGATTTGCTGCCCACATTCGCCGACTTAACCGGCGCTTCGTTGAACAAAGAGATTGATGGAATATCGATTCTGCCCAGTCTGATCGGCGAGCAAGCAGCCGGTTCGGCCCAGCAGAATCACGAATTTCTCTACTGGGAATACAAAAGTCAGACCGCAGTCCGAAAGGGAAATTGGAAGGCACTTCGACCGGGCCCCAAAAAGGCGTGGGAACTCTACGATTTGGCAACCGACATCAGCGAGTCGAACGATGTTGCAGCGGACAACAGTAGCGTTGTCGAAGAACTTTCAGCCCTAGCTGCAGGAGCTCACGTGCCAGCGGTTCCTGGAACATTTTTCAGAAACGACTTACAAAAACGAGATCGAGAAGCCAGAAACGGTCTTCCCGTAACTCCCATCACCGAGCCCGCGCAGCCCGAACCAGCAGCCGCTAACTGATCTGACAACTTGCCCTCAGCGCACGACGAAAAGCCCCACACCATCAGGCGTCGGGCTCTTCAATTTGTTCCTAAGAACGAATCCTTAAATCACACCGCCATGGGTGCTTTCAGGATACAAGTGGCTGGGTTGATCAAGCAACCAGAATCGATGCCACTCATCTCTGAGTTGCCTTAAGTCTTCCGACGTGTAGATCAACTGGCGTGCACGAACTGCCGGATCGGCAGAATAAATCGGCAAAAAGCAGCCCACGCTGCTGCACAGTGAAACCGCCAGTAGCGCCGTGATAAGTAATCGACGCATTTCAACTCCTTTGATGATGTTTCGACAGGACCGTTTTCAGAACCGCACCGCAGTTCTTCTCCTTGCTCCGTCATCGTCATCAAAGGTGCGACAAGTTTAATCGGTAAGGGTTAAATATTCGATAAATCTTGCCAAACGGTGGTTCTGACAGCACTTCGACTTCAAAC
Source organism: uncultured Pirellulaceae bacterium (assembly GCA_964510005.1). GTDB lineage: Bacteria > Planctomycetota > Planctomycetia > Pirellulales > Pirellulaceae > Mariniblastus. The sequence goes on from CAZDZX010000008.1 coordinate 12,207, forward strand.
GGGGCAAGCCGCGTCCACTGGGAAATCTACGTTGACTGTTACCGCAGCTTGTTAAGTTTTTCCAGATTTCCGGGCTGTCCGGAAAAGTTTCGGTCTACTGGTCGTAACGCTAGTGACGAATAGATGTCCAGTCCGAGGTCCCGCAAGCCTTGGACAATCCCGCATCTAATCAGACCCACGCGATACCGCGCTCCAGTTGCCGTCAAGTCATACTTGATTTGGCTTTGCTTTGGGCGTGAAGCGAAATTTTCGCTCAATCGCAGACGTCTCTTACGGTGTGGTTTTTCCAAAACCCAGGGCCGTTAAAATGACTTCGTCTTCGAACATTTTCTACTCAGACAGAGTTCGCTACATCCTCGCTTCGATGGTGACAGCAAGCATTTTCCTAGCCACCGATACGGCCTCCGCACAGAAGACTGAAGCCCGCATCGTGCCTCGTTTTCAATTCAATCAGGGTGCCGACAAACAACCCACCCCACCAGCGTCGCGTCCACTCTCTTCGTCCGCAGTCAAGCCGATCGGAGAGGCCATTCCTACAACCGCTTCCGGATCCGTTTCGCCCGCATTGCATATTGCGTCCCTTGAAGATCAACCCGGCGGCGCTGTTCAACTGGCCTCCGCCCAAGTAAGCCCGATACAAGACCCAAACTCTCAAATCGTCCCGGGCCAGCAAGATCTGGGCACGCCGATCGGCGAGATCTCCCAGCAGAATTCGCAGCTCCCCGGCCTGAAAGGTCCCGTGCGGATCTTCTACGACAGCCGAACCAATCGTTTCACGCTGATCGGTGACAAGGACGACTGTGCCATTGTCGAAAAAGCCATCCAAGAACTCCGCGAAAGCTCTGAAGACCAAACGGGGTTGCCGGCACAAATTCCGCTGCGTTTCTCGAACAGTGAAGACATCATCGAGTCCATTCGTCAGGTCTACGACGCGAATTTCGCCAATCGGACCGGTGCGGCAACGATCGAAGCGCTGCGTTCACCGAACGCGCTATTGGTATTCGGAAGTCCAGACGCCATCAAAGCCGTGCGTGACATCGTGGCCGAAATCGAAAGCGGTACAACAGTCGACCCAGAGGCTAATTTTGCGTCTTTCAAACTCAAGCATCTTTCCGCGACCGACGCCAAACGCCGACTGGAAGAATTTTTTCAAGGCTCACCAGATCAAGGTTTGCCAGCCGGTGCAGTCACCGTAATCGCCGATTACCGCAGTAACGTGATTGTCGTTCGGGGCGCCGCTCAATTTCTTGAACAAGCCAAATTGTTGATCGGTGCTATCGACATCGACAAAGAATCGGCATCCACCAAAGCCGTTCGTGTTTTCCCGCTTTCCAGCGCTCTGGCTGCGGATCTGGCGATCATCTTGCAGGACACGATCAACGGAGCACTGCGAAACGTGCCGACTCCGATTCAAGCCGGTGCGGCCAATGGTGGAGCCAACATTCAACCAGGGCAACCCGGCAACGCCGGAGACGAAGTCACTTCCGAGGTTCGCTCGGCCCGCCTTCAGATCGCCGGACGCAGCGGAGAGGTGCTTTCCAGCGGTCTGCTGTTTGACGTGCGAATCACTCCCAACACGACCAGCAATTCGCTGATCGTGCGAGCTCCGGCCAGTGCGATGCCGTTGATTGAAGAGCTGATCCGTCAACTTGACCAATTGCCCAACGCCGAAACCGTCATCAAGGTATTTCAAATCTACAACGGAGACGCCCAGCAATTGCTTGACATGCTGGAGCAAATTTTCGGTGTCGGACAAGCCGCTGCCGCTCAGGGCGGAAACGCTCCTGGCGTCCCACTGCAATCCACTTCCGCGACGCCAGGTTCGTCTCTTGTTAACCTGCGGTTTGCTATCGACCAACGCACCAATTCAATCATTGCCACCGGCCCTGTCGGCGAAATGCAAGTTGTCGAAGACCTGCTGAATCGTTTGGACGAGGACCTTCGCAGTCGTCGCAAGACCATCGTTTACCGCCTAAGCAACGCCAACGTGTTGGATGTTGAAGAATCCCTGAACAACCTGCTTGATTCCCGTAGCGATCGAAACTCCAACGATCCACGAACATCCGGCGGCTCTGTGCTGGCCGATCAAGAAATTGTGGTCGTTCCTGAACTGGGCAGCAACAGCCTGATCATCAGTGCCCTTCCGGAGAACTTTCCGGAAATTGAAAACGTGATCCGCCGTCTGGACCGACGACCGCCGATGGTGAAAGTCAAAGTCCTGATCGCGGAAATTGACCTGAGTTCCACCGAAGAATTCGGCATCGAACTGGGCCTGCAAGATTCGCTACTGTTTGACCGTGGCATCGCGGCAGCTCCAGCTATCGGCGACGCCGACATCGGATTCAATTTCAATTCATCGGCTTCGCCGAACTCGACTTCATTTTTGCCAGGGACCTTGGGATCGCAAGCGATTTCCAACCTCGGCCTAGGTCGCATCAACACAACGCTAGGGTTTGGAGGCCTCGTCCTTTCAGCAGGCAGCGACTCGGTTAACGTTCTACTACGAGCACTGAAGGACCGGAACTGCTTACGAGTCCTTAGTAAGCCGCACATTATGACGTTGGAAAATCTCCAAGGTCGCGTTTCGGTCGGTCAATCGGTTCCACGGATTACGGATTCTCAGCAGACGCTCAACGGTGGTATCTCCAACGGTGTGGAAGACCGCGATGTCGGTGTGATCCTCGAAATCACACCTCGCGTTAGCCCCGACGGCATGATTGTCATGTTTGTCAATGTGATCAAATCCTCGCTCGCTCCAGCGGAAACAGGAGTCGCGGTTGCCGTGGACAACAATGGTAACCCCGTTCTTCAAGCGCCAATTAACGCGACAGAAGCTCAGACCACGATCATGTCTCGTTCCGGACAGACTACTGTATTTTCCGGCCTGATTCAGGAAACCAAAACCAACATCAACCGAGGTGCTCCGATCCTGTCGGACCTGCCGATCATCGGCCCGCTGTTCAAATTTGAATCCGATCAAGCGGCACGCTCTGAATTGCTGATCATTATGACGCCTTACTTGATCGACACCGACGAAGCGATCGACCGGCAGAACCAAGACGAAATGGAGCGAATGAACTGGTGTATCTGTGACGTCGCCGAAGTCTACGGCAATACGGACTTTGATCCTATTCACGCCAACATCGAATCATCGACAACGGTCTATCCGGACGACATTTACCAGCCTTCCCAAACAGGAGCTCCTCAATCACCTCCTTTTGAGAATGTCCCAAACAACGGATCGGCTCAAAAAGACAACTCCAGCCAAAACCCAAACATCCGACGCGTCTCTGGCCAGAGCGGTAGCAGCAAACGCGGCACCGACGGTTCCGCATCCCGCATCGGCACACAGAGCTCCGGATCTAACAAGAAGCCTGACAACGTTATTCAGCGTTGGGCCAATCGTGTTACCGGTAAAGATAAAAACAACGAAAGTCCTTTCAACAATCCCCGCAATCGTCAGGACTTCGAAGAACTTAAACGCCTAAACAAGATACGGTAAAAGAGTATGACACCCAGACTACAGATTCTGCTCATCGCCGCAGTCGTTCTGGTTACCGGCTGCGCGTCGGTAAGCCCCAGACGTACGGCATCGCCCAGCCTCTTCAAAAAGGATGCGCCGAAATCGGCGGCCGCGACGAAGACGGAAGCGGTTCAGTATCAGACTCCAGTAAAAATGTTGCTGGTTTGGAAAGACTCCATCCGCTCAGCACCCGGCCAACCTTCATTGCGTGGTTTTGGGGGCCGTGTGTTTTTCTATGACGCCAACGGCAACACCATCCGCACCGAAGGCGACCTAATCATCTATGGGTTTGACGATTCCAACACGGATCGGGACACCAGCGAAGCCGACCAGAAGTTCGTCTTCTCCAAGGACAAATTCCAAGAGCACTACAGCATGTCAGGCCTTGGTGAATCCTACAGTTTCTGGATTCCTTGGGACCGAGTCGGAGACGGCCGAAAAAGCGTCGCATTGATTCCGTTCTTCAAAGCTCCCGATGGCGCCATCGTGCGTGGAGGTCAATCGATCTACACCTTGCGAGGCCCCGAAGAAGACACACTGGAGAAAATCGAATTGGCCAGCAACAAAGAAGGCTCCGGCTCCAAACAATCCGAAGTTTCAACGGTAGGCTACACCGAGGGCTCGTCTTCTAAATCGGAAGTCGTCACCGCAGAGGGCCAAGAGGAAACCGAAACGCCAGCACAGCGGAAAGTCCGAACCACGACGATTGACTTGCCCGCCACGCTCAAGCGTCGATTGGCCGAATCGATCGCCACCCAGAACCTTGCCCCGCGAGAATCGCGTTCAAGAAATCAAGGTTCGTCAACGTCGCGAGAGAACACGAACAATTCAACTCGAAATGAAGCTCAAGGCGAAGCCCAACCGACGGCTCGCGAAGCTCGACCTCGATCACGAAACGTTTTTGGCAAACCCGGAGAATTCTAAGCAACTCACCACGTCTCAAATGCCTCAACCGCTTCCATAACCATGAGAGACAATTCAAACCCACTTTACGATGCCGCAGTCGTCTTCCGGAGCCTGCCTGAAGAGCAGGCGACGCAAGTCCTCACGCGTCTTGACCATGCCAGTCGCCAAAGTCTGGCTGTGGAGGTCAATACGTTGGGAAAAATTGACGCCTGGCAGTTTCACCAGATCACCAGACGATTTCGCAGTCAGGCCTTTTCCGAAGAGTATGATTCGAGGTCGCCTGTCGCTGACTCTCTGCTGTTCCATCGTGATCCTTGCGGTGATCCCGATCAGGCGTTTCAGTTTTTGAGCTACATGGATCCCGAACAGAGAAAGACTCTGCTGGAATCCGAACATCCACTCAACGTGGCGCTCATTCTTCCGCATCTGGACCCGTTGCTCGCATCGACCCTCATGCGTGAATTCGAAGAACCCTTTCGCATCAGCGTCATGAAACGACTCTGCGATCTTGACGATCCAGAACCGGACAAACTGGTCCAACTGCGATACGCACTGCGGATGCGTGTCAAAAAAATGATGATCGTGGACGCTTGGCGGACCAAAGGCACCGACATCGCAGCGCGACTGCTAAGCCTCTCCGACACTCGCACACAAGACACCGTTTTGTCTTGGGTCAACGACGAAGATCCGGATTGCGGTAGGTATCTGGAATACAGAATCGTCCGCATGGAAGATATCGCCGACTTGGACGACGATTCAGTCGACTTGCTACTGAGCCAAGTCGACACATCGGCTTGGGCGGGTGCCCTGCGATTGACGCGACCTTCGGTGACGCATCGGGTTCTCCGTGCGATGGCGGCCAGACCCGCCGAAATGCTCAGCAAAGAGTTAGCCAATTACGACCCAAGCGACACGTTGGGGATGCAGCAGGCGGCCGAAAAAGTCATTTCGGTCATGATTCGGCTCCGCGACGCCGGTCAGCTGGCCTTTACCGGGGGCCCGGAAGCCCAGTGAGCTTGGCCGCCGACTCAACGGCTGCCCTTTGAATTTCGCCCTGATGTCGCTCCATCTCCCGTAAAGAACGGGGAAATTTGCGGGTCGGATCCACTTGGCGTCGCCATCCCACCGGAATCTGGCGAAATCCGCCACCCACGGGCAAAAACAGGGCGATTATGGTTTGACTATTCGCCGACATTGTTTAGACTTCGACGCTTCTGAAATCGCGATTAATGCCTGTTCGGCAGAGAAAACTATGAAATCTGACATTCATCCCGACTACCGTCCCGTTGTCTTCAAAGATCAAAAAGCGGACTTTGCGATCCTCACGCAGTCCACGATCAAAACCAAAGACACCATTCAGTGGGAAGACGGCAACGAGTACCCCGTGTACTACGTTGACATTTCTTCTGCGTCGCATCCGTTTTACACGGGCAAGCAGCAGTTTGTTGACACCATGGGTCGGGTCGAGAAGTTCAAGCAAAAATTTGCTGGAAAGTACGGCAAGAAAAAGAAGTAGTCTTGTCTCGAGATACAACGAATAAAGCTTGCCCAATCGTTGGCAAGCTTTTTTTATGCGCTCTCAGAA
>CAZDZX010000008.1:18320-32161 GCA_964510005.1 uncultured Pirellulaceae bacterium
ACAACGAATAAAGCTTGCCCAATCGTTGGCAAGCTTTTTTTATGCGCTCTCAGAAATCATCTCACACGAAGAACTCATCCCACACAAACCTTCGGCGCCGTTCAACCTTCTTCATTCTCGCTTGCCGAATCCGACATGTTTTCATAGTCGGGAGCGGGACGCAGGTGCGAGTAATCGGGGCAGCCAACAAAAAGGCACAAACCGGTGACAACCCAAAACAGCATTAAGCATCGTTTCATATCATCACCTAATTTAACTGGCATTCGCTAGGCACGCATTCTCCAAAGCGCCCCAGCAAAACTCTAATCCATGTTGATCGCTAAAACTGAGGAATGACTTGGCCATCCTCACGATCCCCCAAATTCGCCAGCACAACGGGATCAATATTCGCTTGGATGTTCCGGGCTGAACCATCTGCGAATGCAAAATTCACAATGTCAGCCGGATGCCAACTGGCAAAACCAAAAGCCATCAAGTCGAACAGATTCGTCGGATTGCTGCCGAAGGTGTTCAACCTCTCTTCTGGAAAGCGATGAAAGAGATTCAACTCGATCGACGTGGAGCCCATAAACTCTGACAGGTCAGTGCCGTTCTGGCGATCAATCTCGAACGAGCCGATGTACCAATGATCGATCCCACGATTGTTGGTCGACCAAGACGCTGGGCTTCCTGCGGGCGCGGTGTAAGGAGAAGAATCAAATACCGTCTCGCCGACCATGATTGTGTTGGAGGCCCCGTCCGAAATATCGGAATACGTCACAACGGTCTTGAGCCTCGCATCACCGTAGTAACTCGCTTCTTGGCTGGGCGTTAAAATTCCGCTTCGGGCTGCCGAAACATCATCACTCGATCCACCGTTACTCAAAAACAAATCGCGAGGATCGTCGGTGGTCCCCGTCGCACACCCGATGTAGCTGGAAGGAACACGACCGGCGATAAAGGGAGCGCTACCCGCATTTCCCGAATCAATCCCATTAGGCACAGGATCGCTGGGGCAGCGAAACACAGAAATAAACGACCGGCAAGCCTCATTGTTGTCAGCACGCGAGGGAGCCCAATGACTTCCATCGGATGCGTTCCCGCTGTCAAGAAGATTGATCTGGCCACCGATCGCGCCTTGATCCAGTTGGTTGATGATGTATGCCGACCAGCCCGCCCCTTGGCCAATCAAAGCTCCCCGTGGAAATTCTTCGTTGGAAGATTCGAAATTCTTACAAGCGATCGCAAGTTGCCGCATATTGTTAAGGCAAGACGTTTGCCTCGCAGCAGCGCGAACTTGCTGCACCGCTGGCAACAACATTCCGATAAGAACACCGATGATCGCGATAACGACCAATAGCTCAACAAGTGTGAACGCAGAACGCGTCAGAGTGAAAGAGTTTCGAGAGCTCACATTAAATCTCGCGGATGAAGAAGTAGCATCACTCCATTGTAGTATTTTTTTGCGTTCGGTTTTATAATTTGCAGTCAATTTAGCCTCGTTTAACAAAAAGTTAACAAGGTATTCGTCAATCAAACTTAGAAAACAATGGACACTCGGGGCTGAAAAGAAGAAACCCAAAGCCCCCAGCTATCTCGACACCGATAAAATTTACCGATTCCCTTCCTTCGGAAAACCCAACCCGAAAAAGCCAGTCGGCGCATCGATCCGACTTGCCAATAATAGGTATTGCGTCATACCATCGTCTTAAAGACGACGAACCTGCATGACTTAGGAGAATTCTTCAATGCGTTTCTTTAACGCCGCGCAACTGACAATCATTCTGGCGACCTGCTGCCTATTGCAAACCGGCTGCCCCGATTACTCGAACCAGCGCCCCGCTCCAGATTACGAAAACATGGTTGATCCCGGAACGCCGGATAACGAAGCTCCAGAGCAGTAGTCGTTCTGTCTACGCTGGGTCGCCAAACGGTTGGTAGAAAGTAGAATTGGGGGGCAGGAGGAAATATAGCATTCCCAATCGCGTCCGAAATCACCTTTTGGCGCAAGCCCCACTTCAATGGAAAATAGCACAGTGACGACTCCCCCTCCTCTACGAAACCGCCGCAAAATCGAAGGCATCTCTGCAGTCCTGCTACCTTTTCTAGATGACCAAGGAACCGTTGATTGGGCTGGATTCGAGTCGTCGGTTGAACGCACCGTGGCGGCAGGTCTGGCGCCGGCCATCAACATGGACACCGGCTTTGGAAATCTGATCGATGATTCGGTTCGTTTGAAAACGCTGGAGATCACAGCGGCTGTTTCTGGCGATCGGCTGTTTGCTGCCGGAGCATTTGTAGGCGATCAACCCGGCTCTGAATTTGATCAACAAGGATACGGAACTGCGATCCAACAGATCACTGCCGCCGGCGGGGTACCGATTATCTTTCAGTCCTATGGTCTGACATCGCAATCCGATCCCGACATCGTCAAATCGTACGCTTGGCTGGGGCAGCAATGCGATCAATTTATCGGTTTCGAATTGGGCCAGATGTTCGCCCCCTTTGGAAAGATCTACTCGCTGGACGTTGTCGAAGGGATCATGCAAATCGAAAACTGTCGCGGCGTAAAACACTCGTCGCTGCAACGGGATCTGGAATGGCAGCGATTGATCTTACGAGACCGCGTTCGCCCTGAATTCAAAATTTACACCGGCAATGATCTGGCGATTGACATGGTCATGTACGGCAGCGACTACCTGCTGGGGCTGAGCGCTTTTGCGGTGGACCATTTCCGCAAACGGGATGACATGTGGGAAAATGGCGATGCCGATTTTTACCAACTCAATGATGTGCTGCAGTATTTGGGGGCGTTTTCGTTTCGACAACCTGTCCCCGCCTACAAGCATTCAGCCGCCATGTTCTTGAAACTGCAGGGCTTGATTGCCACCGACTTCACCCACCCCAACAGCGCGACTCGTCCTGAGTCGGATCGCGAGATCTTGCAGCACATCTGGCAGACACTGTCTGACGCCGGATAAGTTACCCGTCGATTTGTATTGTTTTTGAAGGTTGTCTGGTGGATTTTTTCTTGCGACTGAACATTTGCTTACTCTTGATCGGATTGCTGATCGGACAGCAGCGCTGCGCGGCCGGAATCGATCTTGCAGACGAGTCATGCCGCCTCCCGCCCACAGGCGATACTGCAAAATTTTTGCCAGAACACGGTCATCTGACGGACCACGCCCCTGAAATTCAGCTCCCGCCCCAGGACACTCAACCTGCAAAGACGTCGATTTCGATCGACGTCAAACTGGAGTTGGAAACGAAGCCCGTCAGCGGTCGGATGTACCTGATGTTCTCGCGGCAAAATCGTTCGCCCATCAACGGGCCGAACTGGTTTTCTCCAGAACCGTTTTACGGAATCGATGTGAGCGAATTCAAAACCGGCGATCGCATTGAATTCAATGGCTCGACCCCTGGCCTTGGCGGCACTCTAGCAGACTTGCCCTCTGGCCGCTGGATCGTCCAAGCGATCCTCGACCATGACTTTTTCTTTTCGTCAGCGGCCAACGGACCCGGCAACTTTCATTCGCGCCCCACCCGAATCGAAGTTCCTAAAAATGGGTCCGCAAAATTTTCGCTGTCGCTATCGGAAATCGTTCCCGAAAAACCTCTTCCCGAAACTGAGTTCTTCAAAGTCATTCAATCCAAAAGCGAACGGCTTTCCAAATTCCACGGCCGAGACGTTTTTGACCGCGCGGGAATTGTGCTGCCCAACTCTTACGCCACCCACCCGACCAAGCGCTATCCAGTCCGTTACGAGATCACGGGTTTCAGCGGAACCCTGCAGTCCATCAGCCAGCGATACGGACGACGGGCTCCACTGCCGGCAGCGGGAGAAGTCGAGTTCATTCGGGTTTACTTAACGGGGCAATGCAAATGGGGACACCACGTTTATGCCAACAGCGCCACCAATGGGCCTCGTGGCGATGCCCTCGTCAAGGAATTGATTCCTCTAATTGATAAACAGTTTCGCACAGTAGCTGAACCTGCAGCGCGATTCGTCGGCGGCCACAGCAGCGGGGGCTGGTCGTCGCTCTGGTTGCAAGTGAATTACCCCGATACCTTTGGCGGTGTCTGGAGCACCGGCCCAGATCCGGTCGATTTTCGCGATTGGCAAGGCACCAATCTGTACGCCGGTGAGTCTGTTTTCGTTGACGAAGCAGGAAACAGGAAACCGCTGGCTCGCGCTGGCATCGTTCCGATCCTGATGTACGACCGTTTCAATGCGATGGACGATGTCCTGAAACGTGGCGGCCAACTGCGTAGCTTCGAAGCCGTCTTCAGCCCGCAGGGCGATGATGGAAATCCAAAGCGGTGCTGGGACCGCAAATCCGGTCGGCCCAACCCAGAGGTGGTGGAATATTGGAAGCGCTACGACATCAGCCTGCTGTTGCAGCAGAACTGGGAACGTCTGAAACCCAAACTAGCGGGGAAAATCCACGTCTACATGGGCAGCCTTGATACGTTTTATCTGGAGCAATCGACCGTCCTGCTGGGTGAGCGACTGAAAGAACTTGGCAGCGACGCGGTGGTTGAGATCTTTGACGGCAAAGACCATATGAACCTGCTGAACCGCAGCTTGAACGCCCGGATTCGCAGGGAGATGTCTCAGGCCTACCTCAAACACTTCACCGAGAGCGGCAGCCGGAAGTAGGCCATCGCCGCTAGCGGGGGGCTTGGGTAAGGGCTCAGTGTAAATTCAGACAAACCTGGGGAGCCCATTCTGCCTTAAGGCCACCACGTTTCCCTAGAGGGGAAAAATCGTCGAAATCTGACGGATTTCTGGGCGTTTTCAGCCATCGCATTTTCCGACGTTTTGGCGATCTTGAACGCATTTTTCCGTATATTCTCTACGTTGACTCATGCCTTCCAGTTGCTATTCTGGGATGCTTGGCAGGAAATGAGTTCTAGCCAAACGTCCTCCTTAGTTTGCTTGCAATGGCGGACAAATGTCATAGCTGGTCACAGAATGACATCTGTTCGCTGTCACTGGGTCATGGAGACCTGTCAGGGCAAACGCCTTGGCGAAGAACGACAACACCTTCACCAAGATTCATTCGGTCCTTAACACATGATGCTGTTTTGGGCCGATTGTTTTTGCGCGTTCAGCCAATATTCGCTAACCGGTAAACTCTACCCGACCGGTTTTTCTTTACGCGTCGCAGGCTATCAAGCTGGATTTACCCAAATTAAGTCGCGGATCTGGAACCACATTATTCCGATATTCCATAGCAGTGCGATGTCAGGAAGTTCCATTACATCCCGATTCGCCCTGAGATTTTATCCACGAAACGAATATCCGTTCCGATCGAACCTCCGGAACATTTGGAGTATCGAAATGTCAAAACGAATTCATTTGGCAGCCATGCTGGTTGCTGGCCTTGGTCTGTTGATCACAAGTGCAGATCTATCCGCTCAGTGCGACTCCTGTGGCAATGTCGGAGTCGATGTTGGAGCTTATCCAAAGGGCGGAGGTGGCGCTGGTGGCGCTGGCGGTTGTGCTGGCGAGTTCAAAGCAAAGCTGGCTCACACTGCAGCCATCAACGGCAGAATTGCAGCGAGGAACGAAGCGTGGCCAAAACCGTTTGCCTGTTCTGACCGTCAATTGATGTTCGCAACATTCCGACCGATGATTGATGCGGGTTACGAAGACCAGAACATTCTCTCGTCAACTCACTTTGATCCAGAGACAGGTGAGCTAACCAAATACGGCATCCAGCAAGTCGGCGGAATCATGATGAACATGCCTCAGCATCGTCGTCAAGTGTTCGTCCAAGCTCAGAACGATCCGGCTAAGACGCAAGATCGCGTCGCCAAAGTTCAGCAAGTCATCAGTACTTACTACGGACATCGCAGTGGAACCGTTGAGGTTTCAAGTCGCAACAACGTCAAACTCTCTGGTGTGAATGCCGAAACGATCACAAGACTTCGACTTGAATCGTTCGCTCCTCCAATCATTCCGACGCCTCAAGGCAACGAGTCGCTGTCTTCAAGCATCAACAGCAACTAGTCTGCTTGACGATCTGAAAAATAAAGCCGACCCGAATCAACGGGTCGGCTTTTTTTATGCGCTACCGAAACAGTCGTTGTCCGAGCTATTTTTTCTTCGAGGATTTGGAATCGTTCCGCTTGAGTCCAGCCCGTTCCAATAATGACTCTTTGAAGAAATCATCGACTACTTCGTCTTGTGGAGGAGTTCCATAGGCTCCCAGTGCCATCGGGTCGTAGGAGACCTCGTAGACGTGCTTGGCGATCACGAGCGTGCAGCCCGGATCGAGCCTCTTGCGAACGCCCAAAGCCAACTTCTTGCCGTCGACTTTGACACCATTGCGGCTGCGCAGATCCCGGACAAACCAATAGCCCTCATCCAGCTCCAGCAGGCAATGATGGCCCGAAACGTTACCGTGGTTGAGGATGATATCGCACCCCTCACGCCGACCGACGCGAAGTCTATTTTTCATCAAGGGAATGGGGTCGCCACCGCCTGTTGGGACAAGTTCGCCAAACATGGTTGTATATCTGAGGGATAAAGTTGTGGGGAATCAGGTTGTGCTGTAAAACGTCGTCGTTAAGTGAACCGAACCAGCAACCCACCCAGTTTAGGTCGTGAATACAAAATCGTCAAATAATGGAATCCCCAGCCCCGTTAAGTGGCCACACGATCGTTCCGATTTTGACTGGCACAATCAGGGCCTGCGGTACTTTGGGTACAGCTATTACCTGAGAAAGGTGTTTGGAGTTCGAGTCCAGCGTATCAGTGTCGATGCCGGTTTTACCTGCCCCAACGTGGACGGCACGGTCGCGACAGGTGGTTGCACCTTCTGTGACAACCGCAGCTTCAGCCCCAGCCGTCGGCTGCCCAAACAAGACATCATGGACCAGATCGACGAGGGGATCGTCCGGGTCAAAAGACGGTACAAATCCAAACACTTTATGGCTTACTTCCAGCCTGCCACCAACACCTACGCTCCGGTGGATGTGCTCCGCCCGCTGTACTTCAACTCCATCTCCCACCCGGACGTTGTCGCCCTTGCCATCGGAACCCGCCAAGATTGTGTTCCCGACGATGTGCTGGATCTACTAGAAGAAGTCGGCAAAGAGGTTCCGCTGACCGTCGAGTACGGCTTGCAGACGATTCACGAAAAGTCTCTCAAATGGATGAATCGAGGCGACACTCACGATTCGTTTTTGGATGCCATGGATCGCAGCGCCGGTCGTGGCTTCGAACTCTGTGCTCATATCATGCTGGGGCTTCCAGGCGAAACGCACAGTGACATGATGGCCACCGCCAATGAAGTCGCCCATTCCGATTTGGACGCCGTCAAGATTCACAATCTGTATGCCGTCGAAAACACGCCGCTGGCGACGCAGGTTCGCTCGGGAGAGGTGAAGCTGATGGAACGAGACGAATACGTTTCGACGCTGGTTGATTTCCTTGAGTTACTTCCGCCCACGATGGTGGTGGAACGAATCAGCGGCGAAGCACCCGGCAGCTATTTCTTGGGTCCTGAATGGTGCCTTGATAAACCGGCGGTATTGCGTGCGGTGAACGAAGAATTCGAGCGCCGGGGCACTCGCCAAGGCGAGAAGTGGACCGCCCAGTAAGTTGCGGCGGCTTGTCGGTTAATGGTTACTTGTTGGGGGTTAGACCTTCAATGATTGGGATCATAGGCAAAGACATCGCAATTACGAAATATACGAACATCAAGAAAGCCCAAAGCCAAAACAGCGTCGATAGTATTCGCCGAAGGACTTTCCCTGCGAAAGCCAGACAGATTTCGAAACCAGCGTAAAGAAGAAACAAAATTGGAATCCAGAGGAACCAAATCCTGAAGAAGCGGTCTGAATACATGATGGCAAGTTGCGAAATGTAAGGCAGTTCGATTCCGAACTCCTCAAACATTTTTTTAAATTCAGCGACAACAAAATGACGGAAGACAACAATCAGTAGAAAGATCGCAAACCGCGTCACGACCCCGGCGATCCTCCTCCCTGTCCAATACTTCGGGCTGATTTGTTGGACGGCCTCGACGGACTCATAGGGATTGTTGTCAGACACCGAGGCACCTTTGTTGGTTTAAAAGAGTCGCTGGTTTGTAAAATTCAAAAAGGCGGCTTCACCGAAAGGTTTTCTGCTCCGATGGGCACGTCGCCATCATAAAGTACATCCCGCTCAAAGACCGTATCCTGGCAAATGGCCGCATAATCCTCCGAGAATATCGGCGGCTTCTCCGCCGGAGGCCAAAACACTTGCTCACGGAGTTTTCGGATGCAATCGAAAGCCGTTCGATCCGCATCGTCTAGCATCGAGCTGTCAAAACCGGCTGGATTGAAACCAATGTCATCCACGTTCTTCGGTAACAACACATAGCCCATCGAAACGTCGGAAAGATCCGCATCCTTAATCGCTTCCACCTCTTTCACGAGGTGACGGTACAACGGCAACTGCAAATCAATCCATTTGCGACTTTTGTAATGAGCCTCCCGAGCCTTCTTTCCCGAATCCGATGTTTTGTAATCCCACACGGCGATCTTGTTGGTGTGCTCGTGGCGATCCACGCGATCGATTTTGCCACGTATCACAAATGGCTGGCCGTCGACGATCAATTCATGTTCAAGCAACTCCTCGGTGCTGGCAATCAGCCAGCCTTCATTACGCTGCTTCGCCTGAATCAAAGCGAATTTTTTCAACCGATGTCGCAGTTGTTCGATCTGGATTCGCAAGGCAGGCAAACGCGAACCGGCGTATCGTTTTTTGGTTTCTTCATCCAACATCACCATAAAAAACGTGCGGATGTCGTCTTCCGATGTCGAATCCCTGACGCTGGAATTGGCGAACGATTCCAGCACATCGTGGGCCAGATCTCCAAACGTCCCTCCACTCATCTCCGTCCAGTCCGAGGTCACCGTATCCAGTCTCAGCACGCAGTTCAGATAGAAACGATAGGGACATTTGAGATACTCGCGAAAACGAGTCACCGTTAACTGCGTAATCGGTGGACAGGGTTGCGGGCGGGGGATTCGGAAATGCTGCCGTTCCTTGGTCAAGGACTGATCGTAGAGCCAGAAACCGGTATCCGGTTTGCCCTCGTAGCTGAAGAACGCATAGGCTCGTTCGGCGCTGGTGGTTTCGTCTTCGGTAAACATCAACCGACTGGGCTTAAGCGGATCCTTTTTCTCATCCACGCGAGACGCGATCAGCAAATACTGTTCACGAATCGACGTGATCACCGTCAAGGCATACACGTCCCGCGCAAACCGGCGATTGTTGTCCATGATGCCCAGTTTTTCGCACAACCGGTTGGGGAGAAACTGGTGACCGACCTCTGAACTGGGAACGTTCTCATCATTCATTCCCACGATCGCCATCACCGGAGCATCGTCCAACGGCAAATCAAGCCAACCGACAAACTCGACCGCATCGGCAATCGGCGGATCGACGACCCGCATCTCGGAGGCCGCTTCCAACGCCCAATCCAGTGCCTGTTCGGCCGAACAATCGGTGCCAAATTCGCCCGGGACGTGTCGATGATTGGCAAGCGCCGCGTGCAGAGCCTTACACGCCAACAGGACTTGCAAATCATCGGGCAGATTCCGATCCAGTTCCCGCTGACCATAAACCGAGATCAGAATCTCAGACCACGGCTCGGTCCAAAACGGCAGCTCTTGTTCGCCATGGTCCAGCGGTCCCAGCAGTCCCGAAACCAGATCGTGAATCTGATTTAAAAGTCGGGCCGATTTCGAATTGGCAATCGCGCGATGGCGGGCGCTTTGATCCGCCGGGTTGAAATCGCTGGCGATTCGTTCCGGATCTCCAAACGGATCGCGGGCTTCAATTCGGATCGAATCGGGAAGCTTCACGTTCTGAAACTCGTCCATGACCGGCAGCCACATCTCGCCCAGGCTGGACTCCTCATCCTCTTCCGGCAAAACCAAACGCTCGTTCAACCAGCGATACAGATCTGGGTGCCGCGTCAAAATCTGAAAACTCTCAAACTCTTGATCGCGCAAATAGTCCCGACAGGCCAACATCAACTGCACCGGCGATGTTTCACTCAGCGAGCGACCGGCAAGGCTGCGGTAAGGCAAATTCAATGACCCGACACTGCGCATCAACTGAGGGACCAAATCTTCGGCCGGCACACCGATGGAAACTTCATCCGTTGAATAATCTTCCGCCAAATGCGAGATAAAGTGAGCGGCACTGGCAGCTTGGTCGGCCGGCGATTCGACGAACAGAATTTTTTCGTCCGGGATATCGACGGCAACCTCCAGCCACTTCGCCGTGATCAAGTTGCCAAATTCATCAAATCGATCGGCGTGCTCTTCACTGGCAGCCACCAACACGGTGATGCGGCCCACCAGTTGAGCCAGCATCGAGGCAACGCTCCGATTGATGTCGGCGGTTGCCACCAGAACAACATCTTTATCGGTTGCGCAACGTCGCTCATTGACATCGGGGCGGGCACCGGCAGCCACATAGTTTCGGGCGGCTTGTCGGTCCCACAGATTGGCGCGGCCAAGAGTTTGGTAATAGCGTTTTTGAACTTCGCGAAGGATTTCCCAACGCTTCAATTCGTTAGGCTGGAACTCGCCCAGTTTGGCGACTTCGCGGGCGACGCTATTGAAGGACCACACGTCACTGGCCAAACGAGTATGCAGCTTAGAAAGCACTCGGGCCAACGGCTGCCAGTCTCTCAAATCTTCAATGTCCTTTCGACCGGTCAGAACTTCAATCTCTTCCTTGGGCGTTTTTTCTAGGGCTTGGGACCAAGCGATCTGCTGGGCAAGGTCGGTAGCCAATGACTTTTCGGCAGCGTAGAGCTTTTCGGGAAACTCACCCAAGGTCGTGATCTCGGGAGGGTCAAACAGGAGGCCTTTTTCTTGAGCCGCAATTGCCAGCAATTGCATCAGACGATGCCGCGACCGATCGGTCGGAATCACGATCAGGCAATTGCCCATTTCCAGTCTTTTCTCGGAACCGTAGATCGCCAGCAAATGCTCGCAAGCTGAATGCAGCGGCGGCCGATCTAGGCCAAGCATTATCTTTTTTGAGGTCGAATTCATTTTGCAGACTGAAGAGAACGCTGAGTTGCCACGTGGAGCGGATTTTCGAATTTTCACAGTTTGGAATTTTGTTACAGTTTCCATCTGCATTGTGTCAGCAACAACCCGGCATCCAACTTAAACCGGACAGAAAATGGGAACTCCTCAACTCCAATCCATTCAGATCGGCCATTGTCGCAGCTTTGGGACGACTTCTCAAAAGCCGTGGGAATCCGCCATCATCAAAAAAACGGTCGCCGGACCCGTCGAAGTCGGCCTTGAGGGCATTGAAGGCGATCAACAGTTCGATCGGGTAAACCACGGTGGCCCGGACAAAGCGCTATTGGCCTACAGCGCCGATCACTTCGCCGATTGGGAAACCGAGTTTTCGGATTCAGAACAGGCTCCATCGATCGGCGGTGCCTTCGGCGAGAACCTAACGGTCGAATCGCAGATCGAAGGTGACGTCTGCGTCGGAGACGTGTGGCAGTTTGGCGGGTGCCGATTCCAGATCAGCCAACCGCGTCAACCGTGTTGGAAACTCTCGCGGCGGTGGAACTTGGACACGCTTTCCGTTCGAGTCCAAAACACTGGCCGAACGGGTTGGTACTTTCGAGTCGTCGAAACGGGATCCCTTGCGGCGGGAGTTGCGATTGAATTGGTCGAGCGTCCCTTTCCGATGTGGACGATCACTAAAGCCAACGAGGTGATGTACCAAAACAAAGACGCGGCAGTCGATTTAGAATTAAGTCGCTGCCCTGCCCTGTCACTTTCATGGCAGCAGCAACTTTCCGACAGAGCCAAAAAGCGAATGGCGAATTAACAACAAAGGAAACAACAAAGGAGTTGGATCTCTCCGAGGGACCGCTAAGACAGATTGGTCATCAGCACGTCACTGGAGACGTTCTCCGACGGCGAGTTTGCCTCAAACGAATTTCAACCCAATGTGATTGCCGTTTGGGATATCGCAGACCAGTCGATTATTTCACAAGCAAAAGTCTCCGAACCCGTCGGTACTCTGATGGTCATCAATGAAGACTACGCAGTCGCGTTTTACCAATCGCCGAAACTGATCGAACTAAAAAGCGGCGAAATCATTTCTCGATTGCCGGATATTTCTTCGGGAAAACAAAACAGCAGTATCTTACACCACATCGACAAATTGCCGCCAATCGCCATTGATGCAACTGGAAAACGCTTCGCTGTCGCTGATGCTGATGGAATAACCGTCGTTGCAGTTACCAACTTAGGATCTCACAAACGTAGCTAGCACCGAAACGATTGGTGGCTAAGACGCAGTTTGCTGTTCGCAGTGTCGCCCAGATTCGCGATATTCAGCTATGCCGAATTCGCCGGTGCTACCGGCTCGAGATTTGCAATTGCCCTGGTTTAGCAAAGGACTGTCATGCGACGTCGAACAAAGTCAAAGTCTAAAATCGCACTTGCTGTGTTGGTTGCCTGCTTGGCGAACACGGTTGCTTCTGGAATTGCTACCGCTCAGGAGCTTGAACTGAAGGTGAATAAAGAGGCCATATTGAAATTCGATTTCGATATTCCCGAAATTGTTGTCGACGATCCAGCGATTTTCGAAGCAACGCCAATTTCTAAAAACGAAATTAAAGTGGTCGGAAAACAACAGGGATTTTGCAACCTGACGATCAGGGGTGCTGACGGCGAAGAGCAAGAGATTTCTGTCAGCGTTGTCCGCGACTTACGAAAGGTCAAGCAAGCACTTAAGGGTTACTTTCCTGACGCAGCGATAAAAATAAAACCCGTTGGCACCGATATGTTGCTGGTGACAGGTGAGGTGATGATGGAAGAGAGTTCCAGAACTGTCATGACCGTTGTCAAAGATCTGTGTCCGAAACAGCAAGTCATCAACGGTCTAGTCATTGCCAAGAAAGACGTGGAGGTAAAGGTTAAAGCCTACGAAATCTCCAACAAGAAACTTGGTGAGGCTGACATCGATTGGAATGCGATGGGCATCGACAAGAAAATCGAGTCCGTGAACGAACTAGCAGAGTATTTAGTCCAACCCAAAGAAAATGGATCTAGTCTTGTCGCCGGGGCGGTCGAAGACTCCGGCAAGTTGAACTCGCTTCTTACCGCTCTAGAAAAACACTCAATCGCCAAACTGCTTGACCAACAACCAGTCCTTGAGGGAAGTCCTGCTAGACCGCTTAAACTCCTAGCTGGAGACCAACAACCGGTCCCAAGTAGCAGCGATCACATAATGGAATTTAGTTTTTCCACGACCAATTTCCAGCTCCTTCCGTTGTTGGCGTCGGATAAGCGTATTGCTTTGGAGATGAAAATCGAAGCGTCAAACGATGTAAAACGAACGCTGAACACAGGTTTTGTCATGAAACCGGAACTGACGACGGTACTTGCGGGAAATTTCCCAAGCGAGAAAGATAGCGATCGTGAACTTTTGATTTTACTGACGTCCCGTTGGGTGGATGCCAAAATAAAGGCGGAAGAAATACGCTGACTTGCGTTCACTCTGTCGCGTCTGGCTTTACTTCAACGTGAAACACTCCGTCTTCGAGCTCGTTAACGATGACTTCGATATCGAGAAAGCGTTTTAAGATATCGATGTGCGTGGTTGCATGAAGCGACAATGGGCCCGTCATCATTTCGCATTTTTTCCCTAACGGCCCGCACACGACGGACCCTACCATCGGCTGGGATCTACGACGTTGCCATCCGCTCTCAAAATCAGATCGGCAAGCGACTTCGAATCAATCGACGAGGCAAAAAATTGAACCGAGCCATCGCATAATGCAGCGTTAAATCCGCCAGGTCGCAAA
>CAZDZX010000009.1:0-8023 GCA_964510005.1 uncultured Pirellulaceae bacterium
ATCATCAGGATCCCGATCACAGTGACCTGCCGAACCATGCTTCCCGACTCCATCTGACCTGACGGCGAAGTTTGTACCCCAGCCTGAGTCGCAGGCGATGGTTTGGAAGCCGCATAGGGGTTGTTTGATGGTTCTGAGTTTCCGAAAGGATCGTTGGAAGGCGTCATAAATAAGTCCGGATGCCGTGTAGATTTTTCGGCTTTGGTTTGGGGTTAAAAGTGTGTTTGAGTTTATAAGTTATAGCCTAACTAATTTTGAAACTGCCATTGGCCATTGACCTTTCTTAAGCCGAACGATTTTTCATCGTTGAAGAATTTTAACGACTCATTGCTGGGGTCGTATTCGGCGCAGGTAAAGTAGGCGGAATTCAGATCTCGGAGGATCCGAGGAACTTTTTCTGTCTTAAACATCTCTAGCACTTCTTTCAATCGACCGTTGGCTTTCATGTCCGCCACCACCTTCGCGGGCACAGCCTCCATGAAAAACTTTTCATGTTCCCCATTGTCCAACATCGTACGAGCCGCATCAATCGTTGCGGAGACTTCGTTGACGACATCGATGGGAATCGATGTCGTTGGGTTCGCATCGCCCCAGTCGCCCAGTCCCTTGGTTTGGGTCTGAACCTGAATGATGAATTTGCCAGCGGTCATGATCAGTTTGGATCCGTCACCAACAAAGTTGCAGTTGGCAGCGGGGGTTCCGGTGTAAATTCGCCCCAGCAATTTTCCTTGGGGAGAGATCACCAAGACGCCGCCAGGCCCGGTGGCCCACAGATTGCCTTGGATGTCGACTTTCAGACCGTCCAGCGATCCCCGGTCTTTCTCCGCCAATTTGCGGGCGTCGAAAAGCACTTCCCCCGCTGAATAACTTCCGTCGTCGAGGATTTTGTACTTCGTGTAAATGGGATTGGGTTTGTGAGATTGAGCCACGTAAATCGTTTTCTCATCGGGAGAAAGGCCGATCCCATTGGGGCGGGTCAGTTCTTTGGATACCCGCTCGACTTTGCCATCGGGTTTCAAGCAGAACACGCCAGAGTAACCCAGCTCGCGTTTCGATTCGTCCTTCAATCCGTAGGGCGGGTCGGTAAAGAAAATGTCGCCGTTACTTTTGAATACCAAATCGTTAGGACTGTTGAATCGCTTGCCCTCAAATTTGTCCGCCAGCGTCGTTTTTGTTTTGCCATCTTCTTCCACGCGATAGATCCGCCGATTGCCATGGTCGCAGACCGTTAGTCTTCCTTGGGAATCGAACGCCAGTCCGTTGGATCCATTCCCTTTTTCCTTCGATTCGCCATCAAAACCGCTGGGATCCATGAACACGCTCAGTTCTCCGTCCACCAGTTGGTAGATCTTGTTCGCGGGCACATCCGAAAACAGCAACACTTTTTTCGTTTTGTGCCACACCGGACCCTCACTCCAGCGAAAGCCTTCGGCAAGGACTTCGATTTTTTGACTTGGGTCGATGAGTTCCCGAAAGGATTCTTCAAAGACTTCAATTTTGAATTCCGGTCGTGTCTCTGCTGGATTTTTTGCTTCTTGACCATGGGCATGGCTGAGCAAACAGGTCAACACGATGATGCAAAGTTGGAGTTGGAACTTCATGATTCAGTCCTAAAAAGTTTCATCGACAAAGGTGGCATGGGCTTCCAGCGCTTCCAGCCTGTGATCAAGCAGTGAAGCGACGGCTGGAAGCCTGTGATAAAAACCACCTCCTCTCAGGGAAAGAGTTAGGGGAGCAGATTTGAGAATGGGTGTCAGGAAGTAGGTCAGGCTGTGCCTGACTTGTGCGCCGCTCCATTTTCCAATTTTCATGTTCCATTTTCCCATGGGCCATGTCAGGCACAGCCTGAACTACTACTACTTTTACTTGTTGTCAGCGTGGAGCCGATTCGCACCGGCCAATTTGCAGGACGGTCGCTGGGAACGGGCTCTGCGACGAATTCGCGACGCGCTCGATCACACTCTGGAAGCCTATGCCACCTGATCATAGCCCATTTTGTGTCCGATTGCTCACGTTTAATACTCCCTTGCTTCGATGGGAAAGGCCCAGATAATTGGAGGCTTATCCAAAATCCAACTGTTTCCTGATATGCCCGAACCTCCTCCATCGATTCCATCACTGGTCGCCCAAATCCAAAGCGGCGATCTGTCTGCGGCGGACTGTGTGAAGTCCTCCATCGAACGCATCCGTTCGCACAACGACGACCTGTTCGCTTTCATTTCGGATTGTGAATCCGACGCGATCCAGCAAGCCGATGCCATCGACGCCAAAATCAAATCCGGTGAAAACCCGGGCCCGCTGGCGGGATTGCCGATCGCCATCAAAGACGGCATCTGCACCCAAGGCCAAACAACGACCGCCGCATCCAAGATGCTCAAGGACTTCGTGCCGCCCTTTGACGCAACCATCGTCACCCGCCTCAAAGAAGCCGGCGCGATCTGCATCGGCAAAGCGAACCTCGACGAATTCGCGATGGGTAGCTCCACCGAAAATTCGGCGTTTGGAATTAGCAAGAACCCTTGGTCGACCGATTGCGTCGCTGGCGGTTCCAGTGGCGGTTCGGCGGGTGCCGTGGCCGGCATGTTTGCTCCAGCGGCCATCGGTTCCGACACCGGCGGTTCGATTCGCCAACCGGCATCCTTCTGCGGCATCACCGGAATCAAACCCACCTACGGGCGAGTCAGCCGATTCGGTTTGATCGCCTTTGCCAGTTCGCTGGATCAGATCGGACCGATGGCTTGGTCCGCCGAAGACAATGCGGCGCTGTTGAATGTGCTGGCCGGACACGATCCCAAAGATTCGACTTCCTCACGCGAGGCCGTTCCCGACTACACCGCCGAAATCGAAAAACAGATCGCGGGGTTAAAGATCGGCGTTTGCGAACAACACATGGCAGAGGGGCTCGACGATGAAGTCCGCACCCATGTGCAACAAGCCATCGATGTCCTCAAGGATCTTGGCGCGGAAATCAAAACCGTCAGTCTGCCATACTCGCAGTACGCGGTCGCGACTTATTATGTCGTCGCACCCTGTGAGGCTTCCAGCAATCTTTCCCGCTACGACGGCGTCCGCTACACGGCCCGCGAATCGGCCGACAATTTGGAAAGCATGTACACGACGACTCGCAAATCGAATTTCGGTTCGGAAGTCACCCGCCGGATCATGCTGGGGACTTACTCGCTGTCTTCCGGCTACGACCATGAACTTTACAAGAAAGCTTCTCAAGTCCGTCGCTTGATCAAGCAGGATTACGACCGGGCGTTCGCGGAAGTCGACATGATTGCCGGCCCGACCGTGCCCACGACGGCGTTCAAGATCGGCCAGCACACCCAAGACCCGCTGGCGATGTACTTGGCCGATATTTACACTGCGTCTGCGAACCTTGCCGGGATCCCGGCGATTTCATTGCCCTGTGGATTTTCTGAAGCCGGCATGCCGATCGGATTGCAACTCCAAGCCAATATGTTTCAGGAAGCGACGTTGTTGCAAGCCGCCCACCAATACCAACTTCAAACCGACTGGCACCAGCAGAGACCACAGTCATGAGCACGACCATCGATCGCAATGCCATCAAATTCGACGCCGCCGAAGTCATCATTGGCTTGGAAGTCCACGTCCAGTTGCGCAGCAATTCGAAACTGTTTTGTGGCTGCAGTACCCAGTTCGGCAGCGAGCCCAACACGCAGACCTGTCCTGTGTGCACCGGCATGCCGGGAACGCTCCCGGTCCTCAACGAGCAAGCACTGAAGCTGTCGATCAAAGCCGGTCTGGCGATCAACTGCGAGATCGCTCGGCACACCAAATGGGATCGCAAAAACTATTTCTATCCCGATTTGCCCAAGGGTTACCAGATCAGTCAGTTCGACCAACCGATCTGCGGCCCCGGCGGTATCGAATGCCAGATTCCCAAAAGCGATTTGCCGCCGCGGACGATCCGTATCGAACGAGCCCACCTTGAAGAGGACGCGGGCAAGAGTGTGCACGATGAGTCGGGCAAGGGCGGGCAGTCGAAAATTGACTTGAACCGTACCGGCACGCCGCTGTTGGAGATCGTGACTCAACCCGATATCCGCAGCGCCGCCGAAGCCAAAGCGTTTCTCACCGAACTCAAATTGATTCTGCAGTACGTCGACGTTTCGGACTGCAACATGCAGGAGGGCAGCCTCCGCTGTGACGCCAACGTGAATCTGCACATCGACGTCGGCGGCGAAAAAATTGCCACGCCGATCGTCGAAGTTAAAAACCTGAACAGCTTCCGGGCTGCCGAACGGGCCATTGAGTTCGAATCCAAGGCCCAGTTCAGAAACTGGAAGAAGACCGGACAGGTCATCGGCGACGTTCCCAAAAAGACATTGGGTTGGGACGACAGCGCCCAAAAGACTTTCGTACAACGCGAGAAAGAAGAGTCGGCAGACTATCGCTATTTCCCCGACCCGGACCTGATCGCCTTCGTCGTTTCCGAGGAGATGTTGGAAGAGATCCGAGGCACGGTGGGTCTGCTGCCGCCTGAGTTGCGCCAGCGATTGACGTCGGAATTTGGGCTCAGCGACTACGATGCTGAGGTGATCGTCAGTCAGGGCAGGGCAGTGGTCGATTACTTTTTGACCGTGGTCGAAAAAGCGGGCGGCGACAAGCAGAAGACTGCCAAGCGGGCTTCCAATTGGATCGGCCAGGAGGTCATGCGTTATCTAAACGAAAACCAGCAGGGCATCGAGGACTATCCGGTTTCGGCCGAACGGTTGGCGGAGTTGTTGAAGCGAATCGATGCTGGCGAAATTGATCAAACGCGAGCCCGGGAAGTGCTGGCGAAAATGGAAGTCTCTGACTGCGACGTCCAGCAGGCGTTTGATGAATTGGGCATTGTTAAAGTCGACTCCAGCGAGCTGGATGCGTTGTGTCAGCAGTTGATTGACGAGAACCCCGGCGTGGTTGAAGAGGTAAAAAGCGGCAAAATGAAGGCCGTTGGCTCGTTGATTGGCAAGGCCCGCAAGATTAACTCGAATGTTAATCCAGGCGAACTGCGCAAGAAGCTGCTTGAGATTATTGGTATTTGAGATCGTGGGTCATTCCTGAATAATCGCGGTTAATACATGAGTGTTTGGGCAGTTTTCCGAATACCGTTGTTCGATGGCGGGCAGGGAAGTTCGTCAAGCGTTATTGATCGTCGGTCAGTAGCATAAATGGAGTTTCAAATGGCCAAATCAAAATCTCAAAGTACCGCCCTTTCCAACCAGATTGATGGTTTGGTTTCTGCTTGCGATGCATCCGGCAATTTGATCACCGACATTCCCAACGACTCGGTGGCCGGATTGGTAGGCGACGAAAACGTCTCGATCAAGTTTGGTGCTCACGAGACCTTTGGCGTACACCCCGCCGATCACGGCCAACCCGACGCGACCTTGGTCGCCAGCTTAGGCAGTGAGGGATTTGTCCAAATCGAGATCGTCGGCATTCCGCTAAGCGAGATGTTGGGCATCAAGCCCGGTGTCAGCGTCGCCGTTGCTTGGACGTAGCGGTAGCGTTTTTCAAATGTAGCGGCAAAGTTCGGCGGTCCGATTCGATATCCATTTCCACCGCCCCGCTGGATGCCGAAAGGGCCACCGGTGTTGTAACCAATGATCGTATCATTGCCGCCGTCGCCATTGAGTGTGTCATTGCCCGCACCGCCATCGAGGAAGTCAAAGCCTGAACCACCACTGATCGTGTCAATCGAAAAATGATGATATTCGATCTGCCTATTTGTTAACTCGGTTAAAACAAGTCATCAAAACACAACTATAGAGAACAAATCCCCGTGCTCCCGAGGATCTACGTTTAACCCCAGTCGGCAAACGTTTTCCACAGAGTCAAATTGATACACCGCGAGGAACTCGTTTCAATCGCCCAACACGTGAGCAAAAATCAAGGGCGCAACAATCGCCGCGTCCGAGTTGATCATGAATTTCGGCGATTCGGCGGAGAGCTTTCCCCAAGTAATTTTTTCATTGGGAACGGCTCCGGAGTAGGAACCGTAGGAAGTCGTTGAATCTGAAATCTGAGCGAACCACGACCACAACGAAACGTCTTTCTGCAAATCTTGAATGATCAACGGCACCGCGCAAATCGCGAAATCGCCAGCGATCCCCCCACCAATCTGAAAAAATCCAATCTTGGAATTCGCTTGCGTGGCCAAGTACCAGTCCACCAGTGACTGCATCTGAGCGGTTCCCGACAGCACCGAATCGTGGTGAGCCAGCTTTCCTTCAATCACCCGGGCCGCGAAAATGTTGCCCAAGGTCGAATCTTCGAAACCCGGTGACCAGACCGGGATGCCTTTCTCCCACGCGGCCAACATCCATGAGCTCTCCGGCGGGACTTGATAGTGAGGCTCCAACACGCGGCTGCGAAACAGTTCGAAAAACACTTCCGATGGCAATTGGCGTTTGCCCTCTTTTTCGTTCCGCTGACAGATGTCAATAAAATTGTCTTCAAGGTGCCGGATGACGGTTTCCGGAATGCAGGTGTCGGTGACGCGGTTGAAACCTTCTTTGTATAACTGCTCTTCGTCGGCAGGAGAAAGGTCCCGATAGTTGGGCACCATCTTGTAATCGTTGTGGGCGACCAAGTTGAAAACGTCTTCTTCGAGGTTGGCCGCCGTGCAGGAGATTGCATGGACTTTGTCTTCCCGAATCATGCGTGCCAGCGATACGCCCAGTTCCGCGGTGCTCATCGCGCCGGCTAGACTAACCAGCATTTTCCCTCCATCTTCCAGCAGCGTGGCCCACGATTTTGCCGTATCGACGGTCTCTCGTGCGTTGAAATGACGGAAATGGTGCTCCATAAACTGAGAAACGGGTCCGCTCATCGAGTTCCGGCGAATCGCCGCTCCATTGAAATTTGATGCTTGTCGAATGATCAGGGCAACGTCATGATGCCTGAAGACCTCATGTTGCGTTGACGCAACATCGGTGGGTGGCAGATTTTGTCAGAAACCACCGCAAAAAACAAACTCTTCGCCGTAGTTCCCTCACTTTTATTGTCTGGCACCGCAGTTGCTTCTGTTGCTCTGTAAGCCTATCGGTCGACAAACCGGCCAAAATAATCTGTATTGGACATGAACTACTATGCATGCAAGCCAATTGGCACAAATCGGAAGCTGGATCGCAATTCACGCTCCCAATCTAGTTTTCGGTAACGATCCGCAAGAGGAACTCGTTTTGGCAAACTATTGGGTTGCTTCCAAAGCCCGCCTGCAACGCTGGGTGACCGCTCTCAAGATGTTCGAACAGGATTTGGACGCTGCGATCGAATCCCACGACCCGTGGCCTGCGATGGAAATCGTGATCGAAGAAGTCATCGTTTCGGAATTTGTGACACGGATCTGGATGGCCACCATGTTGGCTCACGATACTTGTCAGAAATCGGACGAGCTGTTTGGGTTGGCTCATTCGGTTCACATCGGCCACATCGAAGCACGCAACCGCGTCATGAGGCTGTTGCTTCATCAGGCGGCAGCACAAGAAGAGTCATTGGATCGGCTGAACCAGCTACGCAGTAAAATCGAACGCTGGACGGATGTTTTCCTTGCGATTATTCCGGCCCCCAAGATCGCTCAGATGTTTGCCTTCGACGAAAGTCGGGTAGCGGATTATCAGATGGAGAACGAGTTCATGCCTGCCGCTCATCAGGCCCGACGCGGCCAGATTTTGATGGCGGCGTTTACGGCGGAGTTGCAAAAGCCATGTTCGCGGTGGGCTGCGAATCCGGATTTGAACCGCAAGATCGCCAGTTCGTTGATGAACTGTTTTCCTTCGGATCGTTTCGATTCGCTGGGCTTGCCGAAATCGTTCGGCCGAGTGCTGCTAGAAAAGACACAGGACGACACGCAGGTTTTAGTCGATCAATTGTTGGCGATGGACGCCGAAGCCGAAGAGCGTCCGTCAGAGAGTGAACGAACCTGCTGAGTTGTTCGACGATGTTCTCCACCGTTTCGATGTAGGGCCGGTTCCCACCGGCCATTGGCGATGATTGGCCGGTAGGAACC
>CAZDZX010000009.1:8123-31400 GCA_964510005.1 uncultured Pirellulaceae bacterium
CGATGATTGGCCGGTAGGAACCAGCCCTACGAGCTATCCGTGCTTGGGTGCCATGCTTCACGCGCAGCGTGAGCATGTTGTCTATCGCAAACGCCCGATGACCTTCTCAAGCGTTTCAACAAAGCGATTGACTTCGTCAGGCGTGTTGTACAGATAGAAACTGGCACGACAACTTGCCGAAATGCTCAGGCTCTCATGCAGTGGCATCGCACAGTGATGGCCCGCTCGAATTGCGAATCCCTTTTGGTCCAGCAACACGGAAATGTCTTGAGGGCTGACCCCTTCGACAACGAAACTCACCAACCCGCTCCGCTGATCTGCCGCCGGCCCCAAAATTCTCAGGCCATCGATCGATGAGAGTGCCTTGTAGGCCTGTTGGACCAATTTCCCTTCGTGTTGCCCGATCGCGGCGAGAGTGTGCTGTTGCAAGTAGTCCACCGCAGCGCCCAAACCGATGGCCTCCACGATCGGTGGAGTACCGGCTTCGAATTTTGCGGGTAGCTCGCCCGGCGAAAAACCGTCGACGGTGCAGTCACTGATCATGCTGCCGCCACCCAAAAACGGTGGCATCGCCTCCAACAGGTCTCGTTTCCCCCAGAGGATCCCGATGCCGGATGGCCCCAGCATTTTGTGACCGGAAAACACAACGAAGTCCGCATCCCAAGCCGCCACGTCGGTGGGCTCGTGAGGCACTGATTGAGCCGCGTCGACCACCGCGATCGCGCCGACCGAATGGGCCAGTTGCACGACTTCGGCAACCGGAACCATCGTTCCCAGCACGTTCGAAATCGCGGCAAACGAGATGACCCGCGTTCGCTCTGAGACCAGCGAACGCAGGGCTTCCAGATCCAGATTGCCACGGGAATCGATTGGCGCGAAATGGATCGTCGCTCCCTTGCGAGCCGCCAGTTGCTGCCACGGCACGATGTTGGAATGGTGCTCGAAAATGGTCAGCACAATTTCGTCGCCGGCTTGGATGTTGTCGTCGCCCCACGATCTGGCGATGAGGTTCAATGACGCGGTGGTGCCCGAGGTGAAAATGACTTCGACCGGATCGGTCGCATTGATAAACTGACAGACTTTCTGCCGAGCTTGTTCGTACTGGTCGGAAGATTGCTCGCTCAGATAGTGGATCCCGCGATGCACATTGGCGTAGGTCTCGCTGTAGCACTGGTTCATCGCGTCGATGACGGACTGGGGACGCTGGGACGATGCGCCGTTGTCCAAATAGACCAGTGGCCGATCGCGGTGGATCGTCTGATGAAGGATTTTGAAATCGTTTCGAATGGATTCAACATTCAAACCGATGGATTCTGTATTACTCATAATTGTTCTATTCGCCGGACGGTTCGGCGCGTTTTATGTCCAGTCTGCTCGCTACAGGAGAAGCGTAGGGATTGCTTGCGTCAACCTCTTTCGCCAACTCTGCTAGGCGAACCAATTCTGCTTCGGGAACCTGCCCGATCAAGGGCTTGCCGCTGGCTTCTCCCAGTGCCTCCCGTTTCAGGCGGATTGCCAGAGAGACAAAGTCAAACACGGCTGGGTTCTCACCTATGGCCCGTTTGGGGATAATATTCACAACACCCGATTCGATGCGAATTCCAACAAAGTCCGGTAACAAGAAGAACCGGGTGTCTTTTTGCCATTTGTGAAACGTACAGACATTTTCGTTGCCGGAGGCCCAGCCGTCTTGAAACAGCCCAATCTCATAGGCCTCTCTGCGGATCAAGGGCAGGTTTCGGATCGCCCGCCGGCGGATCAGCGCCGCTGCCCCGATCAACAACAGAAACGGCACAAAGCAGATCGCCAGAATCAGGGTTTGGTTTTTCACGTTCGGCAGAGAGGTCACGATCAAGGCGCCGGCAATCAAGATCATCAGGCCAATGACGATTTTGACAACAAGGCTCGATTGGGTCCCCGATCGCGTGACTTCTTTATATTCAAAAGATTTTTCATGGACGGGAACCAGTGTGGAGGTGGTGGCTTTGACGAGGTCGTGGCGTTCGATCTCATAGTTCCATTTGAAGATCAACGATCGGCCTGCGAACAGTCGCTGGTACTTTTCGATGGGTTCGTTGGGGTTTTCCGGCACGTTGCGGTATTGCCCAATAGAGTCTCGGACTTGATCGACACTCTCGCCGGCTTCCGTGATGACTCGTAGCGGTAGCAGTGTGAATCTAGATTGGCGTCCGAACAGGAATCCGTCTTCCATCTCCAAAAGATCTTCCACATGATTCCATTTGACGAACCAGTGGGAGCTGCCGTGGCCGACGGCCATCCCGACGGGCGTCAGTTCAATGCTGCGCGGCAGCGACTTGTGTGGTTTAGGTTTTCGAATTTGCAGGGATCGCAGCAGCGGAATCAAACTGGCCAACAGAACCAGCGTCCCGCCGACGGCAAGGATCTCCCACATTTGCAGCCACGTCACTCCTAGAATCGAAGGCAGAAAGCAGCCGATGATGATCAGCATAAAGTGCAGCGGCCCCACCGGTCGGCCGCGATTGATGCGCTCCAGTTTTTTGCGTTCTTGTTCGTTAAGTGTGAATTCGAATTTCATGAATCGCCAAATCAAATGAACGCAAAATGAAGCGTATCAACTCCAATCAAATCGAAGCCGATCGGCCACCATCCACTGTCACGTTGATTCCATTGACGTAGGACGCCAATGGCGACGCCAAAAACGTGGCCACCGAAGCAATTTCTGCGGGGTCAGCAAACCGACCGGTGGGGATGGCGTTTTCAAATTCTGCGGTCACGGCTGACACCGGCCGTCCTTCATTTTCGGCGCGGCCTGCGATCAAGGATCGAAGTCTTTCCGTCGCGGTCATGCCGGGTAACAAGTTGTTTACGGTAATGTTGTCCGACGCCAGTTCGCTGGAAAGCGTTTTGGCCCAGTTCGATACCGCAGCGCGAATCGTATTGGAGACGGCTAGGTTAGCGATCGGTTCCCGCGCCGATATCGAAGTCACATTGATGATGCGGCCATAGCCCGCGGCCTGCATGCCGGGCACCAAGGACTGAACCAGCACGTGGTTGCAAACCAAGTGTTGGTTGAATGCATCGACAAATTCGGTCGTCGATGCTGCAAGGGCTGTTCCCGCGGGCGGGCCGCCGGTGTTGTTCACCAGAATATGGGCCGTTTGGTTGGACTGCACCCACGAATTGATTTGCGATTCAAGTTCCGCAGGGTTCGAGAAATCGGCGACCACGATTTGGTGTTGTTGGTCGTGGTCGGTCAGCAGTGCATCTCGCACCTGTTCCAGTCGCTCGCGGTTGCGGGCGATCAGCGTGACGCTGGCACCCGAGGCCGCAAACTGTTCGGCGATCGCCCTTCCGATGCCTTGGCTGCTGCCGCAGATGACGGCTCGCTTTTGTTTGAGATCAATTTGCATGGTGGTGATGTGTTCCTGTTTTAAATGGCTTTAATCAAGCGAAGGAGAATCGTACTTTAGCAACACTCAGCCGATGAGGCGCTAGTCCAATGGAATTTACTTTAGCCCAGCGGCCGATACCCGTTGCTGGTGGCGTAAGCCACCGGATCGTCTTCGGCTGCTCGCTCGCCAGTTTAATCGGTTCGTTCTAAAGTAAGTGCCAGAAGCCGCGAAGTGGCGCAGAACCTCAACGAGGTTCGATCAATAGCCCAGGGTTCTTGAACCCTGGGTAGTTGGTCCTCACAAGTTGGCGAAACCCCAACGGGGTTTGATCCAAGAGAATTTCGGAGGCCGTAACCCAAAACCTTGGCCTATTGACTGATCTTACGCTCTCGTTGTAACGCGTTGCAGTGCAATCCTGTCGCCCCCTTCGGGGCTGAAATCTTGGCACCAGATGGCCTTATGCATGCCAAAGAGATTTGATTGGTATTGCGCATGGGAGCCGCGCTCCCCAAAATGTAAGTGCCATTAGGCGCTCGCCTCGGCTACGGCAGGTCACAATTATCTGTTCAAAAACCGTGGCTAGCGCCAAAACGGCTGGGTTCGATTACTTACCAATCTTGGATTGCTTAACAATCTTGTAAAGTCGAACTTACTCTGAATCCACAACGGACTTCACCCAATCTAAATACTCCCGATGTCCGTCCAACACGGCGGTCACCAAAATCTCAGGGGTGTCGTAGCTGTGTAGGGCAACGATTCTGGCTTTGACGTTTTCAACTTTGGCGGCCACGGTTTTGATCGCACAGGAATATTCTTGGGCTGTTTCTGTTTTCCCTTGCCATCGATAAATGCTTTTTAGAGGACCGCTGATTTGGCAGCAGGCCGCCAGACCTTCTTTCACCAATGCGCCGGCGATGTTCTCAATCAGTTGCAAATTGTCGGCGGTGGTTGTGATGACAACGACTTCGGTGCTCATGCGTTCGCCTGGCAGTATTCGAAAAGTGCTTTCCATTCTGCGTACGCCATTTGCTGAGTCGCCTCGCTGAGCATGTTGCCACGGCCGCGGTATTCAGATTCGCACTGATCAACAAAATCATACGGATCGAAATCATCACCCAGCGTCTCAAAAATTGGGTGATCACCGGCGCGGCGATACCAATATTTGCTGTTCCCAAAATCGCCTTCGGTGCGGTGCATGATGGCATGCCAGTAACTGCCTTCGGATTGATCGATGCTCTGGCTGATCTCGTGAGAATGGTCCAAAAAATTGTGCAACAACCACAATCCCGACACGCAGCAGCGCTCCATCGTCGAGCGACCGGACTGCTGAGCAAAGGAAGTTAGCGCTTCCAGTGCCTGCACATTGGGGTCGGGACAGGTGGTCAAAGCGTAGCCAGAGATGACGTGGTCTGAGGTAAGCGCAGCGGGAATCGCGATCATGGGAAAGATAGGTAAACCAGGGGGCGTTGAGAGGGGTTTTGATCTTACCCCAAACTGCCGGTATTGCGAAGCGTTTGCCGCTGATCGAGGGCCGACAAAGTGCTCGTTATTTGCCTTGCTGCGCTACCCGTCGGTTCCTATACTCCGCCGCCCTGTCTTCGCATTTTAACGCGCGAATCACCCAGGCTCATGTGTCGTGTTGAGAGATCACGACTCCGTTTCGTCTTTGTCGTCAGTTGATAGTTTCGGACTTGAATTTCAAACGCAGCATTCCTGTTTTTGTCCACGCAATGGTGTTTTGCATCACTGCTTGGTTTGCTGCGCTCGGACCGTCGAACTTGCTGCCTCAGACTCACGCACAGCAATCAAAGCCGCCGGATATCTCCTTCAAAAAACCGGTGCAAACATGGTCGGTTCGGATCAATGCGGAAACCATTGCCCAGTGGCAATCGGGAAGCTCCGATGTGTTGCATCTTGCCGGCGGCGTCACCATTGAACAGGGTGATGTGAAAGCCACCGCGGCGGAAGCCATCTTGTGGGTGCAGATTCCCGAAACCGATGGGCCGCATCAGTCCACCGTTACGATGTACTTGGAAGGCGATCCGAAAATCGAATTGCCGACCGGGACCATTCGCGACAAATACATTTTGGAAGAGCTGGTCACGACGGGCACGGTTGACCTGCTGTCGGGTCGGCAAATCGAAACCACCGACGCCAACAACGAATTGTTTGACCGAGCCACTGATTATCGCAATGCCCGAATCGAATCGGCGTTTGTTCGACAGGTTCAATTCCAAGATTTTGACGGGTTCGCAGCACCCAACCAGCAGATCCTCGTTTCGCCACAAACGGGACAGGCACTGCCGGCTCAATCCATTCTGCAAAACAATGCTCCGACTCCGGCACCTCAGTTCGGCGTTCCCTTTCAAGACAATTCTTTTCCGAATAATTCAGGTTTGCCGCCGGCGGGAAGTGCATTTCCGTCTTCGGGTGGGACACAAGCACCAGCAGGGTCGAGCACACGGCCATCCCCGTTTTCCAGTTTTGGAGATTCGGCGCTGTCCAACGCGAACGGCCCCGATCAGTTTTCGGTTTCCGGGCGCGATTCGCAAGTTCCGCCTTCGGTTCGATCGGAAATCAATCCAGCCAACCCCAGCGAGCGGGTCACGATTTATTCGGGGGGAGCCCGGATTCAAATCAACAGCACCGAAATTAACCGGCAGGAATTTTTCCGCAACGACAGAAACAAGCCGCTGACGATTCTTGCTGACAACATTGTTCACTGGCGAGGCACAACGCCTTCGGGCCAGACCACGAACGAGTTGTACATGGAAGGCAACGTTGTATTTTCCAAAGGCGATCGGGTGATCGAGTCCGATCGGATGTACTACAGCTTGGACCGCCGCCAGGGCACGATTTTGAACGCGGAGATTCGGACGTCCATTGAAGGCTACGACGGCACCGCCCGCGTTAGGGCTGCCGTGCTACAGCAGATTGACGAAAATCGATTCCAAGCCAGTGGGGCTTCGTTTACGACCAGCCAGTTGGCGTTTCCGCGGTACTGGTTGCAATCGGGCACACTGTCGTTGAACCGCGAGCCGGTGCAGAAATTCGATCGCTTCACCGGCGAGCCGCTATTTGATCCTCGCACCGGACAGCAGGAAATCGGTGAGGACTACTTCTTGCAAGCCGAAGCCAATCGCGTCTACGTGGGCGGCGTTCCGGTTTTTGCGTGGCCCAAATTTGAGACCAATCTCTCCAACCAGAATCTGTTTTTGAGAAGCTTCCGGATCGGTAGCGACAGTGTCTTGGGCACTCAAATTGGTGCGGGTTTCGACCTTCATCAGCTACTTGGTCGTCGGGCTCCGGCGGGAACCGATTGGATCGGCAAAGTCGACTACCTCAGCGATCGGGGTTTCGCGTTGGGCACCGAATTAACTTACAACCGCAATAGCTTTCTGGGGATTCCGGGACGAGTTCGAGGTTCTTATGAGAACTGGTACCTGCTGGACGAACAGGGGACGGATTTCTTGGGTCAGGGTCGAAACGGGTTGATTCCTGAAGAGAGCTTCCGCGGTCGCACGGTCATCAAGCATCGTCATGATTTGGCTCCCGGGTTTGTGTTCCGCGGTGAAGTCGGCTTCGTTAGCGATCGCAACTTTCTGGAGCAGTTCTTTGAGCGAGAGTGGGATACTCAGAAAGACGCGACGACAGGACTGTGGCTGGAACGGAATCTGGGTACGCAGAGTTTCAATCTGATCGCCGACATCCAGATCAATGATTTCTTTACACAGACCAGCTGGTTGCCACGGTTGGATCACTTTGTGATTGGCCAGCCGCTGGCGAACAATCGCATTATTTGGCACGGCAGATCCAACGCCGGTTTTGGACGACTGCGAGTCGCCGAACCGCCTACCGATCCGACGGATCTGGCGCAGTTTGATCCGCTGGCCGGGGAAGCCGATGTGGATGGTTTCCGATTGCATACACGACAGGAGATCGAATTTCCGGTCCAAGTGGGCGCCGCCAAGGTCTCTCCCTACGCACTGGGCGATATCGGCTACTGGCAAGAAGCGCTCGACGGCAACGATCTGTTCCGAGTCGGTGGGCAGGTCGGGATTCGCGGCAGTTTGCCAATCTGGAAAGTCGATCCATCGATCCAGAGCACGTTGTTGAACGTCAATGGATTGGCTCACAAGGTGACCTTTGACTTCGACGCGTTCTATGCGGACGCGTCGCAGGATATCGAAGAGTTGGCTTTGTTTGATCCGTTGGACGATGACGCGCAAGAACATTTTCGCCGGCGGTTCTTGTTCAATACCTTTGGGTTGGGTGTGGGCGATGATGTGCCGCTGGAATTCGACGAACGGTTCTTTGCATTGCGAAGCGGATTGCAGAGCAACGTGACCAGTCCATCGGCAGAGATCTTTGACGATTTAGCAGTGGTGAAGATCGGAGCACGCCAGCGTTGGCAGACCAAACGTGGTGCTCCGGGTCAGGAGCGGATCATCGATTGGATCACGCTGGATACACAGATCACTTATTTCCCACGGGCCGATGAAGACAATTTCGGGTCCGATTTCGGATTGTTTGATTACGATTTCCGCTGGCATTTGGGCGATCGATTTGCGGTCGTTTCAGATGGTTTTGCGGATCTGTTTTCGCAGGGTTTGCGAACCTTTAGTCTGGGTGTGTTTTCCCAGCGTCCGGAATTGGGCAGTATCTTTGTCGGGGTTCGCAGTATCGAAGGCCCGATCAGCAGCAACATTATCACCGCGTCGGCGCAGTATCGTTTGAGTGATAAATGGGGGCTTAAAGCGGGAGCTCAATTGGATTTTGGCGACACCGGAACGATCGGCCAGCGTTTAGGCGTGGTGTACATCGGCGAATCGTTTTTGTGGGAAGTCGGTTTCAACTTCGACGCCAGTCGCGACAACTTTGGGGTTCGGTTTGGATTTGAGCCGCGCTTTGCTGGCAAGTCACGTTTGTTCCGCCCTGGCGGTTCGGCCGTCCCGGCAGCGAGCAGTCGCTGGTTGGAGTAGGCGCTGCGCTGGACATTCTATGTCGGCAAGTTCCTGATGCCACATTGAGGCCGTGGCAAACCAGACGGGTTGAAGTGCTCGATCGTGGCGATTTCAACGGGCAGAACAAATTCCAGAGAACCGTTTCCGCCCGGAATATCTGATGTATGTTGTAGTTGAATGATAACTCCTCGTCCGTGCCGGTCAGGTCTTAATCGATCATTTATAACGCAGGATTCTATATGACACGGGTCATTATTGATGCCTACAACCTGATCTTCCAGTGTGGATTGCAACCCAAGAAACTGGATTCGCCACAGGCGCTCAAGCAGACTCGTGATCGGCTGTTTCGTGAATTGGCGGAGCGTATTGACGATCGCTCCCGCAGCAAAGTCGTGATCGTGTTCGACGCGAAAAGAAGACCCGATGAAACGGCAGTGAACTACCGCGGTTTTGATGTGCGATATGCGTTTGAATTTGATGATGCAGATTCGATGATCATCCAATTGATCTCGCAGCATTCTCAGCCAAAAAAGCTGACGGTGGTTTCCAGCGATCATCAAATTCAAACAGCAGCCAGTCGGCGGGGGGCCGCAGCAATCGATTCCGATGTGTGGTTCGATTCTTTACGACTGACGCATACCGAAAACGTTGAGGACGACGAAAAGCAGCCGTTGTTGAGCGAAGAAGAGCAGGCGCTGTGGATTGCCAGTATGCAATTGGAGTTAAGCCAAGAAGATCAAGCGGCGAAGGAGGCGGCCGACGATGCCCCGCAAAGCGAACGGAAAGATGCCCAAACGTGGAATCCGTTTCCCGATGGCTATGCGGATGATTTGCTGGAGTAAATTTCTAAACGGCAACTTGGGGCGGGCGCCAACGTGCCAACGGCGTAAGCGCAAAGTGTTACCTATGTTCCGGCACAACGCTTGGGCTGGAATCGAACTTGCAGATGAATCACCCCGCATTCCGCTTGAAGGCGGTACGACGAACATCTGGACCCGTTACTTCAATTTCTTGCGGAGTGCGGGGATGACGATGGAGGGTACGAATTCGGCTAGCTGCTGGTCCGATGCTAACGGTGTCAGTTGCTTGATCAGCGAGCTCGACACGTGAGCGTATTGTCCGTCAGCCATCAGAAAAACCGTTTCCAGTTCCGGGTTCAATTTTCGATTGGCCATCATCATGGTGAATTCGCCAGCGGTGTCAGTCAGGGGGCGGATGCCGCGGACCATGATTTGGGCTCCGGTGCTGGAGACAAAATCCACGGCCAGTCCCTCAAAAGATTGGACTTCCACGTTGCTCATGTCGGCAGTGACCTGTTCGGCCAGGTCGATTCGCTCTTGGGGTTCGAACAGTCCACGCTTGTCGCTGTTGACTCCAATCCCCACGATCAGGCGGTCAGAAATCCGGCTGGCCCGTTGTATGACGTTGAGGTGACCCAATGTTATTGGGTCAAAAGACCCTGTGTAGACGGCCAGATTCACTGGAAAACTCCTAAAAAAAGGCGGGTTCTGGACCGGAATCATCGGAGCATTCCCCATGATCCTCAGCAGGTCATGGTGACCCAACGGAAGTCGCAAAACAATCTGCACTTAGCCCGCGTGACACCCGAATTATCGAAATTATACTGTTAAGGAGTTTTAGGGGAGGGGATGTTGTTCGGATGTTGCCGAATCCTGCCCTTTTCCACATCTTTGACCACGAACCAACAAGGAACACTAGGTGCAGAAAGGCCTTTGTATCATCGCCCTCGCTATCTCGGCGGTGATCTTTATTCTGTTTCTGGCGGACCTGGGCTTAGGCTTTGCAGGGCAAAAGGTCATTGCGCCCTTCAAAAATTTCAGCACGATGGCTGATATTGTCTTCGTGGTTTGCTCGGGGATCATTGCCGTTTTGAGCTGGTTCACGCTCAAAGAACAAGTGTAAACCCGGACACGGGCGAAATCTGCAGCGTGTCCTAACTCGCACGGCAAATTCGTTTTTCAGAATCCTCCCAATCCTTTAGAGCCATGCATTACACTGGTTCTCGGGCGGTGTGTTGTCGCCGAGGAATTGCCGAATCCGTTTAATGGGCTGTGAAAAAGGAACGATAAGTGCAGAGAGGTCTTTGTTTTATTGCGCTCGCCGTCGCGGGAGTTCTCCTTGTTTTATTTTTGGCAGATTTAGTTCTGGGGTTTTCTGGACAAAAAGATCTGGCGCCGTTTAAGCATTTCAGCATGCTGGCGGATGTTGTGTTTGCGGTCTGTTCCGGAGCGATTGCTGTCATGAGTTTTCTCACGCTGAAGGAACAAGTTTGAGTGGTTGAGTGGGAGTGGCCGGCTTGGATAAACGCAGCGCGCGGCTACAGCCTGGAAGCTCTAGAGGCCTCTGCCACCGAAACGACGAATTTTTCTTTGTATCGAACATCTGCCGAAAACGGTAAACTGCAGGCATGTCATTCCCCCCACCCTCACGTCGAAACATGCTGACTGCGCTGTCAGCGTTAACTGCCGCTGCTGGCGTGGCTTGCTGTCCAACCACACTGCTGGGACGTGAGGATAAAAAGCCCTCCGAAGCGGCGGTCGATCGAGGCCTGAAGTTTCTTGCTGGAAAGCAACTCCGCACCGGAGGTTGGTTTGAAAAAAATCATCCGACCGCGATGTCATCGCTGGCCGGGATGGCGTTTATCTGCAACGGTTCCACCACGACCCAGGGGCCGTGGGCAAAATCGATTCGCTCATGCGTTGATTTTTTGTTGGCTCGATCTCGCAAGAACGGTCTGATCAGTTTGCTGGACGAAGATCGATACACTTACGGCCATGGCTTTGCGATGCTGTTTCTGTCGCAGGTGCTGGGCGAAGAAGAAGACGTTGATCGCCGCGACGAATTGGTAGAAGTCCTTCAGCGGGCGGTTCAATTCAGTGTCAACTCGCAGACCAAAGACGGCGGTTGGGGATACGTCAGCGGCGACAACTTCGACGAAGGATCGACCACGATCACGCAAGTTCAAGGTTTGCGCGGTTGTCGCAACGCCGGATTGGTGGTGCCCAAAAAGGTGATCGATAAGGCTCGCAAGTACATCTACAAGTGCCAGAATGAGGACGGCGGGATTTCGTATTCGTCCGGTTCCAGAGGGAGTTCCCGAGCCCCAATTACGGCGGCGGCACTGGCGGCGTTGTACAACGCCGGAGACTACACCAATAAGAAAATTCCTCCCATGTGGGAGTACTGCAAAAAGAATCTGCACAATGTGCGATCATCGGATAGTAATGGATGGTGGTTCTACTCTTATCTCTATTATTCCCAAGTCGTCTACCGACAGGGCCCCGAGGAGTGGGAGCCGTTTAAAAAGCAGCTCTACCGGCGAATCCTCAAAGACCAGTCTGGGGACGGAAGTTGGCCCGGGTCCTACGGGAAGGTTTATTGCTCCAGCATGAATCTGATCATGCTGCAGTTGGATTACGGATACCTGCCGATTTTTCAGCGCTAGTTTGGAAATTGCGATCGGGGTTTCTATCGAGGCGGTGAGGGGCTAGCCGCTCACGCCCATGGCTACATGCTGTCGCCCCTTCGGGGCTGAAATCTTAGCGCCAGATGGCCCGGCGGTTAGCGCCTTGCCGCTCATTTTTTGACGCGATTTTTAGCCGCCGATTGTCTGCGAAGCTGCTGCTTAGTTTTCGAATTCGACGATGGCTTGGACGATCCCATCGAGGCTGGCCTCTGTGGCGGTTGCGGTGACTTGCAAGCCGGCCTCGATCGCTGCGGTGGTGGTGCGTGAGCTGATGGAAACCAGTTTGGGTTGGCCGGGCCGAATCGCATCACCAAACAGGGCGCCAACATTTTTGGCGATGGCCGAACTGGTTAGCGTAATCCAATCGACGCTGCCGTTGGCGACGCTTTGGAGCGTGTCCGGGCAAACTTCTTCGACGTCCGTGCTGCGGTAGACCGCCAGTTCTTCAAACGCCACGTCGGCTTCCCGGAGCAAGGTCGACAATTCATCCGATCCGCGATCGGCGCGGACAATCAGAATCGGTTGGGTTGATTTCGAATCACGATGTTCCTCGATCAGCGACTGGCCCAGCGACAAACTATTGGCTTGCGGGGGACAGAGGGCGACCACAAAACCGGCTTGCTCAAGCTGCGTCTGGGTTCCTGTTCCAATCGCGACGATGGGGGGCAGGTTTGGCAAATCGGGCGGGGCAGGGCGGATTTGGTCGGCGAAAGCGGTGGCGGCGTTCCTGCTCAGGATCGCGATTCGAGAGAAATCGGCCAGAGATTGGAGCTTTCGGGTGACGGCCTTGTCGGTTACCGGTTCGATGCGAATGACGGGGTGGAAAATCGGATGTGCCCCCAATTCAGACAGCAATTCGCCCAATTTACCGTTTTGATGCTGGGGGCGGGTCAGTAGCACTTGCAGGCCCTCCAGCGGCAGGGGTTTGGCGGAATTGTGGTCTTTCGATGGCATGGGAGCGTCAATCGTGGCAAAAATCGGTCCTGCCAGTCCAAGATTTTGGCAGTTGCGAGCGGAGGAGGAAATTTAGCTGTGGACAAAAGGGGCGAATGTCGACATATTGTTGACCCCTATTTTCTTGGGGATGAATACTCTTTTTACTTCAGTTCAAGCGCAATGCCAAATTCAGCCAGTGCCGCCAAGCGGCTTCGCCAGAGCAAAGCTCGTCAGGCTCACAACAAGTCTATCAAAAGTGCCATGCGCACCCAGGTGAAGAAAGTCGTCACCGCCGCAGAAGCAGGCGATATCGAAACTGCCGAAAAGGAGTTTCGTACCGCTGCCAAAAGCCTTGACCGGGCTGGCGCCAAAAAGATCATCCACCGCAACAAAGCCGGTCGCACAAAATCACGGCTTTCGGCCATGATCAAAAAAGCCAAAGCCGCTGGCTAGGCTGCCTGCCGCGATCTTTCTATCTCGTGCAGTAGCGCGAGACGGGTCGGTTCTTGCCGGCCTGTGTTGGCGATCGGCCGGTGGGAACCGGCCAACCGGCCTTATGCTCTCTCTTGTCTCGCGCGTTCGCTTGCGCGCATCTCGGAGAAGAAGTCTCGTTGCTTCGTGCATCGGAGCCATCTATCCCTAAGCGTCTGAACTGTTGCCAGTCCAGCTACATCGGAATCATCTTAGATTCGAGATCATCTTCGGTGCACAATGCGCTACCTCGTGCGCCGCTTTTTGCCGACTGCTTTAGTGCGGCCTGCGCCTCGGGTTCCTTTGGCGGAGTTGCTTTTGGTGGACCGTCCCTTGGACCCTTTGGCGCCTCTAGTACTTTTGGCGCCTCTCGCACCCTTGGCACCCTTGGCGGGGCGTCCCCGTGTTGGCTTGGCCGAGCCGCCTCGGCTGCTGGTGGTGCTGGCTGTTTTGAAGGTTCTCTTTTTGCGGCCTTCACTCTTACGCGTGGTCCGCTCTTCTTGGAATTCGTCAAATCCCTTGGCCTTGGCGGCGCTCGGTGATTTCGATTTCTTCCGCGGCGATGCCTTGCCGGATGATTTCTGTAGTGCCTTGACTTCGGCAGCGGTGAGTCGCCGGTGAGCTCCCTTGGGGAGGTCGCCAAGTTTCAGCGGGCCGATGGAAACTCGTTTCAAAGTCCGGACCTTGTGGCCGATTTTGGCCAGCAGTCTGCGGATTTCGCGGTTGCGACCCTCGGTTAGTACGATCTCAATCCAGCTGCTGTCTTTGGACTTGCGGATGAATTTGGCGGACTGCGCTTTGGCTTTGCCCTCGGCAAGGTAGACACCTTGTTCGAGAGTCTTCAGGTCGTGGCCTTCAGGTTTGCCAGCAACTTGAACGTGGTACTTTTTCTCCACTCCGTAGCGGGGGTGGGTCAGGCGGTGAGCCAGCTGGCCATCGTTGGTGACCAAGATCAGGCCTTCGCTGGACTGGTCCAGTCGCCCCACGTTGTAGACTCGGTTATTCGTTTTAATCAGGTCGATCACTCGGATGCGACCTGAGGGGTCGTCGCTGGTTGAAAGCACACCGGTGGGCTTATTCAGCATGAAATACTGCAAACGCTCGGGTTTGAGCAAATCGCCATCGACGTGGATCTTGTGTTTGGCGGGGTCAACTCGGGTGCCCAGTTTGGTGACGACATCGCCATCGACTTCGACGCGGCCCTCTTCGATGATGGTCTCGCAGTCGCGTCGGCTGCCGATCCCGCAGTCCGCCATCACGACTTGAAGTCGCTTTTCACCGGTGGCGGTGCGTCGCGGCGTCCGCTTGGCCGGGGATTTGCGAGTGCTGGCTTTGGATCCAGTTTTCGCTCCCGCTTTGGTTCCGGCCTTTTTTGACGCACTTTTGGCTCGTCGGCTGGGCTTTGAGCCCCATGGGCTCTTGCTGCCGTTAGAGGCAGTTGCCCCACGTCGGGATGATTTGCCTGATGATTGCCGAGGCTTTTTCTTGCCCATGAAAATACGTTCCGCGCTGATTTGTGTTGTTTTACAAAGAGTCTGAAGTGCCAGCGGTGAAGGTGGAGGCATCAATCCCTTTAGACATTGTAAGCCAAGGAAGAACTTTGTGAAAATTTTCCCAAAGTCGTCATTTGGCAATTGCTGAAGTTTCCGGCCAGGGATAACCTTTCGTCCGGCTCTGAAAGCCTAGTTGCTACGCAAGGGATACCATGTCTAAAAACAACGACAATGGGGAATCTTTGGACACTCGCTCCGAACGTGCAAAGGCAATGGATTTGGCATCACAAATCGTATCGATTTGCCTGATGCCATTGCTACCGGGGCTGGGCGGCTATCTGCTGGATGCGCAATTCGCGACAAAACCCGTTCTTACGGTGTGCGGACTTTGCTTGGGTCTGGCGATGGCGGCATTTCAATTCAAGAAGTTTATTGCTCGTGTCGAGAACCGAACAAAGAACAAGGTGTCCGGCGACACTCGCGATTCGTAATTTTAAGTTGGCACAAGGCTGTAGAGATCATCAAGTAACGAAT
Source organism: uncultured Pirellulaceae bacterium (assembly GCA_964510005.1). Taxonomy (GTDB): domain Bacteria; phylum Planctomycetota; class Planctomycetia; order Pirellulales; family Pirellulaceae; genus Mariniblastus. Next base: position 23,383 of record CAZDZX010000009.1, read on the forward strand.
GTCGAGTCCCCTTCCAATTCCCCACGAGCCCCAAACATCGGAAAGCTCCAGTAGTCACGGGCAACACATTCCGTCGATTGGCGGTTTGGTAATGCGTTGTGTGTGGGTCAGTGTGGCGATTTTGGCGGCCACGATCGCTCTGTTTTTTATCCGAGCTTTTGACACGCCGTTGGCTGATCTGTCGGTAGGAGCGTTTTTCGGGGTCGCAGCCATTGTGTGGCTGGGAGCCGTTTTGGGGACGATCACCAGCGAGTATCCTGCGGGAGACGCGATGCTGATGGCACGTGTCGGTTTGGCGACATTCTGTCGCACAGCGCCATTGATGGTCGTGGTTTTGGTAGGGCTCAACTATTCTACGCTGCTTCAATCTGCTGCATTGACGATTGCTCCCCTGTACTTGGTAGGGATGCTGACAAGCGTCTCGCTTGAAGTTCGTCGACTTAAGCTCACCCGAGAGCAGTAGAGAGAAAGGAAGATATCGTGCGAATCACAGAAGACAAAAAACAAAAAGACGCTGACCATGACCATGAGCATGGTCACGATGGTGGTGTGGAGAAAGGCCATAAGGCGACTTCGCATGGTGATCACAGCGATCATGACCATGATGGGCACGGCGAGCACGAGCACGGAGAGGGTGCTCATCACGAAACAGCAGCGAAGGATCCTTCTGAGTATTCGCTTGAAGACGGCCAGAGCGTGTTCTTGAACAAGAGCCACTTGTTTCATCACGTTCAAGACAGTTACTCGTTCGAGTTCCCCAAATTTCTCTGCACCAAAAATGAAGAAGGCATTGTTGAGAGCACTGCGGTTGCGGTTCCCAACCTGACCTTCCTGCCCAAGGGTTACGGCAAGACATCCAAGTTTATGTTTCTTGAGTTGATTGCGGCTCTGATCCTGTGCGGCCTGTTTATTTGGTTGGCCAAAAAGATGAAGAAGAGCGATCGACCCAAGGGGCGATCATGGAACCTTCTTGAAACATTCGTCGTGTTTATTCGCGACGACATCGCCAAGCCGACAATTGGGAACGACTACAAGCGTTTTCTGCCGTTTCTGTTGACCTTGTTCTTTTTCATCCTTGCACTGAACTTGCTGGGGATGATTCCGTTTCTTGGAAGTGCCACAGGTGCTTTACCTGTCACGGTTGCTTTGGCACTGTGTGTGTTCGGCGTGGTTGCCGGTTCCGGAGTGCAGAAGATGGGTGCGGTCGGTTTTCTGAAAGCTCAGGTGCCTCACATGGACCTGCCTTTTGGGATGGAAAAAGTGATGATCCCGCTCATGTTTGTGATCGAGATCTTTGGCTTCCTGGTGAAACATGCCGTTCTCGCGATTCGGCTTTTTGCGAACATGCTGGCGGGTCACCTTGTTTTGGCAATCTTTGTTGCCTTCATTGGGGTGGTTTCTGTTTCAGCGCCGCTGTTTTGGGTTGTGGCTCCGGCATCGGTTTTTGCTTCGATTGCGTTTAGTTTGTTAGAGGTGTTTGTCGCCTTCCTGCAAGCTTACGTTTTCACATTTTTGGCTTCGCTGTTCATTGGATCAGCCCAGCACGCTCACTAAAAAATTCGTACATTTCGTGCCAGTTTCGGCTGGCTCACTAATACTTAAACTCACTGCTTAATTCCGACGGAGAATTTTCAAATGTCTAAATGGTTGATGGTGTTGGCCTTCCTTGGCTTTGGTTTTATTGCTGCCCCAGCCATGGCTCAGGACGGTACGGCGGGCGTTGTTGCCCAGACGACGATCACGGGTATTGCTGCAATTGGTATTGGCCTGATCGTTCTTGGTGCCGGACTTGGTATCGGAAAAATCGGCGCGTCTGCTTGTGAAAGCATGGCTCGTCAGCCAGAAGTCGCCAGCCAAGTTCAGACTGCGATGATTATCGCCGCGGCTCTGATCGAGGGTGCGACGTTCTTTGCGATCATCATGTGTCTGTTCATCTAATTAGCCGCAAGGCGATGGGGGCCGGGTATCGCTTTGGCGAATCGGTCCGCTTGAATTTAGTTTGACCTGGAGCAATTTATGCTTGGCAATCTGCAATCCATGAATGTTACGACGTTGTTGGCGTCAAGTGGGCACGGGGGTGAAGTCAATCCTTTGGCTTTCCCTGTGGACCTTGGTGTCTGGACGTTGATTATCTTCCTTGGTGTTTTGGCCATTCTTACCAAATACGCTTGGAAGCCAATCATGGAAGCGTTGGACGCTCGTGAGAGGTCCATTAGTGACAATATTGACTCGGCGGCGAAAGCTAAAGAGGAAGCGGAGTCCAACGCGAAGCAATACGAAGAAAAGCTCGCCAAAGCGAACGATGAAGCGGCTGCTGTTTTAGCAGAAGCGCGTCAGGATGCTGTGGCAGCCAAAGAGCGAATTCTTGCCGAAGCGAACGAGGAAGCTGTCCGAACCCGTGACCGGGCGATGGCAGATATCGAGTCCGCTAAGAATGCTGCTGTTCAGGAATTGGCTGAATCGAGTGCGAACTCGGCGGTTGAACTGGCGGGAAGCATTGTCGGTCGGTCGCTGGAAAAAAGTGATCACTCGAAACTGATCGAGGATTCACTCAAGCGTTTTGGATCATAGGTTCGAAATCGCTGCAACGTAGCGAGGGTTCACGATGGAAGAGAATACAAAACACCAAACCGTTTTTGACACCGATCAGCAGCAGCTTGGGGATGTCTATGCGAAAGCCTTTTTGGGGTTCGCAAAGTCATCCGGAAATGTTGATGCGTTGATGGGTGAGCTAGAAGAATTGGCTGGGGTTTTTGATGAACTTCCTAAGTTCCGCATGGCCTTGGAGTCGCCTCGAATCGATGCCGCTGACAAAACAGCGATGTTGGACAAGGCTTTTTCAGGCAAGTGCAGTAAGGACGTGTTGAACTTTCTCAAGCTGCTCGTGCAGCGAGAGCGATTCGATTGTCTCAATGCGATTCTGGGATCCGCCGTGGAGCTCCACGACGAGATGGCTGGGCGCGTGAAGGCAACTTTGACCACGGCCAGTGAAGTCGACGATAGTGTTCGCGACGGTGTTGCGAAAAAGCTGTCGGGCATTTTTGGAAAAGAAGTCAGCCTGACTTGTGCCGTGGACCCGGAGATCATCGGCGGAATGGTCGTTCGGGTTGGAGACACCGTCTACGATGGCAGTGTCGTCAATCAACTCAAACAGGTTCGTCAGCGAGCCGTTAAAAGTGCTGTCGATGCTTTCCGCGAAAAGCTAGACAAATTTGTGACTACCTGATTCATTTCAGGCCCTGATCAATATCAGAATCAACTGGCAGGAAAACGATGAAAATTAGTGCTGATGAAATCGCCTCGGTGATCCAGCAGGAAATCGCCAACTTTGAAAGCGATATCGATGTACGTGAAGTCGGTACCGTCCTTGAAGTCGGTGACGGTATTGCCCGTGTCCACGGTCTGACAAATGTCGCCGCCGGTGAGATGGTCGAATTCCCTCACGGAATCATCGGCCTCGCCTTCAACTTGGAAGAGAACTCGGTCGGTATCATTATCTTGGGTGACTACCTCAAGATTAATGAAGGCGATCAAGTCAAATCACTCGGCACACTGCTGTCGGTTCCTTGTGGCGATGCCGTTGTCGGTCGTGTTCTCGACCCGCTTGGTAATCCATTGGATGGCAAAGGTCCGGTCAACAGTACCGAGACTCGTCCCGTTGAAATCATTGCCGCCGGTGTTGCTGAGCGACAGCCTGTTAGCGAGCCGATGCAGACCGGTCTGAAAGCCGTGGATGCGATGACTCCTGTGGGTCGTGGCCAGCGTGAGCTGATCATTGGTGACCGCAAGACGGGTAAAACCGCTGTCGGTATCGATGCGATCATCAACCAAAAAGGCTCGGGCGTTAAGTGTTTCTACATCGCCGTTGGTCAGAAGGATTCTTCTGTGGCCGGCGTGATCAAGGAACTGGAAGAAAAAGGCGCCATGGAATACACGACTGTGATCGTGTCCGGTGCCAGTGCTCCCGCTCCGCTACAGTACATCGCTCCCTACGCTGGAACCGCGATGGCTGAGCACTTCATGTACAACAAAGGCCATTGCCTGATCGTTTACGATGACCTTTCAAAGCAGGCCGTTGCCTACCGCGAGTTGTCGTTGCTGATGCGTCGTCCTCCAGGCCGCGAAGCCTACCCTGGTGACGTTTTCTTCTGTCACTCTCGCTTGCTTGAGCGAAGTGTGAAGCTGAACGATGAACTCGGTGGCGGTTCGATCACTTCGTTCCCAATCATTGAGACGCAGGAAGGTGAGGTTTCGGCCTACATTCCGACCAACGTGATTTCGATCACCGACGGTCAAATCTACCTGCAGCCCGACTTGTTCTTCTCCGGTGTTCGTCCTGCGATGAACGCGGGTATCTCGGTTTCGCGTGTGGGCGGTGCCGCTCAGGTGAAAGCGATGAAGAACGTCGCCGGTGGTTTGCGTCTTGACCTTGCCTCCTTCCGCGAGTTGGAAGCGTTCGCTCAGTTGGGTACGGATCTCGATCCTGCCACGCAAGCCAAGCTCGATCGTGGTTACCGCATGGTTGAGTTGCTGAAGCAGCCTCAATACAAGCCACTGAGCGTTGTTGACCAGATCATGGTTATCTACGCCGGTACCAACGGATTCCTTGATGAAGTTCCTGTCGGCGAAGTTCGACGTTGGGAAGAAGAGTTCTTGGACTTCATTCACACCAAAAAGAAAGACGTTTGGGATGCTCTTGATGCCGACAAGGACAAGGGAGCGACCATGAAGAAGAAAGACGACGAGACCACTAAAAAGGTCATCGCTGCACTTGATGAGTTCAACAAGAACTTCAAGTAAGTAACGAATTTTGGTTGCAGCTACGTGGCTGCAGCCATGACGGAATCGTAGTGTTGGCGGATCGCCGGCACATCAGTAAATGCGACCCACGAAGAATTAACCATGGCCAGTGCCAGAGCTCTCGACAAACGACGCAAGTCCATCCGCAATATCAAAAAGATTACGCGGACCATGGAACTGATCGCGACTGCGCGATTCAAAAAAGCGATGGATCGAGCGACCGCTGCGACGGATTACACCAAACGGATCACCGCAGTGGTTTCCGATTTGGCCCGTGCCGGTTTGGAAGTTTCTCATCCGCTGCTTGAGGCTCCCGATAAAACGGACAACGCCACGTTGTTGGTGCTGACCGGAAACCGGGGTCTGTGTGGTGGTTACAACGGCAACTCGTTGCGTTTGGGTGTGAAGACACGCGAAGCCCTGCAGTCGGAAGTTGCCAATTTGAGACTTGAAGTCAGCGGCAAGCGCGGGATTTCGGGTTTTGGCTTCCGTGACATTGAAATCGACGAATCGTTCACGCAGTTCGACGATCAACCTGCTTTTGCGGAAGTCGAAGCGATCGCCAACCGTTACTTGCAACAGTACGCCGCGGGCACGCTGCATCGCTTGGACGTGACGTACACGAAATTCCACACCGTCGCACGGCAGGAAATCGTTAACGAAACATTGTTGCCGCTGGGCAAACTCGAAGGCGCCGACACGCCTGTGGATCCGGAAGCTGCTTCTGGATCTGGCACGGAAGCGATCTACGAATTCCTTCCTTCGGCAGAGAGTATCCTTGAAGAGGTCGTTCCGGCCAGTTTCCGAATCAAGCTTTTCAAGTGTTTTCTGGATGCAGCGGTAAGCGAGCAAGTGGCTCGGATGATCGCGATGAAGAGTGCAACCGAAGCGGCCAACGACATGATCAAAGACCTTTCGAGGACTTACAATCGTGCTCGTCAGTCGCAAATCACCGGCGAGATTATGGAAGTTATCGGCGGAGTCGAGGCCTTGGAAGGCTAAAGCGAAGGCAATGGTGGCATCGGCTTTCAGCCTGTGTTCGCTAATGCAAACGATAGCAAGCGACAGCAAACTACAAATCAAATTTACGTTCCGGGCAAACTCGCCCGACACACAACAAGCAAGAACCTCAATCAGCAGATCCCATGGCAAACATCGGAAAAATCACACAGGTGATCGGGTCAACTTTCGACGCCGAATTCAGCGACTCAGACTTGCCGTCGATTTACAACGCGGTGACTGCGGACATCGATGCCGGTGGCCAGCAGCGAAAACTGTACGGTGAAATCTCAAAGCACCTTGGCGGCGGACGTGTTCGCTGTGTTGCTCTGGGTTCGACCGAAGGTCTTCGCCGTGGTGCAGACTGCGTCGACACCGGTGGTCCTGTTTCAGTTCCCGTGGGCGACGAAACGCTGGGCCGCGTGTTCAACATGCTGGGCGAGCCGGTTGACGGTCGCGGAGAAGTCAAAACCAAAGAGAAGCGTTCGATTCACCGTCAGGCACCGCCTGTTTCGGAACTTTCGACCAACACAGAGCTGTTCGAAACGGGCATCAAGGTTGTTGACCTTTTGACGCCGTTTGTTCGTGGTGGTAAAGCCGGACTGTTCGGTGGTGCCGGTCTGGGCAAGACCGTTATTTTGACCGAGCTGATTGCTCGTATCGCATCTCAGCACGGTGGTTACTCCGTATTCGCTGGTGTAGGCGAGCGGACTCGTGAGGGTACCGACCTGTGGTTGGAGATGCAGGAAACGGAAATCGGATCAACCGGTCGTAAAGTTATCGAGCAAACGGCGATGGTGTTCGGCCAAATGAACGAGCCACCTGGTGCTCGTCTGCGTGTTGCTCTTTCGGCTTTGACGATGGCGGAGCACTTTCGCGATTCAACCGGTGCGGACACGCTGTTGTTCGTCGACAACATTTTCCGCTTCTCGCAAGCGGGTTCTGAGGTATCGGCTCTGTTGGGTCGGATGCCATCAGCGGTAGGTTACCAGCCAACACTGGCGACTGAGATGGGTGCCTTGCAGGAGCGAATTGCTTCGACCAACAAAGGTGCGATTACATCAGTACAAGCGGTTTATGTTCCTGCGGATGACCCGACCGATCCGGCCCCGGCAACGGCGTTTGGTCAGTTGGATGCTTTCCTTTATCTTGAGCGTTCGATTTCAGAAAAGGGTATTTACCCGGCTGTAGATCCTCTGGCATCGTCTTCACGTATCCTTGACCCCGCCTACGTTGGAGATCGCCACTACGCGGTGGCCCGTAAAGTTCAAACTACGCTTCAGCGTTACCGCGAGCTGCAAGATATCATCGCGATTCTGGGTGTTGACGAGTTGAGCGAAGAGGACAAAACGGTTGTTCACCGTGCCCGTCGTATCGAGCGATTCCTGTCACAGCCGTTCTACGTCGCCGAAGTGTTCACCGGCAAGAAAGGTGAATTTACTTCACTGGAAGACACCATTCGCAGCTTCGAGGAGCTTTGCGACGGTAAGTGGGATCACCTCCCTGAAGACGCGTTCATGTACGTCGGTGCAATTGAACAGGCCGAAGAGCAAGCCAAGAAAATGGCTGAGAAAGCGTAAGTAAGTTGAAGGGGTGCGGTTGGCTGGCGGGTTCCTGAATTCGCGCGGCCCGCTTGGACCTTGAACCAGATAACTTTTCACTGACTACTGACCATGAAAATCGTAATCGTCACACCGGAATCGACTGCCCTTGATCAGGAAGCGGACTTTATTGTGCTGCCTCTGTTCGACGGCGAAGCGGGTATTTCGGCAGGTCACTCGCCGATGATCGGGCGACTTGGCCCGGGCGAGTTGCGTGTCAAAAACGGCAGTGAGCAGTTGAGCTTTTACGTCGACGGCGGCAACGTCCAGATCGAAGCCGATGTGGTTTCGGTTCTAACCGGTTCCAGCACGCCCGCCAAAGACATTGATGTCGCTGCCGCTAAAGAAGCTCTGGCGACCGCTCAAGCGATGCCATCGGACAACGTTGCCCTCGCCGAACTAAAGCGCAAAGCCGTCTCTCAAGCACAGGCAAAAATTCGAGTCGCTGAAAAAGCTCGGTAAACAGCCCACTGAGCTGAGAGTGACTCTGGTCAATCCGACCGTCGGCGAATTCAGTTATACTGGGATTCATGGTCGACAATGACACTGAATCCGAAACGGGTGAGTTGGCAAACCGCAGACCGATCAAATCCCGCGGTATGGCAATCTTTCAAAGCG
>CAZDZX010000010.1:0-26488 GCA_964510005.1 uncultured Pirellulaceae bacterium
TAAACTCGCTGGAAGAACACTTTAACGCAAAAGTCAATCCTTGGGCAAAAGTTATTCCTCTGCGGTCTCACATTTGTCTCAATCAACCCCGATTGACGGCAATGACAATGTGCAAAATGAAGACGGCAACCGTAAGAATGAGAAAGAGTGCAGATAAACAAACAGAGACAATTGCCAGGACTTTGGCCGCGACCACGAGCCCTCGATTGTTCGAACTGACGATTCCTTGCTTCATCATAGTAAGATCCTTACTGGCCATGACCCAAGCGGGAATCGACATCCCCAAACTTACCAAGCTGACCAGCGAGCAGCACAGAAAACCGACCAGCAATACGAAAATGCTTCCGATTGCCAACCCCAAGCTCAACCCACCTCGATCCGGCACCTTGTTACCACGCTGAGTTCGTCCGTACTGCGGCGATGAAGGTTGGTACTGCGGAGACGTGTAGGGCGACTGAACCGGATTCGAAGAAGAGGGATAAGACGTCGAAAAATCTGCCAAAGGGTCATCACCCAGTGGGTCGTGGCTTAGTGGATCATGGCTTAGCGGATCCTGGCTGGGAGGCGTTGCCGGAGTGGGTGCCGCCGGAGGTTTAGGACTTGGGTTCGGTTTGGGTTTGCCGCCGCCCGGAATGCGCATCACCTGTTCGCAGTTGGGACAGCGAACTCCTTTTCCGGCCGCACTATCGGCTACCTTCAGCCTCTTACCGCATTTAACACAATCAAACTGAATAGGCATTGGCCGAAAAACCAGCAAAAGAAATGGAAGCGCCGAAAATGGAACACAAGACAGCCACTATCCTCGTTGACTCCGCCATCAAATGCAAGCAAATCAAGCCGCTTGTTTTTCTTGCTTGTGGCGATTCTGCGACGGAGAACTCTTGGACGGGTGCAAATCCTCTGAATTCAGATCTATTTGCGACATTTGCGGCTGTTGGTGTCGCCGATCTTTTCGCTCGACGTACCAGTCGATAAACATTTCCACGTGCAGCAACCGTCCCACCGCAACAATCATAGGCAGGACATAAGCAATGAAAAAGCCGTGGGAGCGTTTTCGCCACAATTCGTTGAACTCTTCATCGCTGATATCTGGATCCAGCGCCGTCCGCATCGAACCCGAAGGAATCCAAGATAAAAACTTGAGGGCTCGCAGTGGCTTCTTTTTGAAATGTTCGGCAGGGGAACGACCGGGACTGGCTTCCTTGATCATTGCCGACGCGTAAGTCGATGGCAGGACGAGCGTTTTCACTTGCCCCCGACCCGGCAACCGACGCTCCCACTTCTTGTTAATTTCTCCTTGTCGCTTGACCATTCGCTTTTGAGTCGGAAGCGAAATTTTGTCCGACCAAGCTCGGAATACCCAATTGCATTGCATTTCGGTAATTACGGGAATCGATCCAATGATGGGCCGAGCGAACCCCAAAAACGCGACGCTCGTATCTTCCACCGGAAACACGAACTGATACAAGTCATCCAGTTTCCCGTTTCGATACGCTTCCGGGAGAAACGGGCAGTGAAACTCGTAGCCAAAACAGCAAATGATATGGCTGAACGTTTCGCGACTGCCGCTTTTGAATTCGACTTCATGGCCGTCCACCGAAACGACTTCGTTTTGCGGCGTCACGCGATCGTTGTAGATATGCTCCACGGAATGGCCGTTTTTGTTGAAGAACTGCTGAGCGTATCGATGCTCGTTCTTCCAAACCGGCGTCCCGTGTCCCTGGTATTTTGTGACCGATCCAGTGGACAACCAATCGGCAATGTAGCGACGTCCCGGCGCGTTTTTAGCAAACGAACTCAAGCCGTAAATCAGCGGACTGGCCAACAAATCCAATGCATAGTCATGGTTGTCAAATTGCCCCACGCCTTTTCGCTGGTGCCAAGGCGTCTTGCGGAGAAAGTGCTGACCACCGCGAATGGCCCACGTGACTTTGGCAGGTGTCTTGACTAGCAAGTCAATAATATCCGATGCCGTTTCTCCGCCTCCATAGACAATCACGTGATCGTCGGCGGTGTAGTCTTCCGGCTGAATGTTTTTGATGTCTCCTGAATGCGTCACCGTGCCGGCAAAATCGCTCACCGGCTGACTGATGGCCCGCTGCTTGTTGTGCAGACCTGCGCAGACGGCCACGTTGGCCACGCGAACAGATTTGGTTTCGCCATGCTGGGAATAAGTCACGATCCATTGATCATCCGATTTTTCCATCGAGATGACTTCGGCGCTGAACTGCAGATACTGCCCAAGATCAAATTCACTGACGTAAGATCGCAGGTAGTCGAGGATATCTTCGTGGTGCATAAAATGCCCCACGCTTTCATCCATAAAGAAATCCGAGGCCTCGGTGACGATCCGAGAAGATGATGAAACGGTTGATTTCATCACGGTGGTGGTTTGCGGATCCTCCGAATAGTTCCAGACTCCGCCCAGATCACTACGACGCTCAAGGACGATCGGCGTCAGTCCATTTTCCAGCGCGTATTTGCAGGCATAGATTCCGGACCAGCCGGCACCAACGATACAAACATCCATGTCATCAACTCATCTGAGTGAAATCGTTTTTGCGGGAAACTCCTAATCCCGCCAATGGACTAATTTACTGCAATTTGCCGATCGACAGCAACGGAAATCTGAGCCCAGTTTTCGCGTGAAGCCACGGCTTTTTCTGACCCTAACGACTGACGGCAGACTAAACCAGCAAAAACTCAGCGGTTCGAGCATCGAACAGACCTTCGTCGATCAGCTGCTTCCAACAATCCTGCGGGACAACGCTGGAGTGAATCTCTTGGATCAACGATTCGGTTCGGGAGGGAGTATTTGAGGTCACCACACAGCGCTGGCAAATCTCGGGGTACTTTTCTAGAGCCGCACCCGCATACTCGGCAGCCAGATTTCGACGATGAATGCCCGGGTACTTGTCGACGACATTTTGAATGCCGATCGCCAGTTTCAATTGGGTGTCGGATGCGTTTTGATAGTTGGCGACCACCCGCTGACTGCGTGGTTTTTCCATTTCTGGATTCAGGTCACGGTCGGTCGCGTACAGACCGCCGTACAAAATCCCGCCCATGTCCAGCTTCAGATTGCGACCAGCAGCCGATTCCGCTTTGGCCAGATCGATCAGATCGCAAAACGAAGTCGTCGCCGAAGGATTACACAGCGTGTGCATAATGTAATCGAACTGACCTGGGAAACGTTTAACGATCTCGACAACGGTTTTCGCGTGCTTGGTCGCGAGGCCAACATTTCGAATCTGTCCCGTTGACTGATGGAGCTTCAGTGCCTCAATGGTTCCTGCGCCGATCCGATCCCACTGGGGCGTTTTGTCAAAATCATATTCGGCATCAAAGCGCTCTTCTTCATAAAACGCCAACCCGTCTTCTTCTTTGATGTAGCCGCCGTCTCGCATCAGATGATCGCCGGGATCGTGAATCGCGACGCCCGCCAATTCGACCACATTCAGAGTCGCACACTGAGCCATGATCAAGGCTCGGGTCGCGTTGGTGTCGTAGAGCGAAAAAATATCGGTGGTGTTATCGAAAATGCCACCCTCGGCACCCGAACGAATCGCGGCCGATTCGGCATTGATGTCGCTGTCGGATTGGAACGCGGGGTAGCGTCCGATCTTGGTCCAGATATCAATGCTGCGGGGATCAAAATTTTCCCGACTGCACCACGCCGAAAACAGCTCGGTGAATTGATAGAGTGCTGCGGTATCCACCGATAGTTTCTCACCGGGAAACACTTGGCTGATCTCGCGAAACCACTTTCCAAACCGCTCGGTCGAATACTGATTCCCCCCGCCGTCATTTTTTGCAACCTCCCGCTGCAGTTTCATGGAAGGATGGGTGCCAAGACAAAATTTTTCGTTGGGAATCTGTCGCATTTTTATTGGGTTCCGGTTTCAGGAAAGACAACTCCGATTTTATCACAACCCAGCTACTCGGTCTTCCCCTGAATCTCAATCACCTTGGGACGATCGGTTTTCGCTTCGTCGGTGTTCGTTTTCTCATAGAGCGGCAGCAATCGGTGCCGAACTTCCAAAGAAAGGAGGTTCATGGTGGTCACATACAACCGCCCCCCAAAGGGACCCCACCGGTCAGGCACAGGGCCATAGGGATGCCAACTTCCGGCATAGTCGCCGGTTTTTTCTTGGGTTCGAGTCAACAACGGTCGGAGCTGTTGATCCCATTGCTGCCACAAATCGCCATCGACATGCTTGAGAACTTGGGTGGCGTAGTACCAATAATAGGTATCTCGCAACTCCTTGGTCTCGCCGGGGGCCTGCTGTTGCAACAGAAACCGAGCCCCTGAAATCAAACGGGGGTCGTCGCGTTCCCAACCGCCATAGATCCGCATCAACAATCCCACCGAAGTCATCGCGGGAGTCGCATTTCGTCCTTGGACTCGCGAGACGCCTTGGGAATTGACGGCGTAAGGGTTGTACCGGTACAGCGATTCATTGGCCGGATCGGCAGCGACTTTCAGCCAGCCTTCGATGCCTTTGAAGGACTTGTCTTCGACCTTGAGGCCAGCCAATCGACCGCTTTGCAATGCCATCATCATCCAACCGCTCACCGATGTGTCACTGGAAAGCTTCTTCTTCATGGCAAAGTAGCGCCAACCTCCCGTTTCGGGGTGCTGAGATTCGGCGATGTAGTCCAATGCTTTTTGAGCCGGTTCTTTAAGCATCGGATCCTGCGTCATGCCATAGGCTTCGGTCAGGGCCAACGCTGCAATGCCGTGACTGTACAGCCGACAGGCCGCATCGGATTTTTCGTCGGACTCGAGATAGAGCCCACCATCGTCGCCCTGATTTTGAATTAACCAGCGAATGGCATGATTCAACTGACGCGAATATTTGAATTCGCGATGGTTATAACCGGCCCCCTGATAGGCCAGCACCGCCAGTCCCGTCGCGGCCATGTCGCTATTAAGCTGTCGGCGATGCAGTGGATGCTGCCGATCAAACTCGTCCAACACCCAACGCCCGTCCTGTTTCTGGAATCGAGTCAGAAACTCTAACCCGGAATGGATCGCGGCTTCGGTTTTCGGAGCAGCACTATTTTCAGCCATCGAAGGCGTGCGACGACGAAACGCTTCCTTTTCGACCAAAACGGCGGGGTTAACCGAAGGCGTTCCGCCGAAATCCGTTTTGCGAAAACGATTTTCAATGTCGGGCGGCTGTAAACTCTCTTTGGAAGCCGGTCGGGCTGTGACACCAAAGTCGACTTTGGGATCCTTGGCTAAACCGGCGGCGCCCGGATTGGCTTCGATGTTCAGTTCAAGTCCGGCGTCGGATGGACGGGGCACACGTGTCGTCAGCTCAACATCGGCGGGTTCGAAATCCGCATCCGCAGGTTCTTTGGACGATGCACCAGAACCCGTCGGGTCGTTCGGCGTCAGTGGCTTAAACGCGACCGTGGGCCGTTTCCCCACCGGCGAAGCAGTTTCCTCGGCTCCAAATTCGACAGGACTGCGCTCCGGTTCCCGGCGCGGGCTTTCTCGAAGCGACAACGAAGGGCTGACCATGGGGAGCGAGCGGATCGCTTCGACGGCCAACTGCGTGGCGGAATGGCGAATAATATCCGTCGCCGCCAGCGTTCCACCGGCATTTCGCTGGACCTCCACTTCACTCTCAATCGATTCCGTCGCCACGCTCGAATCAAGCGCCGCTGTTTTCCGCTGACCCACGATCGGCTCGGCGGCTCGAATCTGAGGAGCTTCGCTAACACGGGCAAGGCTATTGGCCAGCAGCCGGCGCCTTCTTTCTTCTTCGTCTTCATCATCGATGGAGTCCAACGCCGCAGCGATTCTCTGCTGAGTCAATTCTCGAGATCCCTCTCCGTCGAACTCACGGCGCTGCGATTCAGGCATGACTTTGGTCGGACCAATGTCAACGCTGAGGGACTCCATTTGGGCAGGCTCGCTGGCTGCGACTTTGCTGCGCGACGTTAAATCGACTTCCGCAGCGACGGATTCAAACCCGTTCACAGACGGACTTTTTGAACCCGCAATTTTTGCTTTCGATTCTGTGTCTACTCGAAAAGCGCTGTTAGGCGAGGGCGCTCGAGCCATGGACCGACGCGATTTCGATCGCCGGGAATCCGTTAACGGCTGGGCTTTCGCCATGGGAGTCACAACGGTCCGTTGCGGGATCTTATCCAGCGAAGGTTTCGGGCGAATGATGCTGGTCAGCTTTGGCAGCGGCGGCAGTTTGGGCGGCGTTTTAGCAGCCAGCTGCTTTTTCGACGCCGGCTTTCGACTGATTTCACTGGCCAAGGATGACGCTTCGGCGGCGGCCGCCGCCTTGCTGCCAGATGTGTCGCTAGAGTTAGGGAGCTTTACGACGGGACGCTTGGTTTTCGCAATACTTGTCGCCGGTGGTGAAGGTCGGGCAACCCGATCTGCCAATTTAAATTTGGACATCGGTTTAAGCTCCCGAGGTTGTGCGATCGAGGAACTGCGTCGGTTCAACGCTTCGGCGACTTTTGTTTTGGTTTGGATCTCCGATCGCGGCATCGGCTTGATCCTCTCGCGTGGATCTTGCTGGCTCCGGCGCGACGGCTTTTCCAAAACGTCTGCCACTTGATTGGATTCATTGGTCTGCGCAACGGACTTCGCTGGCGAGGCTTTGGTTTCGGTTGCTTTCGATGAGCGGGCAGACGGAGGACTTTCGGGGGACGGCTCGGGGCGGCGGATGGAGTTTTTACTCAACATCGCCAAAGATTCGCTAAACCGAGGGACCGAACGCTGGACGATTTGACGGCGCTTGGTTTGCGGAACCGGCGTCGGCTTGCTTTCGGGAAGCGGCAGCGTTTGGGGTGCCGCAGTGACGGCTGCCCGATCACGCTGCAGTTCGACATCCGGTTCTGAAATCGGATCGGGCTGGCGAACGGGAATAGGATTTTTTTGGTTGTTCGAAAATTCGATCGTACGAACGGTTCTTTTCGCAGCGACCTGCGGCCGGGAGTAATTCTCAATTTGAAAAATCCCGATCAAGGACGACATGATCAGCAACAACAGATGGCAAGCCAGCGAGATGATCAAAGCCAATTGCAGTGAACGTCTTAGTCGATGGTTTTGAATTCGCAACAGAAAGGTCAGCGCGGCGAACGTTAGAGCTGGCAGACCAAGAAGCCCAAACCACATCCACGGCCCATGCAGCACCGTCACAACGGCTCCCATTGCGATAGCGGCCAACACACATCCTGCCACGATGACTGGCCACTGCTGATCATCAAAGACATCGGGCTGGGCCGGTTCAATGCGTCGAATTGTTCGGCGTTTTGCCATGGCGACGTTTTCGGGGAGTTCGCGGATACAAATCGAAGACGATCGTTTTCGACTATTAGCTTTTTGGCTTGTGCACTTCTGTGCTTCCAATGGGATACATTATGCACGAAAATCCGAATCGAGATCTTTTACTTTCGGCGAAGGCTGTTTCGATTAGACAACCACTTTTTGCGTTTCGTGCGATCCATCAGTCATTTATCCCTGATCGACCCTCAGCTGTCTAATTCGATTCGGCTTTTGAAAGGTGAAAACCACCTAGACACGTCCCGGGGCATTGGGAAAGACATACCATTTCCGTGAAGTTTAAGGAACTTCCGGATTCGGCTTCCAGAAAGAATACAAATCGTACCAAAGTAGGGTAAATCTAACGTTTTTCTCTGCAACCGAATTCTGAGATCGATAGTATTTTATTCGAGGGAACCTCTGTCCTCAGCATGTTTTTTTTTCGGACGAGTCCATGTCCCTTCTACTGAGAGTCACTTTATTTCTGATGTTTCTGGCTATCGCTGGCGTTGCGGCGATCTGGATCATTGGTGGAGAAACTAAAAAGCACTCGATGAAAATTACCCTCGAAGCTCATCGCTTGGAAGTTTTCAATTGGCTGGCTGAAAACGAAAAAATCAAGAAGTGGAACCCTGACCTCGTCGAAGTCAGCTCTTACGCATCAGAGGGGGGCGATTCTTCCAAGCGAATCGTCAAAGGCGAGGACGGGGACGCCGAATTCGAGGACACGGTCATTCGATTCGATGAAGGGAACACGCTTTCCATTCGGTCGACAAGTCGTGACATGGTCGTGACCCAAGTCTTCCACCTCAAGCAAAGCGAGGCCAGTAACGGCAACCTGCAATTGACGGATCTCGAATACCGCGTAAACCGCTCGCTAACGGGCCTAGGTCGTTTCCTGACCCAACTTGAGGGTGACAAAGATTTTGAAGCCCGCATGAAAAAGCAGATGCGGCAATTGAAGAAACTGATCAAAAAAGAAGGTTCCAGTTTTGCGGCCCCTGAAGAGGGATCAGACAATCCTTTCGCTGAGATCGACGATACGCCACCGCCTAACGAAAATGACAATGATCCGAACCAACCCAAAAAACGGGACTTCAAACGGCTCTTTGAGACTGGCTAGGACAAAGTCGCCCGGAGCCCCGCCAAGGGTCGGTTGATCAAAATCTCCAATCGAGCATAATCCTGCTTTTCAACGAATCACGGAATCGCAGGACGTATCATGGCGGCGAGCACTATCGACGGAAAGTCGATCTCAAAACAGATTCAAGCAGAAATCGGTGAAAAGGCCGCCAGTTTTTTTGACCAAACGGGAGTCCGCCCTAAACTGGCCGCCGTTCTCGTCGGCGATGATCCGGCTAGCCAAGTCTACGTCCGCAACAAGGAACGAGCCTGCAAACGAGCCAACATTGATAGCGAGCTTTTTCGCATGGGTGATGATTCGACCACCGAACAGGTGCTTGAAGTCGTCAACCGACTCAACGATGACTCTGCGGTGCACGGGATTCTGGTCCAGCTTCCACTGCCACCCCAAGTCGACGCCCAATTGGTGCTCGATACAATCCGACCCTTGAAAGACGTGGATGCCTTCCATCCCGAAAACGTCGGATTGCTCTCCCAAGGCCGACCGCGTTTTTTGCCGTGCACCCCCTTTGGGATCGTCCACTTGTTGGCAAAATCCAACATCGAAACCTCCGGCAAAAATGTCTGCATCGTCGGACGCAGCGATATCGTTGGCAAACCCATGGCCTTGATGCTGGCTCAACGGGATTCCGAACTGGGTGCCAAATTCGCCAACGCCACCGTGACGCTCTGCCATAGCCGTACCGCCGACTTGAAAGCCTTCACGCAAATGGCCGACATCGTGATCGCAGCCATCGGCAAACCGAAATTCATCACCGCAGAACATCTCAAAGCCGGCGCCGTGGTGATCGATGTGGGTATCAACCGCACCGACGACGGTCTGGTGGGCGATGTCGATTTCGATGCCGCCACGGAAGTTGCCTCGCAGATCACACCCGTTCCCGGTGGTGTCGGCCCGATGACGGTTACGATTCTGCTAGAGAACACGCTCAAAGCCGCAACACTGCAAACGAAATCGTAGCAACGGCACCCGCCAGTGGCTCGCGGCATCAACCCGGTGTAGCGGCCTGCATCATCCACGCGCAGATCATCGCTCCGTAAGTTCCCAACGCGTAACCCAACACGGCCAGCAAAACACCCACCGGTGCCAGCGAGGGATGGAAGGCCGCCGCGACCACCGGCGCACTGGCGGCGCCGCCAATATTCGCCTTGCTCCCCACCGCTAGAAAGAAATACGGAGCGCGAATCAGCCACGCCATGAAGAACATCAAGCCGACATGAATCGCCATCCAGATTCCTCCGACTAGGAAATAGCCCGGATATTTGAACACGGCTTGGATGTCCATCCCCATCCCGATGACCGCGACCAGAATGAAAATGAACACAGTACCGATCTTGGAAGCACCGACGCCTTCGTAGTTTCGCAACCGCGTGAACGACATTGCGATTCCGATCGTTGTCGAAATCACAATCAGCCAAAAAAATGAGCTGGCCAACCCGAGATCTTTCAAAAAACCATACCGGCTGAAATTCACGTTCTCTCCCGATTCACTGACGACCGTTTCGGTGGTCGACGCAATCAAATCTTTCACCGAACCGGCGATTTCCGCCCCGGCGTAGTGCGCCACGGCGGTGGCTCCGAATCCCAGCGCGGCCATCACCATCAAATCGGTAGCCGTTGGAATGCGGGCCACCTTTTGACTGAAGGACTCCATCGAATTTTGCAGCCGTTCGATGCTGGACGCGTCTGCTTTAAACCAACGATCAATCGTTTTCGCTTTCCCGACCCCCAGCAGCAAAAAGATCATCCAGATCTCCCCCACGAACACGTCGACCGCCACCATCACGCTATACAACTCATTCAACTTCTTTTCCGTTCCCGCCGCCGCATCGACTTCCGGTGTCATAAACACCACCTGCATGGCAGCCTGATTGGCACCGCCACCAATCCAACTACCGGCCACCGTGCTCAACCCCCGCCACGTTGCCACGGGACCGTCGACGCCAATGACATCGGGAGCGACCACGGAGACAATCAAAACCGCAATCGGTCCACCCACGACCACGCCCACCGTGCCGGTCACAAACATAATCAGGGCTTTGGGACCCAGTTTAAAGATCTCTTTGAGATCAATGCTCAGCGTCAGATACACCAATGTCGCGGGCAGCAAATAGCGCGTGGCGACAAAGTACAACTTCGAATGGTGATGATCGACAATGCCATAAAACGTCAGCAACGATGGCAGGAAATAACAGACCAACAACATCGGCACGACTTTGTAGAACATCCCGCAAATCCCGGTCTTGATGCTGGACGTCCAGAATACAAATCCCAGCATCGCCAGCAGGATCCCCAAGATGATGGCATCGTTTTGAATCAACGCCGTCGAGTGTTCCGCCTTGATCACTTTTCCCAATTCGGAAACAAGGTCTTTGTGCTCCGAACCCGGAAACAACGTTTTCACCTGCTGGATCATCTCCTCGCTAGGAGTCGTTTTCACGGACTCTTCCGTGTCGGCGATGCAAACTGCAGCACAGGGTTGGCAACAGGCAACGATCGCGCCCATCAATGCGATTACTGAGACAAACGTTGAGAATCGGCGGTTAAATTTTGGCAACATGAAACTACTCAAATGGCTGATTCCGCAGAAACACAACCTGCGGTGGACTTGGGAGTGTACAGAATTTTGCAGCCACGTGGCGAACCTAGAGCGTTTCCGTTTTTTTCACGAGACTCGCACTGTGAATCTTTAGCGGCGTTTCCCTAAACCAAAATGATGCGCATCGCCTCGTCGCTTGACCGGACTGACCTTGGCTTCAGGAGCTTTACCCTCCGGCCAAATCAAAACAGAGCTACCGGATTCCATGCTCAGTTCGAGAATCCCATCGTCGTTTTGCTTCACCTTTGCCTTGCCGGACACACTCCATTTTGCAGATCCCATGCCCGGGTCGATTTCGACTTGGCGAGTATTTTCCGAATCGACATGCACCCAACGGGTGGCACCGGATTCGCGGCGAGCACTGACCAAGAAACCGCCTTCGCCGCGCAGTTTGGCGAACTGTGCATCGGGCCATTGACTAGGAACCGCAGGAAAAACGCGCAGTCGACCACCCCAACTTTGAAGCATCATTTCCTGAATCGCCGTCGCGCCATGAAGCGGCGTCTCGATGACGGGCAATTTAATTTCCGAGTACATCGTATTGGGGTTCAAATAGGCTTTGAGCTTATTGAGATACTCCAGCGATTGGTCGCCGTCACCCAGCATGGACTCCATGCAGGAAGCCGACGTAAACGCATAGCCCGCGACGCCCTTGCCAAAACTCTGCCAGTGATCGAGTGTCTTTTGAATCAGCTCGCGATCTTCATCGGCTTCCGGAGTCAGGGTTCGCAGCGGGTACACGGCCAGCAAGTGCGACCAGTGGCGATGCCCGCCACGCAGCGGTGCCTTCTGCCCAATCATCCGACCCGTTTTGTTGTCGATGTGGATGGGGACGATTTCCCGTTGCAAGGACTTCCAAACCGGAATCAAGGGCTCGTCACTCTGGGTCAGCCCCTTTTCGGCGGCCAACTCAAGCAACCGGCCAATGCCCCATTTCAGCAGATCAAGATCGTAGGTGCAGTCAACACAGTTCCGCAGTTCTGGGCTGTGCGTGATCGGCAAATGCAGTTTGCCATCAGGTCCTTTTTTCAGAAAGTGCCGATGGTAGTTGACGGCTCGGACGAGCAACGGGTAGAGCACATCGTCACGTAGTTTTTCATCCTGCCAATAGCGATACTCAAGATCGACATTGTGCATCGCCCACAACAGGTTACTGGTTTCATAGCCAAGGTTTTTCGGCATCGGATCGCGGCGACCCGGCTCTCCGGCGTGGCCCAACAGATCCCAACCCGAAGCCGTTCTGCCAATCGCATACGAATCGGCCCGATACTTTTCGCGGACGTTTAAAGCAAGGTTGTCGCGGTTGACATCCAACCGATGACTGAGCGCCGAACACATCCCCCGTCGGTTGGCTTGATAGGTCCCGGCGTGGGAAAGCTGCACGTTCAGGTTCCACCACGTTGCATTCCATGCCGTCGGCTGCAACCAAGGCCCTTGGTTGTCGAGGATCCAACCTTTGTCGCGAGTCGCCGAAGCGATTTTGTATTGCTGGACCCAGTAAAACGAATCCCAGAACGGGTCGCCGGTAGAAACAAAGCTGGCCGGATAATAATCGTGCCACCACTGGCGATGCTTTTCGACCCACGCATCGGTGTCAGACTTCGCTGCTTTCTGAACGGCAGCGACGGCCTTTGAAAGCGCGTCATCGCCTGGAAAACTATGTTGCACGCTGAGCCATAAACGGATCTGGTTACCACGCACGACTTTCCGGTAGGCCACCGCGGTCTGCCCACCGGCGTGCAATTGGTGAACCGCCGTTTCGATGCCATCGCGACTGCCAGTTACGGGATCAGGATTGGCAGGCTTGCGTAAATTCTTGGATCGAACGGCACGAGGACTGCGAGCTTTTTCTGGAACGTAAGAAAAATCAGTTCCCTTTAGGTTGCCCGTTGTGGAGATTTCGTAAAACGTCACCGGTTCGGTCGCGTGAACCAACGTCCGCCAATCGACCTTGCCGCCAGCAGAAGAAAACGTGCCTGCGGTTTCCGCATCCCACAACGACAACCGGCACTGCAGCTTCGTCAATTTTTGCGGAAACTTGAGTTCCAGATGACCAATAGAATGTCGACCTCGATTGAGCACTTCCACATGCTTTTCGGACAGGTCATCTTGATCAGCGGGGCGATGATCGTGAGCCGCACTGCAGCCGACCCCCCAATGAATCGTTCGATCATTCAAACGATACATCAACGTCCCCTGTTCGCCATTGCCCATAAACGGGCCTTGATCCCAACTGCGAGGAAACTGGCTCCAAACCATATCGTGTTCGGCCAGCGCTGCTTTCCAGTCGACAACGTCTTGGACTTGGGCGATGGCAACGGCAGGGCCACAGCAAAACCCAAACCCGATCCAAATCGCCAGCAACAGCCAAGCGATTGGAGGCTTAAATTGGAAACAACACGGAGCGGATTGTTTTGAATTTTTCATGAGTCCATGATAGCCCAAAACGTCGCCTCCTGAGAGTCAACTCTCCCCGCGAACGGGGCCGATCGATTGCAGGTCAGGCTGTGCCTGACATTGACCGACTACAGTTGGGAAAATTTAGTTGGCTTGAGCGTCCATTTCCTGATCTTCGAAACGGTATCTTTAAATTCAGGCAAGACTTTCATCTCGGCCCAGCGGGGGGAACCAAGAAAAGCCTTCCAGTGAGCTTTATGCGCTTCTTCGCTCTCCGCACCCAGCAAGTAGATCAGGTTCGGGCAGTGCAAACCGGCCAAGGTCCGACCAAAGAACACAGGGCCCAAGCCAACATCCCGCATCAACTGCGTCTCGCCGTCGTCAAACATTTTGACTTTCCGCCGCGCGTATTCTTGATTGTGGCTTTCGTACAGACGAAGCTCATAGACCCGATTCGGATCGTCAGTAAATTTTGGAACTTCCATTTTTGGAATACTGCTGAACGATTCGGTAACCCACGAATCAATCCGCGCGTATCCCGGATCTTTAACATCCGAACCGAACCAACCCTCCGACGCCGCCATGAATTCGGCATCAGCAGTCAGCTTGGTCGAACATTCGGCGAACTGTTCCAGCGAGGCAAAGGGAATGACCATGAACTGCGAGTGGTCGTTCGGATCGCCTTGGTTGCGAAACACGCCGACGTTTTTGATACCCTGTCGCTCAAGCCCGGGCAGCAGGGCTTGCTGCATCCAGTTTTCCAACGCCGTTTGCTTATCAAAATCAAAGCAACGATAAATCCGGATTTCGTAGAACTCAGCCATGTTACTGTTCCAAAGTTTTTCTTGAAAAATTCGTCAACGATTCGCGTTTCCGCCGCCTCTCCACGCTATTGCAACTGGAATACAATCGCAAGCCAATGATTGCTCAGCGACAGGTTTTCTTTGAGCTTTTCTTTCAGAAGATCAACAGGAACCCCTTTTTGGCTGCTGCCAAAATCTCGGGGCGGTTACCATGTCCGAACCGGTTCTCTGGTCTGAATACTTAGCGATGCCAAACAAAAATCTGAAACATGTTGTGATCGTCGGCGCCGGAATCACCGGACTGGCTGCGGCCTGGGAACTGAACCGCCTGTCGCCCCAATCCACCATCACCGTGCTGGAATCTTCGGTGCGGATCGGTGGCGTGCTGCAATCCCAACAGATCGGCGAGTATCTGGTTGAGACTTCGGCCGACATGTTTTCCTGCGATCCCGATGCGGCCATCGAGCTCTGCCGCATGCTTGGTTTCGAAGAGGAACTGCTGTGCACCAACCCCACCGACGATAAAGCCTTCGTCGGTCTGGGAAGCGAGATTGCGCCGGTCCCCAAAGGGTTCTCCTTGATGGTGCCCGCCCTCGAACAGCCGATTCGCGACTGGCCCTTGCTGTCGGACGCCGGCAAGGAGCGTTTGCTGGCCGAGGTAGATATTCAACCACGTGACGGAGATGAACACGCCGACGAAGACTTTCATTCGTTTGCGATTCGTCGTTTCGGCGTCGAGGCATTTGAAAAGCTGATCCAGCCTCTGGTCAGCGGAATTTACACCGCGGATCCGAAAAAGCTCAGCATGAAAGCCACTTTAAAACGCTTTCTGGATATGGAGCGCGAACATGGCAGCTTGATCACCGCCATGGCCGCGTCGCGGGCTCAGTCTCAAGACCGCGCCGCCAGCGGAGCACGATACGGCTTGTTTCGCGCCCCGCGTTTTGGCTTTAGCCAACTGGTGGAAAAGATTGCGGACGCGCTGGGCGATCAAATTGAAATTCGCACCCAGCATCCCGTTCAAAAGATTTCCAGATCCGGATCTGGCGATGGCTGGCAAGTCGCAACCGCTGGCACTTCCGATCCGCTGGACTGCGATGCCGTGATCGTGACCACACCGGCTGCGATTTCTGCGGACGTTTTAGAGGACGCGGATTTCGGGGGACTGACGGACGAGCTTCGCCAGATCGAATCGGCCTCCTGTGCGATCGTGACCATGGGCATCGCCCAAGCGGACCTAGATCAGGACTTCGCTGGCTTTGGGATCATCTACCCGCATATCGACGGCGGAAAAATCATTGCGGTCAGTTTCGCCAGCAACAAATTTGATGGGCGAGCCCCCGCTGGCAAACTGCTGCTGCGGTTCTTTATCGGCGGGGCACTGCAAAGCGACCTGGTTAATCTTGACGATGATTCGCTGGTTCAAATTGCACTGCAGCAGCTCGATCGTTCGCTGGGCTATCGCGGCCAGCCGGATTTCACGCGTGTGATTCGTTGGAAAAACGCGATGCCGCAGTACCATCTGGGCCATGTCGAGCGGGTGGAACGTATTGAAAATCTCGTCCAAGGTCTGGCGGGTTTCGAATTGGCTGGCAAAAGTTATCGTGGCGTTGGAATTCCGGCCTGCATTGCCAGCGGAAAACAAGCCGCCAATCGAATCGCCCAACCGACAGAAAACACTTAAGGAACAACATGAGCCGCTCTCGAATTGGCATCACGATGGGAGACCCTGCGGGGATCGGTCCGGAACTCTGCGCACGAGTGCTTTCCGATGCCTCGGTTTCTCAATCGATTGTCCCCGTTGTGTTTGGCAGTCACTCCATCCTACAGCGGGCTGCAGAGGCAATCGGGGTGCAGCTTCCAGAGCTGGAAGTCCTACCAACCGATGCCAATGCAAATCCGGATTCGGCAGCCGTTGTTGATCATGGCGAATGTGATTTAGAAATCGGCACAGTTAAAGCCTCGTCGGGATTGGCGTCATTCAACTACGTGGAAACGTCGATTCGCTGGGCGCTGCAAAAGCAAATTGATGCGGTCGTCACCAATCCGATCAATAAAGAAGCCTGGAACAAAGCGGGCATCGATTTCCCCGGCCACACTGAACTGTTCGCCAACCGCTGCGATGTCGAACGGTTTTGCATGATGATGTACTCTCCGAACTTCAGCGTCGTGATGGCGACGACTCATATTGGATTGGCCAGTGTCGCCACATCCATTCCCACGCAGCGGGTGCTGGAAGTCATCGAATTGGCGTCCGAAACGATGTCGCGCGTACTCGACCGAAAACCGAAACTGGCAGTACTGGGATTGAATCCGCATGCGGGTGAAAATGGTTTGATCGGCAACAGCGAAGAGGAATCGTTCATACTCCCCGCGATCGAAGCGGCCCGCGCCAAAGGCATCGACGCGACCGACCCGCTGCCTCCCGACACGGCATTTCTTCCATCGTGGCGCGAGGAGATTGACTGTTACGTTTGCATGTACCACGACCAAGCGTTGATTCCATTCAAGGCCTTCAATTTCGATAGCGGCGTCAACGTGACGCTCGGTTTGCCGATGATCCGATCAAGCGTTGATCACGGAACCGCGTTCGACATCGCTTGGCAGGGCAGGGCGTCGGTTTCAAGCTTGCTATCAGCCATTGAATTCGCCAGCTAGCATGTGGATGGCGATTCCTTTTCCAGCGGTTTGCCATTCAAAACCGCGGCTAGCGGCAAAACGGCTCGGTTCAAATGCTTTGAATCTTCAAGGTTGAAAGCACTTCGCCAACATAGGGTTTCAATTTAGCACGATAGCAGTACACAGGGAAAATTTGCAACCAAAAGCCGAAATTGCTAGACTCGTGGTCGTATCGACCGACATGGATGTAAAAGGCGATTTAAAATGAACCGACTTCTCTTTTTGGCACTCCCGACCAGCTTATTGGTCATGCCCTATGTGTTTTACTCAGCCTTCGATGGCGCCAGTTTCTACTTCGAAAAAGAAAGTGGTGCGGTAGAAAACATCACGGCCTTGTTACTTGCCATTGCCATCGTTGTGGTCATCCACTCGATGTGGCAAGTCCTAACTAAATCGTCAGTGGCGTTTAAAACTTTGACGATGGTGTGGCTGTCCATTTTTGGGCTTGGCTGTGTCTATTTCCTCGGTGAAGAGATCAGCTGGGGACAACATCTTTTTGGTTGGGCAACTCCCGACAGCTGGATGGCGATCAATGACCAAGGCGAAACCAACCTCCACAACACCTCAGGTTGGCTGGATCAGATTCCGCGTACGGTTCTGACAGTTGGCATCATCGTGGGCGGACTGTTTTATCCGCTGGTGCGAAAATCGACACGTGTTGGCGAAGGACGCAAAACCGATGCGTTTTGGGTTCACTTCATGCCGGGTTGGAATTGCACCACCGCCGCCGCCTGCGTGCTGGGGATCATCCTGCTAGGGGCACTGTATAAGTCGACTGGATTTGAATGGTTGAACATTTTCGATGGCGAGGTCAAGGAAAGTCTGATCGCAATGTTCTTATTGGTTTACGCTGCCGACTTCTTTCAGCGAACTGTGCAATCCAATGCCACTGCCGTGGCTAAACCTACAGGCCAGAAAGCGACGGGCAGTGATCGGTTGAGGCAAGCAAATCCTGACCAGACAATCGCAGCGGGGCAGTCTTAAAGAAAAGAACGCGGCAAAAACCACCTTCGGGAAACCACCGTTGCGATCCGCTCGATTTTAAGGATCGTCGATCGTTGCGGTGAACTCGTTGATGCCCGCTTTTTTGCACAGACTGATGGCAATCGCGACCTGCTCCCACGCCGCCTGTTTGTCGCCGCGAATGACAACGGTTTGCGTCAGCGGATTGTTGGCCTGAGCCGTTCGCAAAATCTGCTCGACTTCATCGGTTTCACGAAACCGTCCGTCAACAAAGAAACGGCCTTCGCTGTTGATGTTGACCACCAGCTCGTTGGGTTGCATCGATGCCGGCAGAGCTTCCGTGACGCTGGGCAAATTCAAATCCAGCTCGCGTTCCTCTTCGGAAAACCGAGACGACACCAGAAAGAAAATCAGTAACAGAAACACCACGTCGATCAACGGCGTGATACTCAGTGATGCCACAGCAGAACTTTGTTTAATCTCTACGGTCATCCGAACATCTCCGGTCGACTGGGCGGATCGGGCAGCAAAGACCCATTCGAACTCTTGGCTTTGCCATCGGAATCCACTTCATCGTCATCGGCCACCATCGCGTTGGCATCCGCAGGAACACCGGTCGTAAATCGCAATTGACCTTCGTAACGCTCGAATTGCGGCAGCAGATTGAAACACAATTCCTCCACTTCGTTGATCAACTGCACGATCCGATTTTCGTAATAGTGCGACAGAATTGCGGCGGGGATCGCAATCAACAAGCCAGTCATCGTCGTCACCAAGGCCGTATAAATCCCTTCTGCCAACGCTTCGGCGCGGTTCTGACCGACCACCAATTGAGTTGTGTCGTAGAACGCTTGAGTGATCCCCCAGACGGTTCCCAACAGCCCGATCAACGGCGCGATGGCAGCGGCGAGGGTCAACCAAGACGACATGCGTGCCAATCGAGTCGCTTCCCGTTGAGCCGATTCTGAGACCGCGGACTCCATCTCCGATTGGGAGCGTCCGACTTTAACCAACATCGAGCGCATGATGTAGGAGGCCGATGAAGGATACCGCTGGCAAATCTGATACGCCCGGCGGGGATCCAAACCACCTTCGACTTCGGCGATGTGCGAAAGCTGTGCGACCAACGATTTGGGAAAGATCTTATCCCGCCGCAGAGCCAAAAATCGCTCGACCGCGATCGTGCCGACCAGCACCGACAGCAACAACAGCGGCAGCATGAACCAACCGCCCTTGGTGAGCAGTTGCAGAAAACTGATCCCGCCTTTGTCGACAGTTTCTACCGGTGCATCACGTTCGATACTAGGAGCGGCTTGTTCCAATTGCTCCGCCTGCTCCTGATCAGAATCATCCGATTGCTGGGTCGGCATCGCCGCTTTGATCGGTTCAGCCCCGGCGGAAGCGCAGACCCCAAGGGATAACTGGCCGCTCACGACTAGGATCAAAATCACAAAAAGTTGTTTAACCACGCAAACCTCTGCCTCTCTTACTCGTGAATCAGTTACCCAATTTATTTAGGGTTTCAAGTTGTTTTGCTGCCTCGGGTGCCAACCGGTCTTTAGGAAAGCGATCGACCAATTTTCCGAATTGCCGTTTGGCTTCGGTGATCAGGTCAGCTCTTCTCGACGCGTCGGCACCTTTGATTTGAACCATGCTGCAGCGACCCGACTCGTAGAGTGCGTAAGCTTGCCAGGACTTGATTTCGGCGGGCGCGTCTCGCCAGCCGAAGTACAAACCTCGGTAGAGATCGATCGCTTCGTCGAAATTTTGTTTTGATTTCGCATTGTCGTCCGCCTTGGCGGCTTCAACGGCTTTGGCGAACCACGCGTCCCCCAACAAGGCCATGGCTTTGGCCCCCGTGACTTGCTGGCTATCGGCAGCGACCTTCAGCGCTTTTATGGCCAATTCTCGCTGGCCCAAACCGTTGTGAGCCACTCCCAACTCCAACTGAGCTTGCTGGATCGTGGCGGTGTCGGCTTTGGGATGTGCCACCAGAGCTTCCGCCATTGCGGCAGACTCTTGGAACTTTTTAATTCGGTTACCGCTTTTGGCTCCGTACAGCAGGGTGTTCAGTTTAATTCGGTCGCTGACGGAATCGGAGCTTTTGACCACCGACTGGGCCGTGGCAAACGATTCAAAAGCTTCATCGAATCGGTCTTCGCGAAACGCACTCTGTCCCACCATGTAGAGCCCATCCGCGTACAGGACTCCTTTGGGAAATCCTTTGACTTGCTCTCGGAAAGCTTTTTCGGCGGCGGCAAAGTTTCCGCCACGAAATTGTGACCAGCCCATTTTGTAGCGTGACTTTTCTCGAATCTCATCCCGCGCCGATTCAACGTCTGCTAATTGATAATGACGGATCGCTTCGGGAAATTTCTTATCGCTGTAAGCTTTCGAGCCCAACAAAAAGTGTGCCTCGGGTACATGTTCGCAATCGGGATACTTCTCGACCATGGACGCGAACGATTTGAGCGAACCCTCATTGTCACCGCTTTCTTTTTGAGCCCAGCCCAATTCATACCAGTACGTCGGAGCCGATTCGGATTCTGAATCCTGCGTGGTTAGATCACGAAAGATAGTGATGGCTTTATCCCACTTTTTCTGATCGGCATAGACGAGCCCCAATTGCAGCGAAGCGCCGTTACGGGTCGCCGCATCGGATCCGTTTTCGACCAATCGCTCCAAACGCTCGATCGCGTCTTCTGGATTCCCAGCGTTCCGCAGTGCGTTGCTGGCAGCCAGATTGGCTTCGTTGGCAAACCGACTCTCAGGGTAGCGTTTTGCAAACGTCGTAAAACGTTTCGCCGCGTCGTCGGCGTCTCCATTTTTCAAAGCACAGTAAGCCGCCTGATAGCTGGCGTTTTCCGCCAAATTGGATTTGGGATACTCTTTCGCAACGACATCAAACGACTCCAACGCGTCGGCGTATTTCTCATCGTTTTTCTGAAAATCGCCCAGCACGTAAAAGGCGCGACTGACGGACTCATCCGGGTCGTCACTGAATCGCTTTTTCAACTCCTGCGCCGTCTTTCGCGCTTCAACGCTGGAGCCCGTTTCCAGATAGGCATTGCATAGCGCCAGCATGACTTCGGGCGCACGGCTCCAAGAATTATTCACGGTTAGGGATTGCTCAAGGTCGCGGACCGCACCGGCAAACTCACGTTTTTGAAAACGACTGGCTCCAATCCAGTACAGCGATTCCGCTTTCCGCTCTGGAGCGGAGATATTCCCTTCGTTCTTTTCTAGCCATTCAACCGTCACGTCGTAATTCTCTTGCAGGTAGGAAGCAAAACCGACACGGGTGATCCAGTAAGGCAGCTTCGTTTTCTGGCCGCTGTTTTCATTGACTAGTTTTCGAAAGCTCGATTCCGCGTCGGCGTACCGCTCCGCCAACAGCAGCGATTCTCCTTTGACTTCCAACATATCGGGAGTGAAATCGTCGCCGTCGTAGAGCTTCTCAAATTTCTCCGCCTGGGTGATCGCCTTCTCCGGCTTGCCGGATTTAACGTTCGCCAATGCCGATAGATACAGGGCCTTGGGAGCCAGATTGTGGCTTTTGAATCGTTCCGCGATCGTTTCAAAAAGGGCCGCCGATTGGTCTTGGGTTTCATCAATCGCCGCGGTCGCTTCCGCCTGATCCATCAAGACTCGAATCTCGTTGGGATGGCCTTCGGCTTTTTTGGCCCACTGATTGGCCAAATCAAGTGCCTCTTGGGGTTGATCGTTTCTGATCAAAAATCTCGCCAGCACATCAACGGCATCAATCCTCCACGACTCGCGGGAAGCGATGACTGCGTCGAGGTGCTTTCGTCCGCGTTCGACTTCACCAAGCTCTAACCACGACTCGCCAGCGCGAACTTTCGCTTCGCTGGAAAGTTCGGATTTATCCATGGCGGCAACCGCTTCGAAACCTTCGGCAGCCTGACGAGGTTGCTCGAGGATCAGCGAACACCAAGCCTGTCGAAACAGCACGCGATCACGAAGAGGATATTTGGCATCCGCTCCCGCCGCGGTGAGTAATTTCTGGGCTCGAGTGAAATTGCTGGTCGATGCGGCGACGTCTCCATCTTCGCGGTCGGATTCGCCCAGTCGCATCAAAGCTTCGCCCAATCGGTATTTGGCTTCGGTCGTAAACTCGCTGGGTTGATCACCGATCTTGCCCAGCAACTGATCGTAGTACTTTGCCGACTGAGCGGGGCGTTCCTGTCGATCGGCAAGAGCCCCCAACGCCATCAAGGTTTGCTGTTGGTAATCGTCTTTAGGAAACTTCAGTGATTTGGCAAAAGAAGCCTCGGCTTCGTCCAGTCGCCCAAGGTCGATGAAGGCTTGTCCTTGAAAATAGGCCGCCTGATTCCCGTTTTCATACTCCGGGAAATCTCGCAGGATAAAGCCAAAGTTCTGCGTGGCGGTTGTCAGTTGGACCGACGCTTCGCGCGGTAAATTTTCAGGATCGATCAGTTTATCTTGGGAGGCATCTTCGGCGATTTTCCGACCGGCCTGCCAGCGGCTGAAACCCAACAGCAACGTCGCGTCGGGAACTTCCAGTGATTTCACGTCTTCGCTCTGGAGAAGATTAACGGCTTTCTCGAATGCAGGAACGGCGTTGGGGTAGTCTTCGAGTTTGTAGTGGCATTTCGCTAGGCCGTACCAAGCCTTGGGGATTCGCCGCGATTTGGGATGGTCTTCGATCAGCTGTTTCCAGAACACGATCGCGTCCCGCCACGAATCTTCTTCCATCGCCAGCGAAGCTCGCTTTACCAGCTGAAAAGCTTTTGCATCTTGGTCATCCTGAACCCAAGGGGTTGCCGAGCAGGGCTCCGCCAACA
This sequence comes from uncultured Pirellulaceae bacterium, assembly GCA_964510005.1. Taxonomy (GTDB): domain Bacteria; phylum Planctomycetota; class Planctomycetia; order Pirellulales; family Pirellulaceae; genus Mariniblastus. The sequence continues at coordinate 22,709 of CAZDZX010000010.1, forward strand.
AAAAGAATGCCAAAGACATCGTCAAAAGAACACGAATCATTTTTTAAGCACCTGACCGTTCGATATGACAAATGACCATCGTAAATTTTGCTCAACAAAATACTGTCTTGCGAATCCAGTTTCGGCTGGTTCATTTCTGACCAACTGATAAAAACACAGTATGGCATGGCTGGTTTCATTTTTGCGAGTTGCCACCGCCTGCGAAGCCAACTTATTCAATATTCCTGAAGAATATCAGGTTTCGAGCGCCCAAAAAAGTAAATGGACATTCCTGTATGGCAAAATCTGGCGACAACCCTCCTGCTATCCATTCGATTCGATTGCGTGGACCGGCGTGGCTAATTGGATCCGACGCAGACCAAAAGGAGTGCTCTCGATCCCGCATCAAGACGCCTTGCGACATTGAGATCGCTGATCGCGATGATGAACTTCGATATTCGGTTCAACGAAGTTTCGGTTCTCCAACAGGGCTGGAGGAACAGCAAAAAGTCGAAATGCATTTTTCTGAATTCAAAAATGCAGTAACGATTTTGATCAACGGCGCTGCAGTATCTGGCAAGGAAGTTGCGATTGAAAAGAGCTTTCGGATTGACGTGACCGAGATCTTAAAAGAACGCAACACCTTAGCAGTCGTGTTTGAAATGCCGGGGCGATTCGGCGAAGTGGAACTGCAGATTCCCAACTAAGAGCCGGCGAGTGAGCAGCAGGTTGGATCGGAGATGAACGAAGAGGTGCAGCGCTGCGTGCGAATTCTTCCCAATGAGAACTTTGACGGATTTTTTATGGCCAGTATTCGTAAGTGATTAAAAATTCACTTTGATTTGCGGACCAGTTTTTCAAAGACTTGTGCGCTGTTTTTGAGGTCTGCGTCAAACTCCTTCGCCAGAACCGTTTCAATCTTTTTCAAATCGGCCTCCAGCGTTTTTCCGTTGTTTTGGATGTCTCCGCAGAGCACACGTCCGTATCTGGCGCCCATGATGCTGCCCATCATCGAAGCCATCGTGTCGCAGTCGCCGGCGCTACTGGCAAGTGTGCGCAGCAACAGCCCATCGTCGTCTTGGGCAAAGGTCACCGCAGCACACATCTGTACCCAAAACAGCTCGCTCAAGTACGGTTGTTGCTCTTTGTTACTGAAACGAGAATCGTAAAAATGGGTCCTCCGCACGTGGGCAACAAAATCTTTGGGTTGATTTCGCAAAAACCCCGCCGCGTGAGCCACCGCTTCTTGTCGGTGACTGATCAGCTGAAACAGCTCGCGACTGGGATCGCTACGATAAAACTGATCCAAAAGAGTATCCACCGTGCGGTCCCACCACCAAGCAAAATGTCCCACAGAGATGTCTTTCGCTCTGTGTGCTTCGGCCATCACAGCCGCCAACAACCCGTTTAGCGCTCGGCCGGAACCTTGATCGAGCTTACTGAATTTCCAAAAGTGTTTGTAAATTTCGACGGGCGATTTGTTGAGATGCAGGGCTGCGGTTTCGAGGGCCGTGTAGAGGCCGAAAACGACAGGTTCGTCGGGCGTATAAAACAGATGTTGCTGCTCATTTTTCGCAGCTTTGAGCATGGCTTTCCAATCGCGGGCTTGTTTGATCCGCATGGAATGAATTTGAGTCAACGAATGCGGCGTTCCGTCCGCGGCCCAGTTCCACAAACCGTCTTCGGTTATCGGAAGTTTTTGTTTGTGACAATGTTTCAAAAACGGATGCAGAATGCAGACTCTGAACGCCGTGTCGTCGGTCACCACGGGGCTTTGACCATCATTTGAGATCCAATATCCCCAAGGGTGAGCTTTGGCTTGATCGGAGCCGCGCAGTGAAGCGATGTGAGGATCTTCAATCTCACCTCTGAGACCACCGTGCCACTCGTTCCACGAACCCAAGGCATCACCGTAAGCTCCCATCACAAACATGCCCAACAGACGATCACGTTTGAGCGCGAGGCGGGGTGAGGAAAACACAGGCGAGCCAATGCCAGTCAAAGCCAGCGAGCCGGCACTCAGCCCCAAGGAAGCCAAAAACTCTCGTCTTTTGAACATCAGATCACTCTCCAGATCAAACTAGACAAAATCACTAAGGGCGTGAGAACTCGACTTTTTCCGCCCAACCTCGCAACAAATTGAGGGCTCCGTCACTCAGGTTGTATTCATTAAGCTTCACGCTTTTCAAATAATTCATCCGGATAAGCGGCTCGATTTCTAATCCCAGAACATTCTTATTGTTAATCGAAAGCTTTCTCAGCGATCTAAGTTTGCTCAACTCTGTAAAGAACTTTGGGTCATATTCTTGGGCGGATTCAATTTTGAGCTTTGTCAATCGATGTTTTGGAGTGAATCGCAGTTGTCGCGCATTGCATGGATGACCCTTTCCGTCCCACAAAGTCAAGCTGTCCAAGTTAGGTGTCGCTTCGATTGTATCGAAGACTTTGTCTTGATACGCGAGACGACTAAGAATTTCCTCACTCTGTTCTTGTCGCGACAGCAGAGCGGCAGGGAAAACGATGGACACCCGAACATAGGGTTGCAAATTCTCTATCGCCGCCAAGGCGTTCGGCGACCGTCCATGCAAGGTGATGGCTTTCAGATTCCTCATCTTTTTAAAACAATTTTCTTCTAACTCGATGGGCTCTTCGCTCTTCCATGTCACCGCTGCCTGTTCTCGCCCTTCTTTCGGTAAAAGCACTAGATCGTTTGGCTCAGTGATTACAAGAGAGGCTATTTGATTTTCCACAGCTTCAATCAAGTCCTTGGCCGTCAGATTTTTACAAAAGTAAAAAGAAAGGTGCTGACGGTTCATCCGAATATCGAGAGCTTCAATCGCCTCGTCAGTGAACGAGCACCGGTTGAGGTCGATTTCGAGGTCCTGTTGTTTTAGCAACGCCTTGACGCCAGCGGCTGTAAAATCAGTCTTAAAAATTGTGGTGTACGGTCCAAGTACCAGACCCCGTTCCGAAAGCCAGATCAGCGACTCTTCGTCAACTTCAAGCTGACATACTGTCAATGTGATGGATTGCAAATTGGGGCACCGTTTCAAAAAAGCGAGGGTCTCCTCCCTAATAGTTCCCGACTTAATCTGAACCGATTTTAAATATGGCAATCGGTCTAAGCTCTTCCACGGGACAACGTAACTAGGACCCCGAGGCGGATTAAAGGGAACGGTGAACGACTCAATGTTGCGAGGCTCTTTTTCGTCGCCACGCCAAGCGTCAATAGTCACGCCGCTATCGATTATGGCCTGACCTGTCTGAGATTCTTTTTCTTGAAGTTTGATCTGTAGATAGCCGTACATCCCGCAGGAACACAAGGTCACCAGAACGAGCAACCCTCGCAGAGAAAACCGCCAACGAAAAAGAGAACGTTGCGGTTGCTGTTTGGCAGATTCAGTATCTTTCATGCTTCAAAATTTCAGGTGACGCAGAGGATGCTGGGACTACAGCAATGATTCATCTGAATCAAAATCCGAATCGAATGCAAATTTTTCAGCTAAGTTTTTCGAAAACTGTTCGTTAGTAAACTTTTTTTCTTTGTAGCTTGCCACCTTTTGCTTGAGTTCAGCCAATTGCGCATCGATCTCTGCGTCTGGGTTAACTTCGAATTCGTAATCGAGGCTCGATCGCCCGCGACCGAACCATTTAGTTCAGCGTATGCTTCAGCTCCGGCCTTGGCCCGATCGACCGACCTTGCGGCAGAGACCGAGAAAAACTAGTTCGGGTTCTGAACTGATCGTAGTGGATGAGGCCACGAAGCTGGCATCTGGATTAAAACGTCGCGCTTTAGCCCAC
>CAZDZX010000010.1:26588-30727 GCA_964510005.1 uncultured Pirellulaceae bacterium
AGTGGATGAGGCCACGAAGCTGGCATCTGGATTAAAACGTCGCGCTTTAGCCCACTTGCCGCTTACTTATTTCGCTTTTTCAATTGCGATTTTGCGAATGAAGCAACAGATCGCAATTTTCGTTTGGCATCGAACTTCAGTCGAGCAAGATTGCCTGCGAAAGTGGATGGCCAAAGCGTCACATTGCGAGTGACCTTCAGCTCTCCCTTCCAGTGGCTCTTATAGCCTTCATCGCCACGCATCAGGTCGTAAGTCTTTTTTCCATTCGCGACTGCCGCCTGTAAGCGACACATTAGCGAAACCGAACCCGGCGAACCCAACTCCGTCACGCTGGTGTCGGCACCCGACTGATAGGCAAACGCCGTATCGCCGTTGCACAATTCGTATTCAATCGCGACGGGCTCGCCATCGATCAGGATCGCAGAAATAGCCGCTTGGCCTCGCTCCGCCAATCGGAAAAAGGCCTCCCAATGAAATCCCAAAAATTGCTCGCATTCAAACGCGCCCTTTTCTGGCAAGTCGCTGCGACGCAGGTTGTGCAGATGAATCAGACACTCAAATGCTCCCTCAAGACTCCAGCCAGCTTCGGTGCTGAGAGTCTGAACTTGTTCTGTTTCTAGATGCTGACGCGTCCAGCGACGAACTCGCTTTCGATGATTCTTGCTGAGCGATTTCAAATACTGCTCCCAATCGGCAGGCAACGCGATCGTGCAGACCGACTCACCTGGCAAATCTGAAACCGTCAATCGATCATTCCAACCATGAGCCATTTGCAGTGTCTTGCTATCGCTGTCAATCGCTTCCAAATGCATGGATCGCCATCGAGGAGAATCGTCACTCATCAGCCAATCGATCAGCAGCGTTTCTGCGCGGTCCACCCAAACCGGGTCGCCAATCAACAACTCGCTATAGTCCGAACAGACTTTGCCGCTGCCCAACAATTTGAAGTCCCGACCGTTTTCAAGATACAGCGGAGCCACGGACACCAACTGCCCTCCGGCGAAAAACAAGACCAACTGCAGTCGGTGACGATCAGTCCCATAGTGCTCCCACCACGGAAGCAACCAATCTGGACCCGACATGGGGTTGTCCGTCAACTGGCGCCAAGCTTCAACGGTTTCGAGATCGACCGGCAGTGACTCCGTGACTTCCATCTCCAAATGAGACAAAACCGCGGCTGCTTCTTTTTTCGATTGCGGCGCAGGAAGAGGAAGCAACTCCAAACCGTCAGCGGAAATTTTCTTTGTGGGTGTTGTCGTTGTCATATCGTTCTCCACATCAAACATTTGTTGCGACAGTCGCTTCAGAAGCTTCATCCGATACTGAAGCTGACGGGCTGGCGGTCTCAAGATACCGAGCGGCTCCCAAGGGTGGCACGTCTTCCTGTTCAGTCGCTGGTGGCTTGAACTTGTTGCCCATCGCCAGAGACAGGCTGCCAATAGCGCCGTTGGCGGCGATCACGTTGCCGGTCTCGTAAGTTCGTGTTGCCCATTTCGATTTGTTCTTGCAAGTGATGCCCATCATGTCGAACAGCTGATACTGCGCATCCTGCTGATAGTGCTCGTGCTGATAGAACCTCAGCACATTACCCGGTGAATTGCGAGAGTACTCCGGATCGAAACTGATTTTATTGGAGTACACAACGCCTTTGGCAACCGGGCAATATTCAAAAGCGATCAGCTTGCCGTCGAGTCGCAATTGCCACAAGTGCAGCATGTCGTTGTTCATCAAGTTATGAGCTTCGGTCAGAAAGAAATCTTGCATCTCGCATTTCAAAATGGAGGTACCGTTCTCGCCTTTCCAAGTCCGATCTTCGAGATCAAAGCACTCGTTCAAAATTGAAATCAATTCGACATGCTCACCGGTCCGGAAGCATTCGACTTGGAGATCGCCGGCGGCTTTGAGTCGCTTGATTCCTTTTTTGACAGCCGCGCGATGATTGCCAGACCAACTCGCCTGATAGGCCGGCCAATCCTGGAGGATATCGGTCAAGGCGATTGGGCCTCCTGCCGATTCACGCAAGCGATGGCCTTTCGATTTCAGCACACCCAAAAACGTTTTCCATCGCTCCGATTCCGTCGCGATCGTTTCGAATTTGAGCAAGCTCCATTTCTCTGGGCTCAAAGCGCTGACCAGCTGCTCACACAGATCATCGGCCGAGTAGTCGGGGTCCAGCAACAGATCGCCAGAGGCCGCCCAACAGTTGGACGTCAGTGACCAGAAGGGCAGGCCAAACTTGCTGCCTTTGTTGTACAGCGGCAATGCGGCCAGCATCCGATCTTGATCCCACACGGTGACCATTTTCAGTTCGCAATCGGATTCGAAGTGATTCATCCAAAGAGCAATGTTCTCACTGCGAAGTCCAGGATAGGCTGCAGCCGATCGCGACCAAAGCGCGTTGTAAGCCTGTTCGTTGTCGAGCAATGAGTCGACGCCAGTTAGTAGTTTCGAATTCATGGGATGGGTCTCTGGGGTGGTGGCCCGAGGGGCAGGGCGGGATTAAATTAAGTTGCCACGATCGTTTTCTTGCGGACATCGCGGTCGAACCAGCGTTTCAGCTTGAGCAACCCGCCCCGACTGAGCGACGATGGAAAGTGGGTGTAGCGGTAGCCGACATCGACTGAGGTCTGCCACGCAAGTTTGGCTTTGAGGCAATCGGGCAGAAAGTCAAACGTGTGATCGCCACGCTGGATACAGTCTTGGATCATGCGGCTGGTCAGAACCGTTCCCACACCGGGTTTGGAAAATTCGGGATCGAAACCCAATCGCAAACTGCTGAAATATCCGTTGAAGTGATATCCGTAGTGATAAGCAACGGCTTTGCCATCGATCATCAACAAGTTCATATCAACGCAACCTTCTGAAACCGCTCGCTGATGCAGGGCTCGCAGAAACGGATCGACATTCGGATGAGCAAACGTCTGGGTGTTGTCCGATTTGCCTTGCCAACTCAGACGCGACAATCGACAACATTCTTCGTACCAATCCCAACGCGGATCCTGTTCGCCAGCTTCGGGCCGGAAGCGAATGTGTTCGACTTCTCCTAGCTTTCGTGATTTGTTTTCCGTGCGACGGATGTTTGTTTTCCACGACTTTCGTCGGCCAGCCAGATATTCATCCCAAGTCACATTGCTGAGATCGATCCGAGCACAGTGGAACATGGGTTCTTTGACGATTGAGCCAAACCCAACTTGCTGTAACACATCCAGCGTCCGATCCGATTCACCACTGTCAGCGACACCGAAATCGTTGACGAAACGAAGCTCCAAGAAATCCCAATCACGGGGCTGTTGTTGGATCCAATCCAAACCCGTGCGAAGGATTTCATCCGGGTTCGCACCAACGGGACCAAAGAACGTGCCCCACCAATCCAATGGATAGGTCAGCACACGGAATCGCCCCAGCGAGCATTGATAGGGTGCGATCACCAACGGCAGAATTCCGGTGGCTTGAGCGCCTTCATAGATGACCAGAACTTTCAGTTCCGTATCGTCGCCAACGTGCTGCATGTAGGTTTCCAGCCAGTACGGGGTCTGGAAGAAATCAGCACCGGGAGTTTGTTCCAATAGATTCAACCACGCTTGGCGGATTGACTGCAGGTCGCTCAAAGACCGAATTTCCACAACGCGAACCGAACCTTTAGCAGCCGCATTCTTTTGCTGAGAAACCGGGATGGTGTTATCTGTAAGGGACGAGCTTTTTTCAGCCGGTAGCAGAACGGGAGATCCTGGGGGACTGATAAACGACGAAGCGTCGAAATTGGAGGGGGCGACTGGCTGCATTGAAATCTACGGCTAAATAGCGGGCATATTTCAAAACGGTAGTTCGCAAACAGAACCCTAGCAGCGATTTTCCCACGTAAAAATGCGTGAACGTAGGACAAGTCGCCGGTTCAAGGCATCCCCCATTCGGCAATAACGATTGTTCGGATTTTTCCAACAAACATTGTACCGATTGTTCGGATTCTACTAGGAGCCCTTCCTCGCGACAGCATGTTCGTAGTTACGCCTTCAGGCGAACACTGCTCAATCGAGTTGGGCATCAAGACGCCTTCAAACAAGTCGGTCATCAAAACGACTTTGGCTTAGTGGCAGGGCGAGCATGGAAGCTAGCCAAATGGCATTTACTTTAGGCCAGCG
>CAZDZX010000011.1:0-2405 GCA_964510005.1 uncultured Pirellulaceae bacterium
ACTGCGAATTTCGCAGGTACGGTTGCCCCCAATGCACAAGGGCTGCAACCCGGTCAGTGCGCCAGAACATGCAACCGTACGTGCTCACGTACCGTTGTGAATTATGTTCCCTACACGGCTTACCGCTCCAATTGGAATCGTGTTCCAGTTACGTCTTACCGACCTGTAACAAACACCGATCCATGCACCGGTTGCACCGTGACTTGCATGCGACCTTGCACGACTTACACCTACCAAATGCAACGTGTGCCTTACACGACCTATCGTCCCGTCTATCGCCAAGAAACCTACCAGGTTCCAGTGACGACGATCACGAACGATTGTGCGACCGGCGGTTGTTCGACTGGTTGCAATACATGCGGCACTGGAGTGACTGCAGGTTCCGTTCCATCAACGATTGTTCCACCACAGGGATCGGGTACGACTTCGTTCTCACAGAGCACACCTTCGTTCGCGACTCCCCAGGGATCTGGAACCACTGTGCCACAATTCGAAACACCGTCCTTCCCCGGTGCAGGTTCTGTCCCAGCGGATGCGACGCCTTCGATTCCATCGCTTCCATCGACCGGTTTCGGCGGAGGATCAACCTCACGGCTGAACGTGCCCAGTAGCGGAACGATTTCGACTGATAGCGTTTATTCGTCTGCCAGCAAATCCAGTGAGCCGACCGTTTCGATTCCACGTGATTTGAAACGTGCCGCGTCACAACGATCAACATCGCAGCGATCAGCTTCGGCAACGATGGTTCCGATTCGCAGAAAGTTTAACTACTCGACCGTTCGTTTGGCCAGCCAGAAGGATTCCTTCACGTCGCTGCCAGTCCGAGCGGCCTCTCGAAAGTCGACGGCTTCGAATTCACGGCGAAGCATTCAAGAGATCAATAGTCTCTGGAAAGACGTCAACTAGTAAAACAGTGCTGTAGCCCCCCAGCGACAGCACTGATTAAAGAAAGGGTGCAGGAAACTGCACCCTTTTTTTATGCGCCCTTTGTCCCCAAGCTGTTAATTGCATTCCGTACCCAGCCCTTCAGGACTGGGAATGCGAGACCCAAAATCGTGTAGGACCTGCGGTCTGGCAGTTAATCTCCGGTCTACCGTTAAAAAAATAGCTGCTTTGCTGGTTTCTCCGATGTTAGCGACTCGGGACTTCAATTTGGGCGACTAATTCGGTACCATCTGGCCCACACCCACCGTCGAACGCGACGGCATTTTTCAGGATTATTTTCCGGACACAAAATCATGGAAGCAGGAATTGTTGGCCTGCCCAACGTTGGCAAAAGTACGCTCTTCAACGCACTGACTCAATCCAAAGGAGCTCAGTCGGAGAACTATCCGTTCTGTACCATCGAACCCAACGAAGGCATTATTACGGTGCCCGACAGTCGTTTGGATCGGATCACCGAATACATCACGCCGCAAAAAGTGATTCCTGCGGTCGTCAAATTGGTGGACATCGCTGGGATTGTCAAAGGTGCCAGCGAAGGCGAAGGATTGGGCAACAAATTCCTCAGCCATATCCGGGCCGTCGATGCGATCCTACAGGTCGTCCGCTGCTTCGAAGATCCCGACGTGATTCACGTCAGCGGCCAAGTCGATCCGATGGCTGATATTGAAACCATTGGAATTGAATTGATGCTGGCCGACATCGAGATGCTTCAAGGAGCGATGGACAAGGCCAAGCGGGCTGCCAGAGCCGGCGACAAGGAAGCGATCCTGCGAGTCGAGGCGATCAACAAATGTCTGGCGCACTTGGAAACCGAATCGCCGCTTCGTAGCTGTGAACTGACCGAAGCCGAAGATAAATCGTTGAGAAGTTTCGGACTGTTGACGCTCAAGCCGCTGCTCTACGTGGCCAACGTGTCTGAGGACGATGTCGAAGGCACTTCTGATTTGGCCAAAAAGGTGCGTGACTACGCCAGTGAAGTCGGTGCCGGGTTTGTCTGTGTTTGTGCCCGCATCGAATCCGAACTGGCAGAGATCGAACCGGCCGAACGCGGCGAGATGCTGGACGCCTACGGGCTGAAGGAACCTGCCATGAACGTGTTGGCTCGAGAGGCCTACCGAACACTGGGGCTGCAAAGTTATTTCACTGCCGGCGAAAAAGAAGTTCGAGCGTGGACGATTCCAGCCGGGATGCAGGCGCCTCAAGCCGCTGGTGTGATTCACACTGATTTTGAAAAAGGCTTCATTCGGGTCAACGTCTACACTCTGGAAGACCTTGTCGAACACGGTAGCGAAGCCGAAATCAAAAATGCAGGCAAGCTGAGAGTTGAGGGCAAGAACTATGTTGTTCAGGATGGCGACATTTGCCACTTCCTGTGCAACTGATCTGAACTGGCGCGGTTGGGTGAAAGCGATCCATTCAAGGATTCGATTTTGTTTCGCCCTTTGCGTCGCGCTTCGTTT
>CAZDZX010000011.1:2505-19697 GCA_964510005.1 uncultured Pirellulaceae bacterium
AAGCGATCCATTCAAGGATTCGATTTTGTTTCGCCCTTTGCGTCGCGCTTCGTTTTGCGCTTCGTTTTGCGTCTTGCTTTTTTCTTGGCCCACCAGAACAGGCGAAACAGGCCTAAGGTGGTGCCATTGATGGCGATCCAAATCAGAACCACGATCACAAATGCGACCCTGACGTGAAATAGGTTCGCGATGGCAAGTGTCAACGCGATCCAGAATGTGATCGCCATGAGTCGCGATACGGACAGTCGCCAGCGAGCCCTTTGAATACGGTCGAGATCGATGACCGCAAATTTTCGCAGAGCGATATTGGCACCTATGGCGCCCAAGGTCATTGCAAGTAGCGGTCCTAGCAGGAACGCCAGAATAAAAAACATGCTGGGTGCCGTTGCCGCTAGAAAGATCGTCGGGAGGTAGCCAGCCATGCTACCTGCCGAAATCGCTGCCGAAATTCCATCGAGCGGATAGCCCATCGATCGGTTGAACAAAAAAATGATCGCTGCTGAGATCAAAACTGAGACGGCAGAAACGATGAAGCCTATAAAAACAGCTGCGAATGCAATCTCAATGGAGTTTGGCCCCGATCCAAGCAATATAATTCCCGACGGCAGCAACGAATATATGGCTCCGGCGGTAATGACACCCGGCATGGCTCTGGACATACATTCGGCCTGAATGTCTATTTCATTCAGTTCCGCCGGATCTTTGCGTTCTCTGATCGGTTTGTCCATGCTCTAAAACGATGAGGGCTGTGTGGCCAACGATTGGTTTCCGATTGGTGTCGAATTGGAAATTGAATTATCTGAAACCTACAACCCCTCGGAATATCTTCCCAGATGGAAACCATTATAGAGCCCTTTCGGATCAAGTCTGTCGAACCGATTCGAATGAGTACTCGGGAGGAACGCCAACAGTGGATGCGTCAGGCCAACTATAACCTCTTTCGCTTGCCCAGCGATCAAGTGTTGATCGATTTGTTGACCGATTCGGGGACGGGGGCCATGTCCAGCCAGCAATGGGCGGGCATCATGCGCGGTGACGAATCCTACGCGGGTGCTCCCAGCTACTACCGTTTCCGAGATGTGATCCAGCGAATCACTGGAATGGAAAACGTGTTGCCCACCCATCAGGGCCGCGCCAGCGAACGGCTATTGGTGGAAACGTTGATCGGATCGGGAAATGGTGGCGCGGGCAAGGTCGTTCCCAACAATGCTCACTTCGATACGACGCGGGCCAACATTGAACACAGCGGCGCCGAAGCGATTAACTTGCTGACCGAAGACGGCAAACAGCCCGATCTGGACGCTCCTTTTAAAGGCAACATGGATGTCGTAGCGCTGGAAGCTCTGTTGGCAGAGCGAGCCAACGATGTTCCTTTTGTGATGATCACCGTGACTTGCAACAGTAGCGGTGGGCAACCGGTTTCGTTGGCCAACATCAAAGCCGTCCGCGCGGTCTGTGACAAATATGAGAAACCTCTGTTTCTGGACGCCTGTCGATTCGCCGAAAACGCTTGGTTTATTAAACTCCGCGAAGAAGGCCAGCAGGACCGCGGCGTCGAAGACATCGTCCGCGACATGTTTGAGCTAAGTCACGGTGCCACCATCAGCGCCAAAAAAGACGGCATGGTCAACATTGGTGGGGTGTTGCTGTTGCGGGATAGCGATGCCTTTCATCGCGCCAGCGACCTGCTGATCCTGACCGAAGGGTATGTGACCTACGGTGGACTGGCCGGTCGCGATCTGGAAGCGATGGCAATTGGCTTCGAAGAAGTGCTTCACGAAGACTACCTGCGCTATCGGATTCGATCGACGGAGTATCTTGGCGAGCGTTTATTGGAAAACGGGATCTCGATTGTGCGTCCGCCGGGTGGTCACGCAATCTATATCGACGCGACGAAGTTCTGCCCTCACATCCCCAAAGAACAGTTTCCGGGTCAGACGTTGGCCTGTGCGATGTACGAACACGGCGGCATCCGGTCTTGTGAGATCGGTTCGGTGATGTTTGGCGATGCTGATATGGAATTGGTGCGGCTGGCGATTCCCCGACGAACCTACACCCAATCCCACATCGATTACGTAATCGAAGCGATCGTGGAAACCAAGCAGGTCGCTGACAAGCTGCCCGGTTACCGGATCACCGAATCGCCTCAAGCCCTGCGGCATTTCACTGCGAAATTTGAGCAGATCGTGTGATGGCTTTCCGAGGATGGACGAGGCCAGTGGTAACGTCGGTATTCAGTAACGTCGGTATTCATGCACCTTTTTTAGAGATTGAATGTGAGTCACCTTAAGCAACAGGCGATTGAGATCTGGCAAGCCGGGGTGGCGGCAGTTCATGGCCGCACGCTGGTTGAATCTGCAGTTTCGGTTGGCCCTCAAGCGATCCAACTGGGGCCCCACCGCGTTGCCTTGGCTGACTTTGATCGCATCCTTGTCGTTGGCGGGGGCAAGTTCAGCCACTTAATGGCCACAGGTCTGGAGCGAAAGCTCGGCGACGAACTATCACAGCAGAAGCAACTGTCAGGTTTAGTTACCGTCCCCGATGGTTCAGAGCTGGATCTTAAATTTGTCATGGCGCTGCCCTGTCGTCCGCCGGGAGTCAACCTGCCGACGCCGCGAGTGCTTGACGCGACCGAGCAAATGATGGAGTTGCTGCGCGGTGCCGATGATCGCACTCTGGTTGTTGCATTGATCTCTGGCGGAGGGTCGGCATTGATTGAGCACTCGCCGCTGCCATTGGAAGACATCGTTGCTGCCACCCATTGGCTGAGCTCTCAGGGCGCCAACATCATCGAATTGAACTCGGTGCGAGTCGCCATTAGTGATGTCAAAGGAGGGGCGTTGGCCGGACTGGCCAATCCGGCTCGACTGATCGGCCTGATTGTCTCCGACGTGCCAGGAGACGATATTCGTTTCGTCTCGTCTGGGCCGACGGTTCCCTTTGGAGAAAACCCGGCGCTGAAAGCGATCGAAGTGCTGGAGCGTTTTAATGTTGCTGCAGCCAGTGAGTTTCCACAATCGGTCGTGCAGCATGTTCAGCAGCGTGCACAAATGAAGTTCGAAGCGTCGGAGGAATCTCGGATCGAGAATGTCTTGGTTGGAGATGCCAGCGTGGCCCTCAAGGCGGCCATGGAGCGGGCGCGAGGCATGGGTTTCGAGGTTGCGACGAAGGATCCGTTGGCCGATGCCGCGAACTGCCAGCAGGTTGGCGAAGCGGCTGCGGAGTGGTGTCAACAAAATGGAGGCAGTGCGATCTGCGGTGTCAGCATCGGCGAACCGACTGCAACGCCGGGTCCGGATGCGGGACAGGGTGGACGCAACCAGCATGCAGTTCTGGTTGCTATCAACACGTTGCTTTCGGAAGTCAATTTTGGCGAAACGGATTTTGGCGAATTCGAATTCTGCTTCCTGTCGGGGGGCACCGATGGCGAAGACGGAAACACGACTGCTGCGGGAGGGATCTTTACCTCGCAAGAACTAGCATCGCTTGCCGGTGACAAGCGGCAAATTGGGCAAGCGGCGCAGGCTGCAGCAGGGTTCGACAGCCATACTTTCCTAACCCAAGCCGGAATGACTTTCGAGTCGGGCCCCACCCAGACCAATGTCTGCGATCTGCGGGTGTTGCTTTGGAGACGGAAAAACGCGAATTGAAATACGGCTCTCGCCAGATTGATAGCATCTCCTACGACCGCCGTGTGAAGATGTATCAATTGCATGAATCGTGCGGGAAATTCTAATGGTATCGATCATTCGGTGTCGATGGATTCTATCAAGTGTAGAAGTTTTGAAGGCCTATTGCGCCTTTTGTAACCCTATCGTGTCGGGATTCGTCTCGGGAGACATCGATGAGAAAACGATTGAGCCTAGTCTGCTTGGCAGTTGCCATTTTTGCAATTCTATTTGCAGACGCTCACAACGTACAAGCACAGCTTCCTAGTGCTGGCGTTCAGTTGACTGAACCCGGAACCGTTCGACGTGTCGGTGCGGACTTGAATCTGGGCGTTCCAGGCCGAGTTTGGTTTGAGACGAATGTTGCGGATCAGGGTTTGGGTTTTGAAGGTAGCTATTTCACGCTGGGTGCCAAAAACCGTCTCTTTGAAGACGCGTTGGATGGACGCTGGCTGGGTGAAGCCCGATTCCACCATGGCTTCGAAGACGAGGGCGGGTTCTTTGCCAACATTGGTATCGAGCGTGTCTTTTCTGTGAAAGCAGCCAAGGCCGATATTGTTACCGGTTTTTGGTACGACTTTGACAGCGACCAAACGCTTCTAAACAATTCATTCAATCAGGTTGGCGTTCACGCGGCGATTAAAACGCGAAACTGGGATTTGCTGGGTAACGGCTATTTCCCTGTCGGCGACACTGACGTGAGCACAGGCACCGGCTTTGTGGGCAGCAACATTGTGCTGCAACAAGGATTCGACAGTGCTCTGCAAGGATTCGATGTGACCTTGCGAACGCGTCCCGAGATTCTTGCGTTCGGAAACGGCGTTTTTGATATCGGTGGCTACGGCTACAGCTCAGATCTAGTTGATTCTGTCGGTGGCGGTCGCGTCCGAGTCGGATTCCAAGGTCAGCGAGGTTTCCACGTTCTGGCGGAACTCAACCACGATGATCGTTTTGACACCACTGGCGTGCTGACGGTCGGATACACCTTCGGAACGCGGAACGCTCGCGGGGATGCCGGTGTTGGACTGGCTCGCGATCTCGAAGAAACTCTACGTAACGATCATATTGTTCGTTTCAGCGAATCTCCTGTATTGGCGATCGATCCTGAAACCGGTTTGGCTTTCAATGTCATTCACGTGAACAACACCGCCGACGGGGCGTTGGGCAACGGTACAGCTGAAAACCCATTCAGCAATCTTGCTGACGCAGAAGCCAATAGTGGTTTCGCCGATGTGATTGTGGTGGATGTGGGAGACGGAACATCCACGGGTCTTGATACCGGTATCGTTCTGCAAGATTATCAGCGACTGTTCGGTTCCGGCGGAGATATTCTGCTGGGGCTCGACGATGGAACGTTTTTCGAACTGCCGGGTGCTGCCGATGGGCCAACGCTTTCGAATGCCGGTGGTATCAACGTGATTACATTGGCTGACAGCAACACGATTCAGAATATCAATGTCGATGGTGCCGGTGCCGTCAATGGTATTGGTGGAGATGGATTCAATAACACCACCATTATCGATGTCAACGTTGCTGGTGCAGACGGAAATGGTGCTGCGGTTACTAACTTTACGGGCGACTTGTTGATCGACCAATCCAGCTTCAGTGGCAACTCACTCGATGGACTTTCGATCGTGGGCGTTTCAGATCCCAATTCAACAATCACGCTTAGCAATTCAACCTTCGACGATAACGGCACCGATGGTATTCAGATTTCACAAGTCCAGACGCCGACGATCAACTTGACCAGTAACACCACCAGCAACAATGGTGCGGACGGTTTGAGGATCGATCAGCAGGTTGGAAGCATTGCCGGTGTCGATATCGATATCATTGGTCACACTACGATCGGCAATACTGGAAACGGTATCATCATCGAAGACGGTGACGGTGATTTGAATATTGTCGACACCATCGCAACAGACAACGCGTTGGCCGGTTTGCTGGTGAGGAACTTTGAGAACGATCCCAACGCTCCTGGTGGAGAAGCCACATTCATTGGCAGTACCGACGGTGGCGTCAGCAACTTCTTGAACAACGGTGGCACCGGTATCGAAATCGATATTGATGTGGCCGCATTAGGCCAAGACGTCCTGATCACCGGAGTGACTTCCGATGGCAACGGCACGGGCATCTTGGCCTCGGTCGATGGAATCGCCTCCACGCTCGATCTCGAAATTGTTGACAACTTGAGTGTCTCCAATAACGACGCGGATGGTATTCAGTTACTTGCCCTTAACAGCGGTGAGGTGAACGCTTTGATTGAAAATGATGCAGCTGGTGCGGCGTTGTCGGTGTTCGATAATAACGACATCGCGAGTGGAGCAGGAATCTCCCTGTTCACCGATACTGCGGCAGGTCCACCGAACTCTGAAATCAATGCGATCGTCCGCAACGTCGATGTTAATAATGATTTTGAAATGGGAACGGCAGTGACATTCGCAGCTGCTCCGGTAGGGCGAACCGGTATTTCGGTTAACGGCCTAAACGCATCGCAAGTCAACCTGTTGGTCGAAGACTCTACCATTGAAGCGCCTACCGCGTTCGATATTGATTTCGACAACGCGGGTAACAGCGACGTTAACAACGTGTTCTTGAATAATTTGGTGGTTCGCGGCGATACCCCGTTGACGCTTGATGTTCAGGGTGGCAGTGAAGTCGATTTTTCTTTGACCAATTCTGATATTCAGTCCAACGGCACAATCAACACGCCCGATGCGTTGCCAAGTGATGGTGCCGAGACCGGTGATCCGTTCAGTGATGCCGCTGGAGACACCGGACTGGTTCTCAACATCAATGGCGATGCACCAGGTGAGTTGACGCTCACACGAATCGAATTCTCGAACAACCTCATCAGAGACTTTACTTTCGAGGCCTTTACGCTGAACACGACGGGGGACGCTCAAGTTGTGGCGTCGATCATCGGCAATCAGTTTCTTAACAACGGGCCGGGTATCGACGACCTGATCGAGTTCCCGGATGATCCGACGACAGTCTCGCCTGGTGGCGACAGCCCAGTGAATCCAAACGAGTTGAACTTCCTCGACACGATTGTCTTCAACTCGCTGGGTACCAGTTCGATCAGTGCTCGACTGGAAGCCAACCAGATTCTGGGTAACTTCGACCAAGGACTTGAGTTCAACGCCGCAGGTGCGTCGACGATCAGTGCTTCACTTGCTTTCAACACGTTGGCTAACGATATCGGAGTGGATGGCGATGGAGCACCACCACCGGCGTTCCTGTCTGATTTCGATGTTAACAACTTCGGCCCCGCGTCGAACGTTAACCTCGAGCTCACCAACAACTCTTTCTTGAGTGGTGTCCAGTTTGTGAACAACGGGGCCGGAATAATTACCTTAGAACTCGATGGACTGACCAACGGAATCACCGATGCTGATTTTGCTGGGGTCGCTGGGATCAATACGGCATCCTTTGGGCTGACCGAAGGGCTGATCTCAGCCGACGAGTTGTTCTTCGAGAATACAGGTGCTCCAACGGTTGATGCCGATACGCCTCTGGGAGGTGCATTCGCCCCGATCCCATAAGATCGATAGCAGAATGATCACGATTGAGGCTCTTTCCGGTTCGGAGAGAGCCTTTTTTCGTTGATCCGAGCTGTTCCAAAATCGGCGCTGGCGCGACAGATTTGTTCTGATACTCTCCGCCCGATTCATAAAAAACTGGAATTTGCCGGTGAATATTCTTCAGGTCATCTCAGGTCGTTCGATCAACGGTGCGCTGACGTACTGCAAGTATCTCTCTGAGATGCTAGCGGATCGTGGGCACAGCGTGACGATCCTCTGTCGTGAAGACAATTGGCTAGAAGAACGTGGCGTCGACGGCGTCCATTTTTTCAACAGCGAACTCAGTCGGAGCCCCGGCGAGTTAAAACGAATCGCTGAATTCATTCGTTCTAAAAAAATCGATCTGGTTCACACTCACATGAGCCGCGCCCACGTCTTCGGGGCTTTGCTGAAATTTGTGACCGGCACGCCGCTGATTGCGACCGCACACAATCGGTCCATGCAGATGCACTGGCGGTTCAATGATTTTGTGATCGCCAACTCTCAGTCGACACTGGACTATCAAAGACGTTTCAATCGAGTCAACGCATCCCGCATCGAACGCGTCCTGTGCTTCACCGAACTGGAGCGCTTCAGAACCGTTGAAGCTGCCAAAGTGCGGAAAATTAGGGAACAAATGAGAGTCCGAGATGGCGAACTGCTGATCGGCTGTGTCGGTGAAGTTACCAAACGGAAGGGGCAGCTCTATCTGATGCGTGCCCTCAAGCAGATCGCTGCCCATTTGCCGGATTTCAAACTAGCGATTTTGGGTAAGTTTGAGCGAGATGACGCCTACTCTAGAAAAGTTCGTGGGGTCCAAGTTCAAAATGAACTCTATGGCCGGGTCAAATGGCTGGGTTTGCGGATGAACGTCGAAGACTACATGAGCGCTTTTGATCTGCTGGTGGTGCCTTCGGTGAAGGAACCGCTGGGGTTGGTCGCGGCCGAGGCCCTTGCTGCGGGAACGCCGGTGATTGCGTCGCGAACTGGGGGCCTTCCAGAAATTGTGCAGCACGAGAAGTCTGGGATACTGGTCCCATCACGGAACCCCGCGAAAATCGCAGAGGCGGTGATTCGGTTGGCGGGAGATCCCGATTTACGCCAATCCATGGGCGAACATGGAAAAACGTTTGCGTTTCAGCAATTTGAAAATGCAAAACTCTGCGATCGAGTGGAAAGCATCTACCAGAAAGTGCTGGCGGGTGCGCGGAACATGGTGGCGTAGAAACGCCCGCTCAGAAATCGCTATGGCCTGAATGGGGCAAATCAGCGTAAACTGGGAGACTTCCAAAACTCAAATGGTGTTCACAAAAGGAATTGTGACCATGCTGCAACTGCTGGAACTAGCACAACTTGTTAACGGCACGCTCAACGGCGCTGATCAATCGATCACGGGAGTCGCAACCATTGCCAATGCCGGCAAAGGTTTAATCACGTTTGCGACCACTCAACAGCACTACGATGACTTCTGTTCCAGCGATGCGGCCGCGGTCGTTATTTCGCCCGACATTTGCGCTGACTCCGACCGATCTGCAATCGTTGTGGATGATGTCATCAGCGCTTTTTCTGAGGTCGTGAAGCAGTTTCGGCCTCCCGCTCAGCAGCGGCTTGAGGGAATCCATCCGGCGGCCGTCATCAGCGATAGTGCAATCATTGAAGACGGAGCTTGTATTCACGCCAATGCGGTCGTGATGGATGGCGCCAAAATCGGCGCCGGAACCGTGTTGTATCCAAACGTGACGGTCATGGAAAACTGCTCCATTGGAGCGAATTGCAAATTATTTCCCGGCAGCGTACTGTACGAAAACACTGTCGTCGGCGATCGCGTTGTGCTACACGCCGGCGTCGTCATCGGAGCCTGGGGATTCGGTTATGAATCTTCGGCTGCCGGTCATCAAATTTCAGCCCAATTGGGTAACGTCGTGATCGAAAGCGATGTCGAATTGGGAGCCAACACGACGATCGATCGAGGCACGTTTGATTCGACCGTCGTCGGTGCGGGCACCAAGATGGATAACCAAGTCATGATCGGGCACAATTGCCGGATCGGAAAACACAATTTGCTCTGCTCCCAAGTCGGAATTGCCGGCAGCTGTACCACCGGTGATTTCGTGGTCATGGGCGGTCAAGTCGGGTTGGGGGATCACTTGAATATTGGCGACAATGTCCAAATCGGTGCCAAATCCGGTTTGATGCAGGATGTCGAATCCAACAAACGAGTGATGGGAACGCCGGCTCGTTCGATTCGGCAGACGATGCAGTTTTTCGCTCTCCAAGCCAAGCTTCCGAGCATGCGAAAGGATCTGCTGAAATTGCAAAAGCAGTTCGAAGAGTTGCAGGGTGAAATTCAGCAACCCGCCCGGCGTAATGCGGCTTAAAGGATTGTAAGTGGCATGGGCTGCCAGCCTGTGATTTAGCTTGATATTTATCAGAAAGCCATGAGCGACGACAAAAAAATTGGGCTGATTGCAGGCTGGGGCGACTTTCCCATTCGGGTTGCCGAAACCTTGGTCGCCGACGGTTTTGAAGTTTCCTGCATCGCGGTCAAAGGACACGCCAATCCGGCGTTGGCTGACATCTGCCAGCGCTACAAAGAGTTTGGGATGGGCAAGATGGGATCGCAGGTTCGCTTTTTGCGAAAAGCAGGTGTGACTCGCGCCACGATGGCGGGCAAGATCTTCAAGACGTTGATGTTTGAGCGGATGTACGCCCTGCGTCACCTGCCGGATCTAACATTTTGGCGGCACTTCTTTCCGGTGCTGATCTCCAAAACACGCGATCAAAAAGACGATACTCTGTTGTTGACTGTCACCGAGCTGTACGCCGCTGGAGGAATCATGTTTGCACCTGCCACAGATTTTGCACCTGAGCTGCTGGTCAAAGAGGGCTGTTTGACGAATAAGAAGCCCAGCCACAAGCAGATGCAAGATATCGAATTTGGATGGGAAGTCGCTCGCGAGATGGGCCGCATGGACATTGGCCAATCCGTCGTCGTCATGAACAAAGCCATTATCGCCATCGAAGCCATCGAGGGGACCGACGCCTGCATCGCAAGGGCCGGGGGGTTGTCCAAAATAGGTTTCGCCGTGGTCAAGGTCGCCAAACCCAAACAGGATATGCGCTTTGATGTGCCCACCGTTGGCGAGGGCACAATCGAATCGATGCACGCGGCCGGCGGCAAGGTGTTGGCCATCGAAGCCGACCGAACGATCATCATCGACCAACAGAAAACGATCGATTTGGCCAATCGCTATGGGATCGTGATCGTGGCGCTAAAGAAGTAAGTCAGCTGGGCCCCCATGTCGATGATGCGGTCGCCAATCTATCCCGCTTTCTGGCCCCACTGGCTGCCCAACCAGATCCCCGCCACAACGGCGGAGATGCCCAGCAGCACGTTCAAAATCACGTTGCTGGCCGCGATCATGGTGCTGCCCTCGCGGGCTTGAACGACGGTTTCCGCCCCAAACGTTGAAAACGTAGTGAGGGCTCCGAGGAACCCCAACCCAAACGCCAGTTTTAGGTGACGGCTTTTTTCGCCGGCTCCCGATCCGATTAGCAGGCCGATCAAAAAGCAGCCGGAAATGTTGGCGATCAGTGTTCCCAACGGAAATGGCGTGGCAAACACGCGGGTCGCCAGCCCAGCGATTCCGAACCGACACAGAGCCCCGAAAAAACCGCCGACACTAACCAGCAGGCAATCGAACAGGATGGATTTCATTCGAGTTCCTTCAAAGGATCGTTAAGCCGTCTTTCCAAGATTCCAGTGTTGCGATGACTCACGCATAGACGCCACGGCGCAAAGCACTGAGGTCCGACAAAAGCTTCGGGCCTTGGTGACGTCGCGATTGGCGGCTGGCAACCTTAAATGGTCATCGCTGCGTAACCACCATCGACCACCATTTCTACACCGGTGATAAATGAACCGGCATCGCTGGCAAGCAGCAACGTGGCTCCGACCAATTCCTTGGCCTCACCGAATCGGTTCATCGGAGTATGTCCCATGATCTGTTGAACGCGTTCGGGCGTGAGAACTTTTTTGTTTTGCTCGGCCGGGAAGAAACCCGGGACCAGCGTGTTAACGCGAACGTTCTGGGTTGCCCATTCACGTGCCAGATTTTTTGACAGGTTGTGAACGGCGGCTTTAGTTGCAGAGTATGTGAATACGCGCGACAGTGGAATCAGTCCAGACATCGAACCGACGTTGATGATCGAGCCTCCAGAGGGCTGGCCAATCATGTGGGCTCCAAAAATTTGGCAGGCCAGAAAAACGCCTTTCGTGTTGACGCGAAAAATTCGGTCAAACTCATCTTCTTCAATTTCCAGAAACGGAGTCGCGCTGTTGGTTCCTGCGCCGTTGACCAAAATGTCAATCTTGCCGTGGGTGCTGACGACATGATTTTTGAGTGCTTCCAGCTCTTCACGGGAATCGACTTGGCACGCTTGGAAGCTGGCTTTCCCGCCAGCCTCTTCGATCCGTTTGATGCGGTCGGTGGCCTTTTCTTGACTTCGGCCAACGAGCACGACTTCGGCTCCAGCGGCAGCGATTCCTTCGGCCATGGCACCACAAAGTTCGCCTGTTCCGCCGATAATGACTGCAGTTTTTCCTGAAAGTGAGAAAACGTTATCCAAATAGCTCATAGTGGTCTTGTTGGTTCGGAGGGAGATTTGTATCCAGTAAGTTCAACGCCTCACTACAGAGATTAAGTTGAACCCGAAATTTGACCGTTTTTCCCTCGACCTGAAAAGTAGGTTAGAGGGGTGTTGTGGCGTCGAAGCCATGAGACCGTTGCCTTTTTTCGAAGCGAAGAGATCATATGAGCCGATTTATTATTATTGCGGTAGCAGCATTGGTGCTGGTAGCTGCAATTTTCATGCTGACTAGCGACGATGGCCGCCCTATCCGCCCCACCGTCGACATGAATTCTGAGTCCGATGCGAGCGAGCATCATACGTTTGAATTTACCAGCAACAACTTTGAGCAGTTGGTCAAAAAAGCTGACAAACCTGTCCTTGTCGATTTCTGGGCTCCTTGGTGTGGTCCCTGTGTGCGCATGACTCCGACCATCGAAAAACTTGCCGCTGAATATGAAGGCAAAGTTGTGATTGGGAAACTGAACGTTGATCAAGCTCCCGATATTGGCGTCCAGCATCGGGCCAGGGCAGGTGGCATTCCGCTGATCGTGTTCTACAACAACGGTCAAATTGTCGAACAACTTCGAGGTGCTCAGACTGAGGATGAACTCCGTGAGGTCATCGATATCCTGCTCGAGCCGTAGTCGTTGCTGCCGTGCCGTTATTGCGACAGGTGATCTGAATTGGTCGTCGCCAACTACGAAGGCGTACTCCAGTTACTTTTTGCCTTTGTAGAAGCGACTCAGGTCGATGCCCTGATTTCGCTGTTCGTCTTCGAGCATTTTTACACGGACTTCCAATCGCTCGATTGCTTTTTTGAGTTTTGGAATCAGCTCCGTCATCCCGTCGCCTTTTTGTCTGACCGGGACGGGCGGGTACCCTAACTGCCGCTGCAGTGCCAGAAACAAGTAGTGTGGATCCTTTTTTCGATTCGCCAATGCGATTCGGCCTTCGCGTTCACCAAAGAGAACAACCTCAGGAGCAGCCTCGTGTTCTTGTTTGCGTTTCAGGTAGTGATCGCTGTGTAAATAAACCATGTCGGCAATCTCGACCAAGCCCAGTTTGTGCCGGACGCTTAAAATCCAGTGGTGCCATTGTTGATCGTAGATGGGGTCGTTGGCGATGGCTTGCAGACCATAGTCGTAGTCGAGGCTGTGACGACAGAGCGTTTCGAACTGATAGAAAAAGACTGGGACAGGGTCTGTGATTTCGCTGCGAAGTTTTGCTTCGTGTTGCAACAGTTGCAGCGCAATTCTCATGTCGAATTGACCGCGTTCCTCTTCGGCGGTGGAGATCATGAACGACTGAAAAGGCGTGAAATAGTGCGACAACTGCTTCATCGCCGTCGCCATCGTGCCAATCCGTTTGACTTCGGACAACAGGAAGTCGATGGCCATCGGGAGTTTGGTGGTCGACAGGATTTCTTCACGAACGTATCCCAAAATTTCTTGGATCGGTTCGTTCGCTGACATTCGTTCCATCAGCGATTTAAACATGTACGCCTGTTCGACGTGTTCTTCTCTGTTAAGCATGCCTCTAGTTTAGCGGATCCTGTCGGTCAGATGCAACAATTTTTAGCCCGATGGTGACACGCTCAAGTTTGTAGTACCGCCTTTGGGCACCTATCTATAGGCGGAATGTGCGGTGATTCGCCGGCGGGATCGTTTGCAATCCCGCCTGCTCGCATCGCTGGTGCCTCCTTTGACCCCTTGAAACGCACGCATCAGGTTGGTGGGCTTCTCGCCTGAGCGCACCCGGGGCGCAACTTCAACGCCACTTCGTGGGTGACCGCCCCGTCGCTAGAACAACGAATCTTTACTCGACATCCTCGTAATCTTCTTCGTCGTATTCGCCGTCGACGTACTCATACTCCTCGTCGTCTTCGTCGTCTTCGTCGCCTTCTACCTCTTCACCGTCTTCATCTTCGTACTCGTATTCGTACTCTTCATCCTCTTCTTCACCATCTTCGTCTTCGTAGACGTACTCATACTCGTCGTCTTCATCCGACTCAGCGTGGGCGGCATCGATTTCCGGATCTTCTTCTTCGTCCTCGGTTTCGACTTCTTCTGCGGGCGGCAACAGCGCCGGCGATGTCGAAGCAGACAACTGGCTGATCATCCGCGACGATACTTTTTTCAGTGGACGAAGAGGTTCGGCATCATCAACACGCTCGATCATAGCGTCTTGAGCATCGTCGGCTTCGTCGAGGATTTCCTGCAAAATCGAGTCGGCTTTGCTGGAGGGCCGATCGTCTTCAGGAGGGGTGACGGGTTCGGGAGCAGCCACTGCGACTGTTTTCGGTGCCGGTTTGGTCTCTACAGAAGCCCCGCCGCTTCCGCCTGATTTAAGGTCCGCCCAAGCTGCTGGAGTCAGGACCACTTCCCGAGATTTGGATCCGTTGTAGGGCCCCACATATCCGTCTTCGGCCATGAAGTCGACCAGTCGTGCTGCCCGACCGTACCCGATCCCCAACGCACGCTGCAGCAGCGATAAACTGCCTCGCTGCTCTCGGACCACAACGTCGATCGCGGCTTCGTAGAGTTCGTCTTTGTTGCTGTTGAATCCGGTGCCCGATTCTTCGTCGCCTTCCTTTTTGACTTCGATATTCATTAGCTCATCGACAAAGTTCTGCTCTTCGGTGCTGACCGCGGCAGTGATTTTGTCGATCTCGCTATCGCTCAAGAAGGTTCCTTGACCGCGAAGCAAATTGCTGGTGCCGGGCCACAGGAATAGCATGTCACCCATGCCCAACAGCTTGTCAGCTCCCATCGCGTCGAGAACAACGCGACTGTCCGTCTTACTGGCGACTTGGAAAGAGATTCTGGCGGGCAAGTTCGATTTGATCAAACCGGTGATCACGTCGACGGTCGGTTTTTGCGTCGCAAGGATCAAGTGAATTCCAACCGCACGGCTTTTCTGAGCCAAGCGAATGATGTGTTGTTCGACTTCTTTTCCGGCCGTCATCATCAAGTCCGCCATTTCGTCCGCAACGATCACGATGAAGGGAAGGTTGCGAGGCGTGTTCTGTCTTTCTTCGTCCGACTCGGGCTTGATTCTGGCAAACAGTTCTTCTTCGCCAAGTTCGTTGTAGGACGTCACGTGTCGCACGCCGGCGCGGGCCAGCAGTTTGTAACGCTCTTCCATTTTGTCGACCGCCCAAGCCAGAATTGCTTCGGCTTTACGCATGTCAGTGACCACCGGGTGCATCAAGTGAGGCAGGCTGCCGTAGCCGCTCATTTCCACCATTTTTGGGTCGATCATCAACATGCGGACTTCGTCAGGCGTCCGCGTCATTAGAATCGAACAGATGATCGCGTTGAGGCAAACCGACTTACCGGTACCGGTACGACCGGCAATCAGCAGGTGAGGAAGTTTTGCCAAATCGGCGATCAACGGTGCTCCCACGGCATCGGAACCAAGGAACAATGGGACTTTCATTTTGCGAATCTGCTTGGAAGATTGCTCAATGATTTCTCGCATGTGTACGGTCTTGCGAGTCTCGTTGGGGACTTCGACGCCGACACTGTTTTTGCCGGGGATCGGAGCCACGATACGCACACTGGGGACGCGCATCGCAATCGCAAGGTCGTCGGCAAGGTTAACGATCTTTTGTAGCCGTAGTCCGGGCTCGAGATCAATTTCGTATTGGGAAATGACCGGGCCGCTTTCGATTTCGACGACTTTGACGTTGTAACCGAACTGCTTGCAGGTCTGTTCCAGAATTCGGGCCCGCCGGAGTGCTTCGTCACGCTGCTTGTCCAGCGGAATGGCATTGCCCTTTTCCAGCATCTCCACTGGCGGCAGGTGGTATTCGCGATGGCTTTCGGCACTGGCGGCGGCGTTCAGCTGGCTGATCACCAACTCTCGCTCCGACGGCGGTTTGACGGGCGGAGCTTTGACCTCTTCGGGTGCAGGGTCGATCTTTGTGGTCACCACAGTTTCAGGCGGATCGGCCTGCTTCTTTCGCTTTGGCAAACGAAAGTGAGGTTTGGGAATGATTGACTTTTTGGCCGGGGCTAGGGCAGGAACCGCCGTTTTTTGATTGGCACCGATCTGCAATTCGGTAGCGAGTTCTTCGACGTCCTCGAATTCCTCGTCGCCTTCCTCTTCCCACTCATCCTCGTCTTCGCCTTCGGCGGCCAGTTCGTCCTCGTCGCTCTCTTCGTTGCCGTCGACATCCAGTTCTTCGATATCTTCGGTGTCACGGCGGCGGAAACGGATCGTCCGCGGACCGTCGTCGGATTCTTCGCTCAGTCCAGCGAATTCAACATCATCTTCGTACTCTTCTTCGTTTTCGTACTCATCCTCTTGGACGTCACCGTTGAACCAGTTTACAAATCCATGCAGTACGCCGAACGGCAACAGGCTGGTGGCGGCCACGATCGCGGGAGCAAACACCATCCGGCCCGCGTGAAAGACAAGGTATTCGGTCCACATCATCATGCCGACCAGACCAAAGGCGAGGAAGAAAATGCAGGTTCCTGCATATCCAATGTTAGATTGGAACAACCCGGCACCTAAGGCCCCCAGATATCCTCCGGGGCCGATCAGCATCGTCGTCAAGTCGCTTGGCAGAGCGACCGTCGACAGTGAGCAAAGCGAAAACAGTGTGATCCCCCAACCGAAAGTCTTGATCCACGGACTGTCGACGGACTCTCGTTGAAAAATTGCGATCTCAAGGGCAACCAGACCCGTCAGCAGCATGTAGACGCCGATTCCCAGCGTGTTGAACAGCAGTTGCGAGGTCCACGCTCCAAACACACCGCAGATGTTTTGGCATTTCTCGTTCTCCGGGTAGACCATCTGGTCGGCTTGGTAGATCTGATTGAGAAATCCGCCTTGGGAGGTGATTGGATCCGCCGTGTCGTAGGAGAAAACGGACGCCAGCAGAAAGAGAATTAAAGCCAACAATCCGATGCCGATGATGTCGGTGCGGATAACTCGATCGTGGGACATGGTTGCGCGTTTTTTCTAGACACGATGACGAGGGAGATACACATCATCAATATCGGAAAGAGGCGCCTCGAAACGGTAAGGTTTAACATTTCCATGGGTTAAACGTTGTTTTGAGTCCAAACCCGATATTTGTCGCAAGCGGAACCCCAAACTTGCTCTGCGAAAGCGGGGAGGAAGTGCGTTTCATGTTTTTGCCGCACCAATGTGAGCTGCAGCATCATAGCCAACTCGAATGACAAACGACATTCGATCTGGTATTTCAGTTTTCGCTTGCATCGCGGCTTCGAGAAAAGTATCCCCGATGAAGTGCTGTCGAGATTCGGGTTCGATCGCTACAAACTTTCCAAAATACTGTTTCTCGAAAGCTTCTTTT
>CAZDZX010000011.1:19797-29155 GCA_964510005.1 uncultured Pirellulaceae bacterium
TCGAAAGCTTCTTTTAATTCCGCGTCGTAGAACGCTTTGGCAGAATCTGAAACTGACATCTTGCACCTTTATGGATATGGTAAAATTCCACTCAAAGGCTCGCCGCGGCTGAAACGCTGGTGCCGTTCAATCACCTTTCGCCTGAAGTCTTGACGGTCCGCGAGAAGTTCTCAAGGTATGCGTCGTGATTGCAGGGAAGATCGGCCGGTGGGAACCGGCCCTACCTGCGGCGGTTAAGCTACTTTTCCTTCGAGATGTCGATCGAATAAAGCCTTTTCCTGTCGCTCAGATACATTTTGCCGTTGGCGAATGTGGGCGTACTGTAAATCGACGAAAAGTTCTTTGTTCCGATTTCAGCCAAGACCTCGGCTTTGTCTTTGGAAGCTTTGAAGATCGTCAAGTTTCCATCTTCGTTACCGATGAAGACTTTGCCGTCGGCCACGATTGGAGAGCCCCAGATTCCCGACAGCATGTCGTGAACCCAATGACGTTTTCCGCTTTTAAAGTCCAAACAGTGAACGAATCCGCTCAGATCGGCCGCGAAGACCATGCCATCTGAAATCGCCACGGTCGACATGGTCCGTCGAAAGAAGGGTTCTTCATCGTTTTCAGGATCCGTACCACCGTAGTGCCAGATCACGCCTGAATTCGGATTCGGTTTTCCTTTCGCCCCGATTTCGCCCAGTTCCGAACTGAGGTCGCCTGTTTTGGTCGCGTCGATACGCCACAGATGCCCGACGCCTTCGCCGTGTTCAGGGTCCTGACCGACAGCCAGCAACACACTGTTTTCGAAAAACACGGGAGTCGCAATGATTGAGTTCCGCAGTCCCGCACCGCCCAATTCCCACTTCGTGTCTTTGGGGTTGAGGTCAAATTTCCAGATTTCTTTTCCGTCTTCAGCGTCCAAGGCGTACAACCAACCGTCACCGCCCGGAAAATAGACTTGAGCTTTTCCATTGACGACACCGATTGAGGGCGAGCCCCATTGGCCGTGCAGAATTCCGTCAAAGGGCTGGTTCTGTTCCCAAACCACTTTGCCGGTGTTTTTGTTGACGCATAGGAAACAAGGAGCCCGCGGTGAAGGAACTTCAAGGTGGGCTTCGTCGACACCGTTGGACGTCAGCAAGTAAATGTTGTCGCCGTAGATCAGCGGAGAGCTGGTGGCGAGGTTGTGGGGGAAAACACCCAGTTCCTCTCCCATCATGTTCAGGTTCCAGATGATATCCGCATCGCCTTTCTCTGAGTCGACTTCGTCTTTGATGCCGTCGTTTTCACCGTCATCAAAACCTTCGGTGTCGATGCACATCAATTCGCAGCGATTGGTGACCACCCACAGGCGGTTGCCTTCGATGACCGGAGTTGAGCAAATACCTTGCAGCGGCCAATCGTTCACACGCCCCGAAGCCAGTTTTTCCCGAGTCAACTGCCAAACGAAATCGCCCGTTTTTTCGTCAAAGCACAGAAGGATGCCTTTATCGTCTGCGGCAGGGTACTTGGGTCGATACGAAGCACCATTGTTGGTGCCGACGTAGACTTTTCCGTTAGCAACGACTGGGTTGCCGTAGGTTTGCGAACCCAGTCCTTTCGACCAGAGGACCTTTTTGTCTTTGGTCATGTCGAAATCGATGGCAATATCTTTGATGCCCGAGACCATGTTCCGGTCTTCAGAGCCTCCCCACATCGGCCAATCGCCTTCTTTGGTTTGAGCGTTGGCGGGGACCGACAGGCACGGCAGGATCACGAGAGATGCAACGATTGCGAAAAAGGATTTCATTGTTGTTCCAAATTGGAAATTGTTGATTCGGGTTCTTTGTTGTTGGAGTTAACGGGCGACCGAGCGTGAGTCGGTCGCGATTTAGTTTTAGTCTTTGGTCAGCACGACGTTATCAAAGAAGCAATCGGATACTGCGTAAAAGATCAGACCAGGCGATCCGATCAAGTTCGGATGGGGGTCGGTGGTGACGATGGTCCAATCGGCAGGTTCGGCTTCGTCTTTCTTCCAGACTTTACCGAAAATTTTGGCTTCCGCTTCCGAGGCTTCGACACGCATTTTCATGGTGTACCAGACATTGGGGTCGCTGCGGAATCGCATCGTTTCGGCCATCCGCAAGTGGGGCGGCCATGAACGAATCTGAAGCTTGCTGGAGGTGCCTTTCATGTACAGATCGTAGCGATTGGAACTGATCCCAATCGAAGCCAATTTGCGGCTCTGTTCGGTGATCATCACATCTGCCTGCAGGGTGTAGTCCTTCATGGGTGGGCCAATCGAAACATGGTGGCTGGGGCGGCTTTTGATTTGCTCTCCACCGATGACTTTCATCACAGTGTTGCCGTCCTCCATTTTGAAGGGTTTGATTTTAATGTGGGCGCGACACCATGTCGGTGGCACTTGGATCCCCTTGTAGCCCTCAAAGTCCCACTTCCATTCTTTGGCAGGATTGAAAACGCGAATCCGAGCCGTCGCTTCTTTGCCATCAACGGTGACTTTAACGGTTCCGGCCACATCAGACGCAAGGTCTGCAGGAACCGAAACGGTGTCGCCGGCAGCCGTTAAGCCCTTAAGCGAATCACCGACAACAATATTTGCAGCGGCCATGGTTTTGATCAAGCGACCGTTGGCATCAAAGGCGTTTACTTTGAAAGCCTGTTTTTTACCGGCATCCAGAATGACTTCGTGGGGGCGCAGTTGAACGGTGTCGATTACGTCGGTGGCTTCCGTTTCGGCAGGAAGTGCTTTGGCGGCCTCCTGTCCCGGCTTTTTCGATTTGTCGCGAATGCAAATCAGGCGGTCGCGAGTCAAAATGTAAATGCGTCCGTTTCCGATTGCCGGAGAAGCATAAATCTCGTCGGTTCCGACGCCTTCTGTGACGGCATCAATCTGGACTTTGCTGAGCGTTTTACAGCCCTCGCGAGTCGGTTCAAGAATGTGCACGTGGCCGTTGACTTCGGTTGCGTAAATTTTGCCATCGGCCCAAATGGGGGAGCCTTTACCCACGGTTCCCAAATCGTGCACCCAGAGTTCTTTTCCGGTTTCGCAGTCGTAGCAATTCAAGTTGCCGGTATCGGTTACCACGAACAACATCCCGTCTTTGGAAAGCAAGCCGGTATAGCCGGCCTTCACGCCATCGATTCGCCACTTGCCGTGGGTTTCGGTCACGTCGCCGGTGCCCGTGGCATCGATGCACTGAACGCGGCCAAATTCGGCATTGTCGATATTGTCTTCACCGTGAGAGATGAAAACATTGTCGCCGACGACAACCGGAGTCGTGTTGAGGCCGCGAAGCGACATGCGAAAGCCCCAGATGGGTTTTCCTGTGCGGGCATTGATCGCGTAGACGCCGCCATCAGAGTTGCCTCCGATTAGCATCCGCTGTCCCTTGATGACTGCGATCACGGGTGCTGAGTAATTGGTGTCTTTGGGTTTGCCGCCGGGCGCCGAAATCCACAACAGCTCACCGGTCTTTTTATCAAAGGCATAGTAGTAGTGTTTGGGGGCCGGGCCCTTCATGTCGCCCCAGTTGGTCGCAAGGTAGCTCACGATCAAACGATCTTCGTCGATGATGGGAGTTTGCGTTCGGCCGCCGTAGCCAGAGATCTTTCCGTACTCTTCGAAAAGTGACTTTTCCCAAATCAGTTCGCCGTCAGTGGAAAAGCACTTCAACATCCCGCAGACCGAGTGCGAGTACACATAGTTTGTTTCGGGGTCACCGCACATGGCGGCCCAACCGACGCGAGGCGAAGGAATATCTGTCTTGAAGACGTTGAATTTGACTCGCCAGAGCTCCTTGCCTTCCTCCGACCAACAGACGACTTGTTCCTGGCTGTTGATTTTGGCGTCTGGATCGTTGACGTCTTCGGGGGTCCTACAGTTAATAAACACACGCCCATTGAGCACGATTGGGGTGGCACGTCCGCCGGTTTCGGCAACCCAATCGACATTTTTCTGTGGTTCTAGAGACCAATCATCAACGAGATTCGTTTCTCTGGAAATTCCGTTCATCTCTGGACCACGCCAATTCCCCCACTGTCCCAAATCGGATTGGTAGGCAAAACCGGCCTGAGATGAAAAAATTACCGTCGTCAAAAACCCGAAAACGACAGTTTTTTGGAAAAGGCCGTGACAGAAGGTAACCGGGGAAAAACTCATGGCGAACCTGATTGGTAAATCCAAAGTAGAAAACGGACGTAAAACAAGTTCACACTTTAGCCTCAAAGTGATACTTTTTCCACAACCGTCGCCTTAAGTGGCGGGGACGGTAACAAGGGCTGGGATCGCTGGTAACATTGAATTATCTCAATGTCACAAACGCCACGGTTTTTGACGATGAAAAACGTACGCTACCACGGTTTGTTTAAGTTGTACTATTGAGCGAACCCAGCAGACACGGTTGTCTGCCACTACCTTAAACACGCCAAACGACACAGAGTATTGCCAAGGGATCGAAATTTTGAACTACGAGATTGAACAACCGGTGGATTCGTCCGACGCCGTGGAATCTCAAGCTGCCCCCCAAGCCCCCACAGCGGCGGGTGCGCCGCCTCGAACGCCCCAATCCCGAAAAGGCATTCCTGAGATTTTCAGGTATGCGATTTCTGTATTGATTATTGCTTTGGCGATCGCTGGATTCTTCTACCTGAAGGGCTTTGCCAAAAAGCCTGGAGAGAAAGACCCCGAAGTCCTGATCCCAGAAGTCATCCTAGGGACCGCGTCCAAGCACGTCGGCACGATCGATCTGGTGGTCTCGGGCACGGTGGTCGCCCACAACGAAATTACTATCGCTACGGAAGTCAGTGGTCGAGTCTCCAAAAAGTTTCCCGATTGTCTGGCCGGGAACTACGTCCAAAAAGGTACCCCGCTGGTCCAGATTGATGCCGAGACCTACGAGCTTGCTTTGAAGACGATCGAAGCCGAATTGGAACAGGCCGACAAACGGATCGCCGAAACTGACAAACAGATCGGCGGCGAAGAAAAGAACTTAAAACTGGCTCTGCAAGACATGGCCATCCAAGAGCGCGAATTCAGTCGCCTCCGCCGCGCCGCGTCCGCAATCAGTCGCTCGGAACTTGACCAAGCCCGCCGGGCCGTGAACACGGCCAAAACCCAAGTCACTGCTCGCAACAATGCGATCGTTGGACTCAATGCCACGCGGGCCACGTTGGTGTCGGCCAAAAAGCTCAGCTCCCGACGATTGGAACGGGCTCAATTGGATCTTCGGCGAACTCAAATCGTCGCGCCGGCCGATGGCGTGATCGTAACCGAAGGCGTGCAGCAGGACGACTTTGTGGCCCAAGGCCAAATGATCGCCATGTTCGAAGACAAACAAATTGCAGAAGTCCGCTGCAACTTAACGACCACCGATTTGGATTGGGTGCGTTTGAACTCGAAAGATAAATCGGCGGGATCGATTTACCAACTGCCCAAGACGGACGTGGGCATCTTCGACGCTCGCGAACCGACGGTTGTCTGGAAGGGCGTCCTCGAACGGTTTAGCGGAATCGGGCGTGATCCGGTCACCAAAACCACGCCGTGCCGGATCCTGATCCAGCAGCCAGTCGTCGAAGGCCCCGCCGGTCCGCGGGCGCTGGAGCGCGGCATGTACGTCAAATGTCGCATTGAAGTCCAGGCTTCTGCTGGAGATGCCGAAAACGATTTGATTGCATTCTCTGAAAGTGCCCTGCACCCCAACAACGATGTCTGGATCGTTCGCGACAGCAAGCTTGAAAAGGCGAAAATAACGGTCATTGATCGCACAGAGTTGATAAATGCGGATACCGGACAGCCCGAGTACGTTATCGTAGCGAGAGTGGTAACGGGACAGCTGCAACCGGGAGACCAAGTGGTGATTTCGCCGCTTTCCCAACCCACCGTCGGAGCGGAAGTCAATGTTTTCGATCCCGACGTAACTGAAGAAACTGACCCCATCGAGTAAGCCGCCAAGCGAGAGTATCCATGCGTTCTGTCATCAAGTGGGCGATTTCGAATTCGCCTGCGATGAACACATTTTTGATTGCAGCACTGATTGTGGGTTCGATATCCATGGTCGTGATGAAGCGCGAAGTGTTTCCGGCGTTCAATCTGGAAATTCTGTTGGTCACCGTTCCGTTTCCCGGCGCGACGTCTGCCCAAGTCGAAGATGGGATCTGCCAAAAGGTCGAATCGGCGGTCGCCAATGTGGATGGCGTTCGCAAAATGACTTCCGTGGCCAAGGAAGGTGCCGGGTTCATCATCCTTGAACTGAACAACGACGTCACCGACGTCCAGAAAGTTCTTGACGAAATCCGCTCCCAGATCGAACAGATCAGCGGCGAATTACCGCCGGCGGCAGAAAAAGCGGAGGTTAAACAGATCGTGTTTCGGGCGCCGTCGATTTCGGTGGGGCTCACCGGTCCGCCTCTTGAAAAGGGCGTGCTCCCGAACACCGCAGCGGCGCTAGAATCCGAACGGCAGCTTCGAGCCCTTGCCGAAGAGGTCCGTAAAGAACTCCTGCAGTTGCGTCCTGCCCAGCCGAAAAATCCCGTTCGCAACGTATTCCGAAGTCTCTTCCAACCGGTGGGGCCCGCGGTCACGTCTGCGGAAATTTCTGCGGAGCGTCCCTTCGAAGTCTCTGTCGAAATTTCAGAAGATGCATTGCGACAATACGGATTGGGGCTGCGAGAGTTTGCCAACATCATCCGCCAACAAAATGTCGATATCCCCGGCGGTAAAATGTTTGCCGGTCCCCAAGAGATGGTGCTGCGTGCCAACAACAAACAGGAAGACGGTGAAGGCATCTCGCTACTTCCCGCGATTACGAAAGCAGACGGAGATGTGATTCGAGTCGGCGATATCGCCAATGTGATCGATGGTTTTGAAGAAACGCCCTCGATTAACTTGATCAATGGCAGTCCCGGGCTGGTGATTCAAGTCTCCAAAACCAATCGAGAAGACTTGTTCACGGTGGTGGAGACCGTGAAACAATACGTGGCTCAAAAGAAAGTCCCCTCCGGATACACCATTTCAACTTGGGGCGATATTTCTCGAGACGTTTACGCTCGGATCGATCTATTGATGCGAAATGGTCTGCAGGGTTTGGTGCTGGTATTCATT
The DNA here is from genome assembly GCA_964510005.1 of uncultured Pirellulaceae bacterium. Lineage (GTDB taxonomy): Bacteria > Planctomycetota > Planctomycetia > Pirellulales > Pirellulaceae > Mariniblastus. Next base: position 26,885 of record CAZDZX010000011.1, read on the forward strand.
GTGTTGGCCATCTTTTTGGATTTGCGATTGGCGTTCTGGGTCGCGATGGGGATCCCGATTTCCATCTTGGGTGCTGGATTTCTGCTGCTGGCGTTTGGCCAATCGCTCAACATGCTGTCGCTGTTCAGTTTCCTGCTGGCGTTGGGGATCGTGGTCGATGATGCGATCGTGATCGGCGAAAACATCTACAACAAACGCGAAGAAGGCCTCGGGTTTGTCTCGGCCGCGATCGAAGGCACTGTTGAGGTTCTCCCCAGCGTGATGGCTTCGGTGAGCACCACTATTATTTTCTTCGTGCCGCTGCTGTTTGTGTCGGGAGTCATGGGGAAGTTCATCGCGGTGATGCCGCTGGCCGTGATTGCCATGCTGTTTATCTCGCTGGTGGAAAGCATGTTTATTCTGCCCGCCCACCTGGCCCACGATCAGAACTTGTTTATGCGATTGATCGCGATGGTGTTTTACGTGTTCAAGCCGCTGATTTGGCTGTTCACTAAACTGAACACAATTGCCAGTGGGGCGATGGAGAAAACCATTTCAAACTTCTACGTGCCTGCCCTGCAGTTTTGTCTGAACAATCGCAGCATCACGTTGGCGAGTGGGTTGGCGTTTGGAATCCTCTGTGCGGGTTTGGTCGCTGCCGGGTTGGCACCTGTCAAACTGTTCCCGGATTTGGATGGCCGTGAGATCAATTCCAAAGTTGTTTTTCCCAGCGGCACATCATCCAGCTATTCTCAGGCGGCGATCCGCAAACTGGCAGTGGCGTTTGAGAAACTCGACGAACAGGTTCAATCCGAAGGACACGCTTCAGTGATTCAAAACGTCTACGAGAAAGTCGGAGAAGTCGGCGATGGTCTCAAGGGGCCTAGCGGCCTGACCAGTGGGTCCCATGTCGGCAGTGTAGATATTCAGTTGACGCCTCCCGGTGAGCGGACGATTACGACGCGGGAACTGATCAACCGCTGGCGTGAGATGGTCCCCAAAATCGCCGGTAGCGACACACTGAGTTTTGGCTCCAAATCGATCGGCCCGGGAGGGAAAGCGATCGAGTTCAAGATCCTTGCCGACGAACGAGGCGTTCCGTATTTGGAAGAAATCGCTGACGAGTGCAAAAAGTGGCTGGCCACGAAGCAAGGCGTGTTTGATTTCGAAGACGACATGCGATTGGGGACTTGGGAGCAGAACGTGACGCTCAATCAAGAGGGCGAGGCGTTGGGGATGAAGCAAGAGGATCTGGCCGAAACCGTTCGCTCGATCTACCACGGCAGTGAAGTTCAGCGCTTACAGATCGACCGCCATGAAGTCAAAGTCATGGTGCGGTATCCCCGCAAAGATCGTGAAACGCGAACCACATTTGAAGAGATCCGTGTTCGAGATGCCCAAGGCCATGAACGACCGCTGGTTGAAATCGCGGACGTGACTCACGAGCAGAAACTTTCAGAGATTAACCGTTTGGACCAACTGAGGAGCATTACTGTTTCCGCCGATGCCAACAGTCGCGAGGTGAATGTTCAAGAATTGGTGTCTCAGATGAAAACCGATTTTTTGCCGGGGTTGTTGGAAGACTACGGTCAGCAGTACGGCGCTAATTTCTTGGTGAACTGGGAAGGCGAGCAGGCTTCCAATCAGGAATCCATAGAGAGCATGAAGGTCGGCTTTGTGATCGCTCTGTTTTGCATGTACATCGTGCTGACGCTGCAGTTTAAGTCTTACATGCAGCCCGTCATCATTATGTCCATCATCCCGTTTGGATTACTGGGGGCAATCATTGGCCATGCCTTGTTGGAATTGGATTTGTCGCTGTTTACTTTCTTTGGTTTGATTGCGCTGACGGGCGTGGTGGTGAACGATTCGATCGTGTTGGTGGACTTCATCAATCGTCGCGTACGAGCCGGCATGCCGCTTCGCGAGTCGCTGGAAGAAGCCGGCCGACGTCGCTTTCGCCCGATCATGCTGACGTCCATGACCACCATCGCCGGTTTGTTTCCGATGCTGTTAGAAACTTCCATGCAGGCTCAGTTTCTGATCCCGATGGCCGTTAGCCTGATCTTTGGTCTGCTGTTTGGCACCCTGCTGATCTTGTTGTTGGTGCCCGTGTTCTATTCGATCTACGGGTCGGCACTGCAGTTCCTTGGGTTTCCGATCGCCTATGATCACGCCCATGAAAAACCAGAACCGATAGCAGTGCCTCCCGCCAGTATCTGACCCAACACGACGGGATCCACACGGATACCGGTCGGCCGCCACAAGTAGCTGGACTGGCAACAGTTCAGA
>CAZDZX010000012.1:0-2505 GCA_964510005.1 uncultured Pirellulaceae bacterium
GGAAGTGACGCTGTGAAGGACACGCAAAGGTGCCGCGGACTTTAAACGCGCCTGCCGAGCACCGAGTACTTTTTCGCTGGGTGCGCTTGATCGCATGCTGGAAGCGCTGGAAGCCCATGCCACCTGAATTAATCCAATATTCGGAGGAGGTCGGCGAATAACCAATTTTTGAGTCCTAATTGGGAGATAATGTGGTGGGCACTGAATTCGACGAACATGCAAGGCGGGTAGTGCGGCTTGCCAATCAGGAAGCGATCAGGTTTCGTCGCTCCGAAATTGATTCGGAACACATCCTGATGGCGCTGGTCAAAGAAGGCACGGGCATAACTGAGGGTGCTACCGACGATCTTGGCGCGGATCTGCGAACGATTCGTCTAAGTATTGAAAAGCGTATCGAGATGGGAGACACAGAGGGTGCCGCTGAGCAATTGCCCTACACGTCGCTTGGACAAAAAGTCATCGACTTGACCAAGCAGGAAGCTGTTGCCACTGCGGAGTCGAAATCGAGCAAGGTCAGGGCGGAGCATGTTTTTCGGGCGCTGCTCCGCGCGGGCGAAGGTATTGCTTACGAGGTGTTGACCGATCTTGGTTACAAATACGAGCCTCGGTAGTCTTGCCTGCCACGCTGTTGGTCGGTTGGCTGGTTGTTTTAATATTATTGTTTGCCGGTCGTGCTTCGATGCGGTAGGTTGAATTAAAATCACATTGTCGCTTGCCATGATCGCTGCCATCGTGCCATTTGCGTTTGAGTACCTCGCCACGTTAATTAGGTGCACGGCGGTGTTTGCTTTTGACCGACGTCGACTCGCGGTACGAAAATTAGATAGGACTCTCTCATGTGTATTTTTTCACGCCCCGTCATTTCGGTAAAAGATACCCAGATTTTTGCCCGTCCCACCGGGGCGGGGTCCCAGTTTCTGGCCTATCAGATGGGATACGAATCGGCCGAAGAGAATGCGATGATCCTGCCGTTGCCGGTGAGTTTGCCCGCGCACGAAGGAAGCGTTCGATTTATAGATTTGAAAAACTACGAAGCATTTTTTTTGGATTTGGATAAAGGATTTCCTTACAAATCTCCCGTCGTTTCCATCGGTTGTTCGGCACCTCAAGCATTGAATGCTGATGGTTCGATGTTGGAGGTTTTTGAGGTCGGCAACTACATCGCTTCCTTTGTTCCGACGCTCGACGATTTTTCGAGAATCGATCCACGCTTTTCCCTGCCGAAGGAAGCTTGGGAGCAAGTTCCTCAATACTTGGATTATGGATTTGCGGTTTTTCAGCTGGCCTCTGGTTCATCGCGGCCTCATCCGATGGCGTTTGAGTTCGAAACTGAATCGAAATCGGTCTATTTCCCCACGATGCATATTCACGACGGCGACGTGCACGAAAGGGAGGATTTTGATCATGTGCTTTACGCGCAGCACGCAGGATTTGATAGTGTCGTGCACGGTTATGTCAATTCAGATGTGAATGACAAATCAACCGGTTTGGTTCGTTCGAAACATGTTGCCAGTCGCTTCTGCAGTATTTCTAAAACAGAAGGTCTCGTTGATGGCAACTTGCTGGTTCACCGAAAAGTCATCCGCGGCCAACATCCGAATCAGGACACTGAATTTTTTGCTGCGGGTGATCCGGTAAAGGCTGCATTCAACATGAGGCCGCTGCTGTCCTACGCACCGTGGCTGTTTGTGGTTGCGGCTTGCGCTTGGTTCTTTCGTCGCCGAAATCGAATTCGCAAGGCATGATAAGGAAATTCTGATATCATCAAGTAACCGTGTGCTGTCCGTTTAGCGTTTGCGGTTTGGTGGTCATGATTCTGTGCAGATTTTGAGGCATCTTTGAATAAGCAATCTTTCATCATCGTTTGTACAGCTGCGGTTGTTGGATCGGTTCTGCTTTTGATTTTCGCAGTTGGAATGGCGTTCGCACTCCGCTCGAAATATGAGCGATTCAGAATTCCGGAAAACGGGATGTATCCAACATTGCCTGCCGGATCGACTCACTGGGTAACGAAAAACAGTTTTGAGTCCGCCGACGAATTTTCCTTAGGTGATATCGTCGTCTTTAAGATTCAGCGTTCGAATAAGACCTACAGCTACGTGTGGAGAGTCATCGCCTTGCCTGGCGACGAAGTGTCGATTGAGCTTGACCAGATTAAAATCAATGGTGTGCTAATTGATCGAGAATTTAAGGTTCGTGAAGGGGAGCTGGCAATATTTGTGGAAACCCATGGCGAAGAGGCCTATGAAGTTGCCTACGATTCTGGCGCACCCGCTGAAGACCGAGTCGGGTGCCAGCTGACCGTTCCTGACGGTCAACTGTTTCTTTTGGGCGACAATCGATACGTCGCGGCCGATTCTCGTTATCACGGGCCCGTGCCGATCGCAGATGTGTTGGGGAAAATGCATCCGTAAAAATGAGTGTTCGCAAATTTCCGCTTTGTCTGCAGGTTCTGCTGCGCTGACGTTAAGCGTCTTGATCGGTTCCGTTGTCGTTGTCGACAAA
>CAZDZX010000012.1:2605-11994 GCA_964510005.1 uncultured Pirellulaceae bacterium
GATCGCGAACCCGACCACAAAGGTGCCGATGAAAAATGCGACTTCCATGCTTGGTTTTTCGCTGTGGATTTGCGCTTTGATGCATCGTGAAGCGGGCCCTTGTGTGACCAAGGGCGCCGTTTTCAATCATCGGTGGCCTATTCGTTTTTCTTGAGGACACCTTCTTCAAGCATCTTTTCCATGAAAGTCTGCATGCGGCTTAGCCCTTCGGGAAATCCTTCGTCCAGTGGCAGGGAAATCTCTTGAACCTTGTTGACCTTGCTGCCGTCCAAGTTGATCAGGTCGATTCGGACCCGGTCTCGATCTAGATTGATTCCTCCGATTCGATCTGCAGTGACGATATTGTCATCGCCGGTGGGAGGAGGCGTGGCGACTTTGCGGTGAAGTCCAACCAACATGAAAAGTGCAAAACAAACAGCAACCAAGTTTGCGATCAGCAGAGCGGTGAGAGGGAAAAGGTTGACCGAGGGAGCTGAGGTTTGAGCGGGTTGGTTTTTGATGGTGGTGGACATTGGGAACAGGCCAAAAGTACGATTTCAGTAAGGCCCTATTCTATTGCTTTGCCGAATTATCAAAGCCCAATTCTGATTTCCATGGATAGACTTTATCTGATTTTTAGGCATCTACTTTACCATTGAGAAAATGAGTAAACTGGGGTGTCAAATACAATGGGCGAAGGTGGAATGAGAAACTTAATTATTGGAATGGTTGTCGTGCTGTTGATCGCACATCAAGACTTTTGGTTCTGGAACGACCCGACTCCTGTTTTTGGATTTATCCCGATCGGGCTGTTTTATCACGCCTGTATTTCATTGGCGGCCGGATTTGTCTGGTTCTTGGCTTGCAATCTTGCTTGGCCTGCGGAACTGGATGAATTTGAAGAAGCTCATCCGCCTCAACAGGAGGTGCACTGATGGAACCTCTTCTCGCTGAGATGAATCCGGGACAGATACGATTTTTGATCATCATCGTCTACCTGTTGTCATTGCTGGCTCTAGGTTTTTTGGCCAGCCGCGCTTTTAGCGGCACCCGGCAGGATTACCTGTTGGCCAGTCACTCGATCGGTCCGTTCATGTTGCTGATGAGTATTTTCGGCACGACGATGACTGCGTTCGCGCTGGTGGGTTCATCGGGTGAAGCATTCAAGGCAGGCATCGGCGTGTATGGAATGCTCGCGTCCAGTAGCGGGATCATTCACTCACTGTGCTTTTTCGTCATCGGGGTCAAGATCTATCAGTTTGGCCGCAAGTACGGCTACACGACTCAGTGCCAGTTCTTTCGCGATCGATTGGACAATGATGTGGTCGGTTTGCTGCTGTTCCCCATCCTAGTGATGCTGGTGGTGCCCTACCTGTTGCTGGGGGTGATGGCTGGCGGCGGCGTGATCAACGCGATGACTTGGGGCGCTTTCCCCGATCTCTTCCCGGCCGAAGGGCCTTCCAACGGTGGCATTCCGCGCTGGCTGGGAAGTGGTTTGGTGTGTGTGGTGGTGCTGATTTATGTTTTCTTTGGCGGAATGCGCGGTACGGCTTGGGCGAACACGTTCCAAACGCTGGTCTTCATGGTCCTTGGTGTGGTGACGTTTGTGGTTTTAGCCAACAAAATCGGAGCCGGTGAAACACTGCTGGAGAGCTTGAAAAATGCCACCGCGAAAGTGACTGAAGAGTACACGACTCGCAAGAATATGAGCTCTACTAGGTTCTTTACCTACATGCTGATCCCGCTTTCGGTGGGCATGTTCCCCCACCTGTTTCAGCATTGGCTGACCGCTAAAAGCGCCAAGAGTTTTAAGCTGTCTGTGGTCATGCATCCGATCTTTATTGCGATCGTGTGGGTGCCTTGCGTGCTGATTGGTATCTGGGCGACGACCGCCGTGATTCCTCCGCCGATCCAGAAAAACCCGAACACCGTGTTGCCGTTTCTGGTTAAAACGCTGACCCGTCCGGAATTGGGCGGACTGCTGACCGCTGGAATTCTGGCGGCCATTATGTCATCGCTGGACAGCCAGTTCTTGTGTTTGGGAAGTATGTTCACCAACGACGTTGTCGTGCACTACGGTGGCAAGGAGCGGTTTTCGGATCGAGCCCAAGTCTGGATCGCGCGGGCCTTTATCATTGTGATCGTGCTGATTACTTATGTGTTGGCGCTGCAAGATATCCGCAGCGTGTTCACGTTGGGCATCTGGTGCTTTTCCGGATTTGCCTCCCTGTTTCCGATAATCTTCGCCGCGCTCTATTGGAAACGACTGACGGCGTTGGGTGCGATTGCCGGAATCTTGGGTGCCGCGGGGTGTTGGTTCGTTTTGTTCCAGCAATCCGGATACGGAAAGGACCGAGAGTTCACGTTGAAGCTGTCTGAGTCGGTTGAAATCATGCCAGTGGTTGCCATTTTTGCTTGTGCTTTGGTGGCGATGATCGGCGTGTCGCTGGTTACGAAACCTCCCAAGCCTGAAACGTTAGCCAAGTTTTTCCCGAAAGATTAATGCCATGTCACGGCGTCGCAGTAAATTGCCGCCCGTTGGAGTCGATAGTCATTTCGTCACCATGGTCGAGTGTTTGGGCTTGGAGTCCAAAGCCGAAATCCAACGGATGGCCGAACGGCAAAAACGGCTCGGTTCGGCCAATGCGGAACGAAGCGGTGAAACCATTCTGGATTTGGTGATCCGTGATAGCCGCAATGGTTTGGGCGGACGGCACTTGATCGAGTTCGCCCGCCGCAGCGCTAACAAGCCGATGCCGTGGCACAAACTCAAAGTCGGTTCGCCGGTGGTGGTTTCCGAATTCGATTCGGGATCGGATCTTTCCCTGACCGGTGTGGTGAGCGCTCGCAAGCAGGATTCCATCGAAGTCGCGTTGAACCGCTGGCCGGACGGCAAAGTTTTTCGGGTCGACTTGACGGCTGATGAAATCACGCGGCAGCGGCATCTGGCGGCCATCAATACGGTGCGGCATTCCCGGGGCAGGGTGGGGCAATTGCGCGACATACTGATGGGGGAGCGGAAGCCAACGTTCCGTCCCGTCGACGCCGAAAAATCGATTGAGAGTCGAATCGAACTGAATGAAATTCAACAGGAGGCCGTCCGGTTTACGCGCTCTGCCAACGACATCGCCGTGATTCATGGCCCGCCCGGCACCGGCAAAACAACCACAATCGTGGCCTTTATTTGCGACTGCGTTGAGAACGGAGAAAAGGTCCTCGCTTGTGCGCCCTCCAACACGGCGGTCGATAATTTGCTGGAACGGTTGGTCGGCGAAGGCGTGCGGGCGGTGCGAATGGGGCATCCGGCGCGGGTCAGTGAATCGCTTCGTCAGCATTCGCTGGATGCACTGGCCGAGCAGCATGAAAGTGCTCCGGTGGTCCGCGATATGCGCCGCGAAGCCGAACAGCTGTTTAAGAAAGTTGACCGCTGGACTCGGGCCAAACCCGGACGCGATGCCAAACAGGAGATGCGCCGTGAAGCCAAAAGGCTGCTGTCGGACGCGCGGCGACTGGAAAAAATGGCGGTGGCTTCGATTCTGGATCGGGCTCATGTGATCTGTGCCACGACAACCTTCAATGAGGAATTGCTGGGCGATCGCTGGTTCGATACGGCGGTTGTCGACGAGGCCTGTCAGACAACGGAGCCCGGAAGTTGGGTGCCGGTTTTGCGAAGCGATCGGTTGATTCTGGCCGGGGATCCGTTTCAGTTGCCGCCGACGGTGCTGTCTTCTGAAGCCGTTGAAAAGGGGTTCGACATCAGCCTGCTGGAACGGATCATGAATCTGTACGGGGATGATGTGACGCGTCTACTGAAGCATCAGTACCGGATGCACAACGACATTATGCGTTTTTCCTCCGACCATTTTTACGATGGCGAACTCATTGCGGATGCGAATGTTGAGGGGCATCTGCTGAAAGATCTGCCTGGAGTTTCCGAAACCGATCGGACTGAAACGCCACTGGTGCTGTACGATACCGCCGGCGCGGGTTGGGATGAGGCGCTGGAGCCGGAAGGGTTGAGTAAGCTTAACGAAAAAGAAGCGGAGTTCGTCGTCTTTAAGACGCTGCAGTTGATTGCCGACGGTTTGGATCCGGAGAACATCGCCGTGATCGCGCCCTATGCGGCTCAGGTTCGTTTGATCCGGGACCTGCTGCGAAAGCGTGATTTGCAAGATGGATCGGGAGATACCGGTGTCGTCGAAGTCGGCACGGTCGATGGTTTTCAGGGGCGAGAAAAAGAGGCCATCGTGATTTCCTTCGTTCGCTCGAATGCGGAGTGCGAGATCGGTTTTTTGAAGGACTATCGCCGCACGAACGTCGCGTTGACGCGAGCTCGCAGGAAGCTGATCGTGATCGGAGACAGCGCGACTTTGGGCGCGGACGAATTTTACGGTTCGCTATTTCAGTACTTCGAATCGGCAAACGCCTACCGATCGGTTTTCGAGGAAATGGGCGAGATGAATTAAGCCACGGATGAAACCCTGATAAAGATATCCGTCGCGCGATTCATCTGTGGAAATCTGTGTTTCATCTGTGGCCAGTGGTGTTTCTTTCCGCTGAGGTCTTAAAAAACCACAGATCTCACGCAAAGGCGTTAAGACGCCAAGTTGAGCGCGCTGTTTTTCTTTGCGTGAGGTTGGCGCGCTGGACTGAAAGGAGTTTGCCGGAGGAGAGTTAAGGCGAAACCTGTTTACTCTTTCTTTTTCTCCGCTTCCTTCTTTTTGTTCATCTCATCCCCTTTTTTCTCGGCCTCTTTCTTTTTGGGACGGCCCTTTCCGAACTTGATGTTCTCCTGAACCTTTTTGTCGGGTGACATAAGAGGACTGTCCCAGCCCGCCAAATCCGCTGGCTTGACTTCTAAGCGATAGGCGAGATTGTTGAAGGTGACGGGGTGGTAGGGGCCCACGAAGCTGACATCGGCAGCGGGAGTGATTTTGTCACCCAGTCCGACCGCCCAGAGGCAACCGTTGATCATCAGGCGACGGAAGTCCTTGTCCAGAATGTCTTCCGAAGCGCCCGAAGTTGTGGTGAAGACGCGCCCTTCGGTTCCGGCGGCGTTTTTGTAAGTTCGCACCCATGAACCCGGGCAAGGCTTTTTGTCGGGAGCCGGTTCCGCATCGGCAGTCATGCCGGTGAGAGGTTGTGAGTTGGTCAGGACGGTGCTGTTGGGCATCGGATCGGCCCAATAGCCTCCGCACTGAGCCCATGGTTTGGTGACGCCGCGTAATACAGGATGTTCTTTGGCAGCGGCAACGATGTCGTGCCGAGTCGACATGAGGTGGTTCTTTCCGTAGTGACCCGCCCAGGTCTCGCCCAAGACTTGCCGGCCGAAGCCAGCTTTGTACTCTTCCCCTTTGAACTTGAAATCGTATTTGGCAAATTTGGATTCGGTCGGAATCTTAAACGCATGAGTGGAAGTTCGCATGCCGACCACGGGGCCCGCGCGGTCGAGGTAATCGGCCACGTGCTGCATTTGCTCTTCGGGGAAATTTTGGAAGCGAAGGAACACGACGGCCAAGTCCGCTGTTTTAAGAGCCTTCAGTCCAGGCATGTTATTGTTGCCCGGCGTGATGAAGCCTTCTTTGTCGACATTGAACAGGACGGTGCATTTGAACCCGAAACGTTTGGCAAGGATCCGGGCGAGGGCAGGGCAGGTTTCTTCCGAGCGATACTCATGATCGCCGGCAAGGAAAACGATATGTTTACCGGCTCCGATACCAGTCGATGCCTCGTCGTGATAAACCAGTGGCTGGTTTTCCTGTTTCTGTTCTTGAGCAGAGGCGGTGTTGTTCATACTGAATAGGCTGGCAACGAAAAGGCTGGCCAGTATTGTCAATGATTCGAATTTCATGGCTGAATCCTGCGAGGGGTCCCGTTTCGAATCATTTTATCTGGTCTGGAGGCTCAAACCAGCACCCGCGACGGATCAAAAGGCGACATTTCGATAGAAGGTTCCTTGCCTTCGATCAAATCAGCCATCAGGATAGCGGCTCCAGGAGACAATTGCAGCCCAGTTTTAAAGTGGCCGGTTGAGACAAAGAGATTTTGGCGATCCGGGAGTTTTCCCATAAACGGAAACGAATCGAAAGTTCCTGGTCGCAGCCCCGCCCACGATTTGAGGACGCGATCGGGTGTGAGTGCTGGAATCAAGCGCTGAGCATCGGAGGCAAGTTGCTGGACGGCGGATTCGGTCGTTGTTTCATCGAAGCCGACTTCTTCGATTGTTGCCCCGACAAGCACATGGCCGGTATCCCGAGACACGATGTAGCGATTGCCTTCGTTGACGATCGGCAGTTCTAATTTTTTGTCCAGCAAATACAGCAGCATTTGACCGCGAACGGGCACGATGGCCGGGCCTTTGATATCCAGCATCGAACCGATGGCTTGTTCCGTCCACGCGCCACAAGCCCACACCACCGCATCAAACGACTGGGTTTCATTCCCAAATTTTAAGGCAGCCGAATTTGATGACGATTCGACGGATTGCACAGTCGTGTTGGGCAAAATACGTGCCCCCAGTTTTTGGCAGGCGCTGCAGAGCGCTTCCAAATGCCACGGGTTACAGATCTGGGATTCGTCGGGAGTGTAAGCCGACATGAAGGGTTGGCTTTGGATCATGGCCGGACAGAGTTCCGGGTACGACGACAGAAGGTGTTGTCGGTCAAGAACCTCGATCGGGATCTTGCGTTCGTTCCAGTAGTTCACCGAACCGGCAAGGGTTGCGACTTCTCCGGGCGAGGACGCCACATAGAGGCCGCCTGATTTTCGGTAGCCGTTATCGAGGTCGGTGAATTGACGAAGAGATTCAGCCCACTGTGAGTGCAGTCGATTGCTGAGTGCTTCGAGGTGTTCCAGAGGATGCTGTGCCGTTTCGGCATTGGCGGGAAGCAACGCACCGGCCCCCGCCCATGAAGCTTTCTTTCCAACCTCTCCGGTTTCAAAAACTGAGACCTGATGTGAGCGCTGCGACAATTCAAAAGCCAGAGACAATCCGATCACGCCTCCGCCAATGACGGCGACGTTCACGAATCTAGCCCATCGTAAACCGATTTGACTTCGGGAATCGCGTTCAGTTTGGTCAGCAATTCACCCACGTGCTCGTTGGAGTCCGCGGCGAGGGACTGCATGACGGCTGCTAAATCTTTGCCTTCATCGATATCCGTCAACGGTTCGAGGAGGCCGCAACGGTAGCCGGACTGCTCACACTGCGCCGTCGATTGAGGCAAAACGCTTTCGGTGCTCCAGTCGATCCCCGTAAAAATCTCGGGGGCAAAGCGGCTCAACCCGACGAGATAGTAGCCACCGTCAGTGCTGGGCCCAAAAACGACTTCGTGATCGTCCAGCATGCTGAATGCATTTTCGATCACCGCGTCGCTCAATTGGGGCGCATCGGAACCAATCACAACAATTTTTTGGTCTCCCAAATCAAACCGTTGCTGAAAAAAAGTCGCCATCCGAACACCGAGGTCACCCTCAGATTGTGGGATGAGATCCCAACCCGGGGCCTCGCATTGGACGTGTGTGAAATCCTCAAAGCTGGCCAGCGATGGTGGAGTGTCGGGGCTGTAGACAATGACACTTTGGCTATCAAAACCAGAAAAACGCCGGATGTGATAACCCAGGAGGCATTGGTACGCACTGCTGGCGGCATCATGCCCGATGGTCTTGGCCAATCGGGTTTTAACTCGACCGGGTTCCCAGAATTTGGCAAAAATACCTAGTGTGCGGTTTGTCGATTTTGTGGCGGAATTATGGGTCACGTTGAAGTCTGTATTGGAGTTGAATGCCTTTTAACGGGCTTGCATGGGTGAAAAGTATCGCGAAGTGATTAGAATATGGAAATGAGTCGGGTTGCTGGGAATTTTCTCCAAAGCAACTCTTTATGTCAAATTTGCTAACTTGAACCGGATCGCGTGCATGGCGGAACAGAGCGCCAAAAATCTGTTGAAGCTTCTTGAAAAAAGTAAGCTTTGTGATCGTGAGGCCATCAAAGCTGCTTTGGTTGGGCTGCCCGAAAAAGCTGCGGGAAAGTCGATCGGCAAAGATCTGCTTATCGAGCATCTTATTGAAAACGGAATCATTACCCAATGGCACGCCGATAAATTAAAAAACGGCAAGTACAAAGGGTTCTTCTTAGACAAGTATAAGCTGCTGGGCCATCTGGGTACTGGCGGGATGAGTAGCGTCTATCTGGCGGAGTCGAAAAGCACCAGTCAGAAGCGAGCCATCAAGGTTCTTCCCAAGAAGAAAGTCTCCGACAAAAGCTATCTGGATCGTTTTTATCGCGAGGGCAAAGCCGCGGCGGCGTTGAACCATCCGCATGTTGTCCGGATTTATGACATCAACAACTCCGGTGATACACATTACATGGTCATGGAGTACGTCAAAGGCGCGGACCTCTATGATCGAGTCAAAGATGATGGCCCAATGGCGGTGGAAGATGCCGCCGATGCTATCTTTCAGGCGGCCAAAGGTTTAAAGCATGCTCACGAGCATCAGATGGTGCACCGGGATATCAAGCCAGCGAACCTGTTGATGACCGATGAAGGCGTGCTCAAAATTTTAGACCTTGGTCTGGCACTGTTCAGCGAAGAAGGCGAAGAGTCGTTGACAGTGATGTACAACGAGCGCGTGATGGGCACTGCGGATTACCTGTCGCCCGAACAGGCAGTCAACTCTCACGAAGTCGATCATCGAGCCGATATCTACAGTCTGGGTTGCACGCTGTACTTCCTGCTGACGGGACGGCCTCCGTTCAGCAAGGGAACGCTGGCGCAGCGGATCGCGATGCATCAAACTCAAGAGCCTGACCCGATCCACTCGATCCGGCCAGAAGTGCCTCAGATTATCGTCGACATTTGCTCGCGGATGATGCGCAAGAAACCGGAAGAGCGGTTTGCAAATTGTGACGAAATTATGTCAGTGTTGAAATCGTTTTTGAAAACCGGTTCCAGCGTCTCGGGTTCTAGTCTCGAACTGGGCGAAGCGGATTCTGCGATCATGGCGAGTGGTTCGGGAGTGTCTGCAGTGACGAGCGATGTCCTTGCCGAGGACACGCTGGCCAGCTCCGACAAGGGTTCGATCAAGCAGCAGTTGGAGTCACTTTCGCGAGTTGATTTGGCGGCACTTCCCAGCCTTTCTGGGACCAGTTCCCAGCATTTCGAAGATTTCGCCGTGGTGGCCAATACCTCACCTGATGGTGAGCCGCTGCCGGCGGTCGTCAAACCAACGGTTGCACCGCGAATTCGCAAGCGAGAAAAAAAGAAGGCGCCAGTCTGGTTGGTGCCATTGCTGATTTTCGGATTGATCTTCGTTTTGATGTCCGTCCTTGGGTTGGTGTCCTTTTTGGCTGCTCCTGCCGCAGAAGTCACGCCTTAGACGGCTGATTGGATTTTGGATTGATGTCAATC
>CAZDZX010000012.1:12094-29115 GCA_964510005.1 uncultured Pirellulaceae bacterium
CTGCCGCAGAAGTCACGCCTTAGACGGCTGATTGGATTTTGGATTGATGTCAATCCTGCAGACGAATACCCCCATTCCGGCTGAAGCCGGTACTGCGCACTGCGGTACTACGAACAATGGGTCTGTGATTGCTCCTAGAATGAGCCAACGACTTGTCCGTCGTTGCGAACAATCAGCTTCATATACGTACCGTCAGGCACGGTATTGCTGGTTCCCAGTTCGATGGTGTCGCGAATAAAGCGAACGCTGCCATCGCAAAACGCATGAACCGCGCCGCCGGGATGCTGGCTGGAGAAAATCGCCGGACTGAAACTGCGGGGATCGTCGAAGCTGGGACTGTTAATCGGCTGGATGAAATTTCCACGCCGCAGAATGCTTCGTCGAGACTGGAAAATGTTGCTCCCTGCTGGACCGATCCAAACAGGAAAGGAATCGTCGGAAGCCAAGGGCGAGCCATCGGCTTCGGCAACCAAAATGGTGTTCGAGCTTCCGTCCGAGATGCTCCCGATGCGGATTTTACTGTTGTCGTTAAAGATGCCGCCAAAGTCTCCGGCCCCGTTACTATGGCCTTGGTTGCCAAGATAATTGCACTTGCTGAAACCGTTGGCGTCATGGCTCTCCAAGACAGAAGAGGGGCAAACAAAACTCGAAATCGCTGCGCCGCCTCGGTCGTCTGCGCTGTCAACCGAAACGCTCAGCGAGTTGTTGCGCGGATCGATGTTGTCGTAAACATTGCCTTGATCAATAAAGGGCAGGATGTGGGTTGCCCAGCCGTAGGAATGCGCGGACCCCATCCTGATGAAGCCCGGTGGGAAGGCGTTTCTTGAATCGTGAAAATTGTGAAGCGCCAATCCAACTTGTCTCTGGTTGTTGCTGCAGGAAACGCGGCGGGCTGCTTCACGTGTTCCTTGGATGGCCGGCAGCAGCATGCCAATGAGGATTCCGATGATGGCAATGACAACCAGCAGTTCCACTAGGGTGAAGCCACGAGTTCGATTTGAAAGATTGGTTTTCACGATAAAATTGATCAAATAAGAGGTGGGATTTGAGGTTGATCGGCATGGCAACAAGCAGGTCGTTGGCCATGGCTCAAATCCTTAATCGACTCATGGTAGTCAGGTGTATCAGTAAAAACAGCACTGTCAAAAATAAACTCCCCGACAGTTAGCGAGTCATGTTTCGTTGCGATCGAAGTCGGTTGTCGTTTCAATGACGACAGGTCCGAGTCTCTTTGACGAAACGGAATCGCGAGAGTCTCTCGAATCGTTTTTTCGATCCATTCGTTTCGCTCGTTGATCGGCAGTTTGATTGCTGGTGATGCCTTGTCGTCGGGATTACTTCCGTTGTCCGAGCGCTTCGTTTCGGGCAAGCTCTCGGGCTTTCGCGGGTCCTGTGAGTCCGCAGTCAAAGTCGGAAAATTCGGGCAAGTCCTTGCCTGGGTGATGGTTCGTTGTTGACGCACGCTGTCAGAGCATTGAAATCGAACGTTTGGCTTACCGCAGTAATTTGATGTATTCCTTGCGATAGATGGGATTTAAGACAGGCCTAGTATTTTGGTGCAAGTGCAGTGTGAAGCGCTTCCAATTGTCAGCATTCAAAAATCCATTTTCAAAATTGTCAGCCGGTCGCCCGGCGCGAAGGTCTTTGGTGACCCAAAATTTCCCGGCATCAATTTCCAATAGAGCATTATCAAGAGTGTTGATTGGCGACGAAGAAAACGCTTCTTTATTGAGTTCTCCTACGATTAGAAACTGTGCGGTCAGTAACTGGGGGTCAGAAATGCCTTTCTGTTTTGGGATTGCTCTAATTGTTTTGACAAGCTCCTCTGTCTCCCAGCGTTTATCACTTTGCCATCCACAAAGCCCAATCGTCGGTGTGCGGGATGATTTGCCTCCGTTGATGACTAAGGTGTGAGGGAACACTTGTTGAAACGTATTGGCGATCGTTTCGAATTGTGCTTTGTTCAACTGATGGGCGGGTAACCACTGGCAGAAAAGTCCGTCAGGGCGAAGCGCTCGTTTCACGTTTTGGAAATGCTCCAGCGAAAACAGTCGAGACTCTCCCGCCCCGTAGGGTCGAAACAAGTCCGCCACAATCAAGTCATATTCACTATTGGCACAGGCCATGTAAGTGCGTGCATCTTCAACTAGAACTTGGTTTCCGGGTCGTTCGAAAAACGATTGATGCTGCTCGCTAAAATGTTCGCGAGCAATTTCAAGGACTTTTTCTGATAACTCAATGGACGTCACGCTAGGTGGAGATTCAAGTGCCTCTAGGCCGCTGGCTGAGATGCCGGTGGCAAAACCAAGACAACAAACGTTTTCGGATTGAGTGTGTAACAGCCAAGGAAGTAGCAGTTGCCTTCGTTCTATCGCTTCAGCTGCGGCGCCCGTACTGCCTAGGGTGTACTGATTATTCATCAGGATACGGCGAGAGACTGGTTTTCCTTTGACCAACTCATCAAGTACCATCAGGACTCCGTCTCGACCAAAATAGGTTTTCTCAATTTTCAATTTCTTGGTCGTGTTTGGGCTCAGGTATCGCAGTTCCTGATACGACTCAAGGCTCAACGCGACAGTTAAAACAACGCCGAACATCGTGGCCACGGCAGCCATTTTTTGATTTGCGTAAAGGCAGAACGCGATCGTGAGCGCCACTGTTGCGACCGCGAAAATCGCAAATCCTTGATAGATTCCGATTTGAAGTACCAGCAGCGAATTGGCAAGTTCGGCTCCCAGCAAGCCGCCGACACCATTGATCGCCAACACGAGGCCAATGGACCGTCCCTGAGGGTCGTGTTTTGAGTGAAGCGACATGATGGATGGAAAGACAAGTCCGAAGAAGAACATCGCTGCACCTGAAGAGCAGGCAATGATCATGAATAGCAACCACCAATATTGCCCGAGGGAGGCGATGGTATGCTGGTTCGACGCCACCAAGTAGCGAAGGGAAATCAACTGATGAGTTATTTTGGAAAGGATGAGTGGGCAGAGGAGGCAAAACAATGACGCGCCCACCGCGCCCATAATCAGCTGCGTTTGGCTGGAGATGCGAAACCGATTGAAGAGTGCCACAGCGATCGATCCCATGGCGAGGAACAAAATAACATTGGCCAGTAAAGCACTGGTCGTTTGAATTGAAGACGGCGCTACCAGCGCGAGAAGTCGTAGAATCAGAACTTCGGTTCCCAGGACTGCGGCGCCCGATGCGAAAGCCAATACAAAAATGTGCTTGAAATTGCGGATCCCGTCTGCCGATCCCGCCACGGTGCCGGGGGCAAGCTCTTGTGGATCCGCTGTTGCCGTTTCTTTTGCTAATTCTTCAGTGGTCTCGTCAGCGGAGGTATTTCGTACGCGACTGGAAAGCCCAAACGATGTCAGCCCGATCAACAGGTTCCCCGCGATGGCGCAGAGCATTGCCCCGCGAACGCCAGCAAACTCCAGCAGCACGATCGACACCAGCCAGAGGCCAAACACGCCGCCGAGCATGTTGAGGGAGTAGATCCAGATTCCACCGCTGCGAATGGTTCCGCCCAAATCGGTAATCACCCGAATAAACATCGGCATGGTTGTTCCCATCGCGATCGATGGCGGCAAGACAACGGCGGCGGCAAGCAGGACTTTGATGGCATCGCCTTGCCACGAGACCAGCAGATCGGTTCCTAGAGTCGAAACCAATCCATCGGCCCAAGCCGGTAGAAAAATAGCGGGCAGCGAAAGGATGGCGATCGAGATCTCTGCGATTCCCAAACGGATCGCCGAATTTCCGTTGGATTTTGACCATCGCGTGGCCAACCAACCGCCCAGCGACAAACCAAGGAAGAACAATCCTAGCACGCGACCGGTTACTGATTCGGTTGCTCCCAGTAGATCGACCAGTCGGCGGGTCCAAAGGAGTTCGTGCGATAGCGCAACTGAGCCACTCAAAAACGCTAACGCGATAAAAAGCAGACGCAGCATCAGAATTCCCAGGTCAGAAACAAAAAAAATCAACTCTGCCATACGGCAGAGTTGATTAGAAATTACGCAAGCGATCCTAGTTGGAACACTGGACTTAGATCCTTCTGCGGCGGCGAGTCAAAATGCCGGCCACAATGGCACCCATCGCGATGCACGACGAAGGTTCTGGAACGGCAACGCCGGTAGCCTCAAAAGCTGCCAGTGCTGTTGCAAATCCAGCATCATCCAAGCCACTGTTGAAGACTAGGAAAAACTCGTCTGAATCAAAGTTTGCAACTCCATCACCATCCGTGTCAGCCTCGAACTGAACGAAAATGCCGAAAGCCCCTTGATCGTTCCCTTCAAGATCGAAAGAGAGGTGGTTGTGAATCTCGCCAACTCCCAAAGTCACGTTTTCATCATCAGGAACGCCAGGGATATTGCTGAGCGTGAATCCATCCGATGCCACGGCGATTAACAAGGAACTTTCCCCAGTTAGCGTGTCTCCATCGATAACAGTAGTGCCACCGACACCCCCGTCTTGGTTTGTGATCGTGATCGAGCTAGAACTCGCCTCAAGAGCACCGGTGGTGGGGTTGAAAAAGGTAACATAGCCTTGGCCACCACTGCTAGTGGAATCGCGAAAGGCAAGACTAATTGCATCCCCGGGATTAAATCTTCCTTCCTCGTCCTCAGTGGCTGGCGTGATGAAGCCAGGATTGTCAGTTGCTAGATCATCAAAAAGACCAGTAAACTCGCCATCGGCGATTCCGACTCCCGCGTTATTAAACCGAGGGAATGGGGTTTCAATCTCAATCTCAGTTGGATTCATGAAATCATCGAAACCAATTTCGATGTCAATATCTTCTATCTCTTGGCCAAAACTAACGGTTGGCAAAGACGCAGCGACAACAGCCGCCAACAAGAACTTCTTCATATATAAAATCTCCAAAAATTAATAATGTAAAATCTAGTTGTTCAGAGTTTGAGTACTTCCATCATTGCGAGCTCCCAAGGCCCACCAAGCGGCCTGATCGACGTCGTCGGAA
Source organism: uncultured Pirellulaceae bacterium (assembly GCA_964510005.1). Classification (GTDB taxonomy): domain Bacteria; phylum Planctomycetota; class Planctomycetia; order Pirellulales; family Pirellulaceae; genus Mariniblastus. The sequence continues at coordinate 17,082 of CAZDZX010000012.1, forward strand.
ACGAAAGAGACCGAACCATCGGCGCGGACAAGGTTAACTCCACCAGGATGTTCACTACTGGAGCTCGTAAAGAAATCCCCGGTTTGAGTGTATCCGGAGTAGAACGAAACAATTCCCGCGTTGGGTGAATGGAGATGACCATACACTGATGCTGCATGCGGGGAGCCTGAACTCCACGATCTGCCAACATGTGCCAACTCGAAATCATGTCGTGAAATCTCGGTAAATACCTCTAACCGGGCAACAATGATCGGAAGTGATTCCTGGCGACGCGGTGTGATGTGCCGAGCAAAAATCCTTGAATGATTCGCTACAATCTCTTCGCGACTAAGTGCCGTTTGAATCAAGCGTTCCGAAATCATCGCAGTGTTTGAGCTTCCGTCTGAGATGTCTTCAAATCCAAAACGTGAACCGCCATGCCAAGCAACAGGACCATCTGGTTTCTCAAGCGGAATAACCCCGCTGAATGTATCAGCAGGATGATTGCCTTGGAGTCCAGTTGAGGGCGACGGCCAACCTGCGTTTCCGGCATAACTGCTGGATGCTGGATTGGCTGAACCCATGATGGTGTTGTCAGCCGACGGAAAATCCGAAGGACAAAGAAACAGAGGGACCGCTGTCGCGGCTGCAACAGCGTTGGGATGAGTGTCACTGATCTGAAAACCGTCGTCATCACCATTGTTGATGCGAAGATCAAAGCTCGAATGCAAGTTCTCTTGATCCACAAATGGCAACATCGGAACAAGCCAACTGTAATAGCCGGCTTCGAACCCTCCTGCTCCGTCTGACTCTCCTGGACCGACTTGGTTTATAGGAAAGCGACTGAAAGAGGACTCGTAGGTGTGAACTGCAAGTCCAATTTGCCGCATGTTGTTCGCACACTGGATGCGACGAGCGGCTTCTCGAACTTGCTGGACTGCGGGAAGCAGCATCGAAATCAAGATTCCGATGATGGCTATCACGACCAACAATTCAACAAGAGTGAAGCCAGATTTGATCCGTCCTTTGGCACTCATTTTAAACACCTTTTCACGTTTCGTGAGATAGTAATTGATTCACAGACACCCATCGACCACGACAAACGGGTCGGTGAAGGTAGTTGAACAACCCTGTTGAAGCTGGAACTCTGAAACAACAATCAATCCAGCATTCAGTTAGGTCATCCAAGTTACAACGTTCCTAGTCGATGCGAACTGAATGGGAAGTTTCGCCAACCGACATGATGGCCGCACACATTGAAAATGGCGGACTAGGAACCTATCAAGGAATAAACGCTTAGCTCAGTGCCGGAGGCCCACGGGCGCGGCTGGAAATTTCAGCGACTGAAAGAAAGCAGTCGTGGCTGGTGAGAACTGGTTCGACTGACTGTTGGGCTACCGATTGGTAGTACTCAGCAGTCGCAGTGTTAAGAGAATCAAAGAAGTCGCAAAACGGGCAGTCGTGTGAAGAACGAACTTCTTCATCCGAGGTGCTGGGCGCTGCGGGTGTGTGGGTGTGTGTCGAACTGCAACAGCAGCATGAATCTGCTGGAGTCGAAGAAGGAGCAGTCGAAGTCGGTGCACAGCATGAGCCGCCATGCAGGCCAAAAATGCTGTGAGTGTGGACCGATGGCCCGAGGTTTATAAGCAAACCCCAATAAGCCAAAAGCAGAATTTTAAGCAGGTTCCGCACGGTTAACCGTTCACACAAGATTTATGATGTGTCTTCGTCATTATTGTAGCTCGATACATCGTACTTCTAGCCCCAAAAAGTAAACTACCTAAAAACGGGATTAATTTATTCTTAATCTGTAAAACGAGTCACTTGGTCGACCTGCCGATGCTGGCGTCCAGCGCGAATGCCCTAGAGCACGCTGAGCCCCTTTCCTTCAGTTTGCGGTGGCGATACCCGGCCTAATGTTTCCATTTTGCCACCTTTTGCCAAGAGCCGACTCCTGAAATAGCTCCCCGGCGATCTACAGAACGACCGTGTGATTTTCAACAGGAGGCGACACTTGGGCGGACGCCGGATGGTCGGGGGCCGTCCCAAGAAGGTAATGATGTAATGACTCGCCGCTTTCAGAAATGCATGGCTTAGGCTTTGAAGATCTGATCGAGATTGCCTTTGCTGTCGGCGAAGCCTTCGTTGGGAACGCCCAGGGCGGTTAGCATGCTGACAAATAGGTTGGATAGAATTTGCTTGTCCTCGTCGAACTTCATGTACCGTCCGTGCTTCAGCCCCATGTTCTTGCCGCCCGCCAAAATCAGCGGATAGTTCCGGGCGTTGTGATAAGTGCTATTGCTGCTGCCGTAAAAGACCAGCGTGTTATCCAGCAGTGAACCGTGTTGGTCCTTGGCGTCGGTAAGCCGCTGCAGCAGATAGTCCAGCTGCTCGATCAGGAAGCGATCGTACATGGCCCACTCTTTAAAGTTCTTCTCGCTCTTTTTGTGGGACATCCCATGATGATCTCGATAACCAAACAGGACCGTTGAAAATTTGGAACCCAACCCCAAGTTGTCTTCGCGGACCAGCATGTAATTCGCCACCCGCGTGATGTCTGTCTCGAAACCCAACACCATCAGATCGCACATGCTGCGGATGTATTCTTTGGGTGACTTTAGCGTTACCGACAGATCGAGGTGTGATGAATCAAATTTCTCCATCGGGATGTTTTGCCACGCCTCCAGTCGCTCGATCCGCGCTTCAAGATCGCGCAGAGTCGCCATGTACTGGCCTAATTTCTGTTGATCTGCCTTGCCAAGGTTCTTTTGCAGTCGCTTAGAATCGGCCAACACCAGATCCACCACGCGGCGTTTTTTCTGCAGTTCGATTTTCCGCGCCTGTACGCTCTTCGCGTTATCGACTTGGAACAGACGTTCGAAGATCCTGCGCACATCGTTTTCGGCGGGGATCGGCTGGCCGCTTCGATCAAAGGCCAACGTTGTGGTCCGGCCACGGTAGCCGGTCCCGCCGTCGGTCGACAAATTCATGTACGAATGCCGCGTCTCGTTTCTGTAATGGTCGGCGACGACTTGGTCCAAGGAAATGGTGTTGTTGTATTCGCCCCCGACATCGCCGCCGGTAAGCCAACTATCGCCCGCGGTGTGGCCCAACAGATTGCGAGATTTCGGATGGGATAGCCCGCCGAAAATGGTGAATTGATCGCGTCTCGCTTTGAGCGGTTCCATGACCTTGGTCATTTTGTAATCGCTGCCCGCTTCGTGCGGGAACCAATGCCAGTCGTCCCGAATCTTGGTGAACTTTTCATGCGGCAAGCTGACACCGTTGCCCACATACAAATTCAATAGCCGCCGGGGTTGCGTTGTTTTGTCTCCAGTCTTGGCCGACGCCATCGCCTCAAAGAAAGGCAAGCAGCAGGCTACACCCATGCCTCGGAGCATGGTTCGTCGGTTGAGATGCCACGATTTATCTTTCACAACGCGTTCCTATTTCTTTGAGAATAACGGGCTGGTAACGATTGCCTGCAGTAGCCCCTGAAATCGATAGTCGTCTTTTTCAACTTGTTCGACAATGTCATCGATGGACGCTCGATCAGTAAAGGACAGTGACCGACCGAGTGCGTAGCGGAGCAGATGCTGGACCAACGCCCGAGTAAACTGCTCGTTCTTCTCCTTGAGAATATACTGCTTGAGGGCGTCGACACCGTCAAGCGTGACCCCCTTGGGTAAGGTGGCTTCAGCGGCGCCATCGCGATGCTGCCACAGTCCCACAGCATTATAGTTCTCAAGCAACAGCCCCCAGGGGTCGACTTTGGAGTGGCAATCGACACAAGAGGGATTATCGCGATGCCGTCGCAACTGCTCTTTGATGGATAGTTTGGCGATGGCCGGATCGTCTTCATCGATCTGCGGGACGTTGGGCGGCGGTGGCGGTGGCGGGTCGTCCAAGATGCGACTGATCAACCACGCCCCACGTTTAATCGGATGAGGTTCCTTGCCGTTGGAGTTGCCAGTTAAGAACAGGCCGTGAGACAGCAGTCCGCCACGCTTCGCATCATCGGCAAGGGCCACTTTGCGGAATTGCCCGCCGGTGACATTTTCGATTCCGTAAAACTGTGCGAGGTTTTGGTTAAGCATCGTGAAGTCGGCATCCACGAGGTTCATAATACTCATGTTCTGTTGCAGGACTTCGGTGAAGAACAAACGAGTCTCCCGGAGCATGTCGTCTCGCACGAAACGATTGAAGCGAGGGAACTCTTCGATGTCCACTTTGGTGTGTGTCATCTTCTCCATCTGCAGCCACTGCTCGCAGAAGTCCGCGATAAAGTCCGCCGACCGTGGGTCTTTAATCATGCGATCGATCTCAGCGGTTAGATTGCCGCGGAGCTGCTCGGATTCGGCGAGTTCGAACAGGCGATCGTCGGGCATGGAATTCCACAGGAAATACGACAGCCGGCTGGCTAGTTCATATTCGCTGATGGTGTTCGGTGTCGTTGCCGCCGGAGCAGCGGGTTCGACCAGATACAAAAAGTTCGGCGAGCTCAGCACGCTGGCGAGGGTTTCGCGAATGCTCTGTTCGAAGCTGGCACAGTCCGGGCGAAGCGTTTTCCAAAGCGCGTGGTAGTCGTCAACTTCGGCAGCGGTTGCCGGTCGGCGGAACGCTCTGTTCATGAAATTCTGGATGACTTCGCGGCTGTACACCGTTTCGTCGTCACTGTTTTCTGATTCAATCAGAATGTGTTTTTGCCGAGGCGGTGGCCACTGGCCTACATGACCGCATTCAAACTCCATCGATTTGACGATGACGGCAGGCGAGTTGACCGATTTTTTTTCTGCCATCGCGTCGTTCCAGATGCCCACGATAATCATGGTGGAGATGTCTTTCTTTCCCGGTTCGTAAAACGGGACGGGGAAGTTCTCTAAGCGACCGCGAAATTCGATAATCTGGAATTCATCGGTCGTGCCTGTGACTTCGACGGATCGCTCAAGGGTTTCGAAATCTTCGCCGTGATCCAGCCACTCGCCGATGCAGGCCCGCAGATAAGGGGTGGCTTTGTTTTTAGTGTCGGCTCGAGCCACTTTTACTCGCAACACGAAATCGCCTTCGGTGGGGAAGTCTCGGATTTGCAGTTTCAAGCTGGGCATCGGGGCCAGCCAAATGAAATCACCAACCTCCACGTGAGGGATGGCGGGCTCCAGCAGGACGCCATTGCGTTTTATTTTGAAGCGTTTGTTCCGCGCACCGCGCAGATCGGGGTAGCAGCGTCGCCGGTAGTCGTTGGCCACGAACTCGCTGTCGTCGGTTCCCAGATTTTGATTCTCAAAGGTCTGTACGATGTGGTCTTTGTCTGTGACCGGAACTTCTCGGGAACCTTTTTTGCGGTGATCTTTTTTCTTCTTTTCGTTATTGATCCCTTTGCCGAACTCAAAAACATAGCGATACGAAACCGGTGGAGTGTCGCTAATGATGGCTTTCTTCAAGGCGCTTTGTGCCAGCGTCATGTAGTACTCTGTCTGGAGCAAAGAAATGCCTTGCTCCAAGCCGTTGTTTTTGAAGCCCTCATCGGACAGGCCTTCGCGAGGGAGGTCTTGGCCGAAATCGACCTCCAATTTCAACAGGTCCTGAAGCGTGTTGGTGTACTGGTCTTTGGTGAGTCGTCGCAGCACAACGCGAGCATCTTTTTGCTTCTGCTGTGCGGCTTCTTTCAGGGACGCTGTCAGCCAGTTGACCAGCAACCGTCGCTGATCGTCTGGGAGTTGCTGGTCTGCGTCCTCGGGCGGCATGTCCCCGAGGTTCAATTGGTCCAATACCAGTTGCCACGCTTCCGCGTCTTTGCCGCCGATCAAGTCCGGATCCAAATCGTCGATGCGAACATCGGCGCTCTGTTGGTCTTCTCCATGGCAACTGGCGCAGTGCGTGGCTAATACTGGCTGTATCTTGTCCAAGAACTCATTGTTGGATTGGCCCAGTGCTACGGTTGCCTTTAGAGCCAATAGCAACAGCGCGATGATGGGCAAGCCGCGGCTTCTGTTGAAAACGATTATGTTCCCGCATTGAACCACGTATTTGTCCTTCCGGATGAAGCATGAGGTGGATCTGGCTTACAGGACCCACCCCGAAAAACAATCGAAGCCTTTCAATCCTATCGAAAGACCACCCTCTAGGGTAGGTCAACATTAGGCAAGTCAAAGGGTGTTTTCTGTGGATCAGATCCCTTGGTGAATTGGTCCGTAATGCGGCATAAATTCCAGCCATGCGCTTTCTTCGCAAGTCGTGATTTCAGCCTGATAGATCGCGCGATGGGTGAGCGGGCGACGTTCATTAGCAGGCTGATTGCTTTTTTCATCAAACCAACTTTTATGTTTCTGTTTCTCAACCGCTTCGGTTGAAGTGGCAACCCACATCTAGCTAGGATGGAAGTTCCGCTATTCAAGCAAACCCTCGTAGAGACGATCACAGATGGCAAAGACAGATTCTGCAGATGAGTCAACGACAACCGATAGTCAGGAAGCCGCGCCAGCGCGTAAGTTTTGGATTGAGAAACTGTTGGCTTTGTTAGCGTTTGTGTTGGGAGTTTTTCTTGTCGTTTGCCACTGGTTTCAATTCGATGCCCTCGCAGCAGTGACGCTTGTGCCGCCGTGGGGGTGGCTGATATTGGCATTGATCATGACAGTGGCAAGCTGCCGCGGATTGACGCGTTCGATGTTCTTAGGGATTGTCGGAGTCTGGATGCTCTTCACCATTTTATTTGTCGAAGAAGCCAGAAGCATGTTGCGTTTCAATCAGCAGACCATCGCGCGAAACGATTCTTCCAAAGTTCGCGTTGTTACGCTGAACTGCAACATCGGCACGACTGAAGCTATTCTAGAATCGCAGCCTTTCGCTCCAGACATTATTCTGGTTCAAGAGTCTCCCGGTAAACAAGCGCTTGCCGAATTGTCCCAAACCCTTTTTGGCGATGCGTCGGACCAGTTGTGCGGTACCGACGCGTCGATCATTTGCCGCGGCACCATCGAAGTTGTCGACAGTGATCCTCATTTGCATTTTCTACATGCCGTTGTAACACTGCCCGAAGGTAACCGTTTCGATGTCATCAGCCTGCGACTGAGCGCTCCCATCTTTAGGCTGGATCCCTTCAGTTCCGGATTCTGGAAGGACCACTACGAAAAACGAAGAGACCATCGCCAGCAGATTCAGGCAATCGTCGATCACTTACAAGCGAACCACGCTACCGACAATTGGATTGTTGGCGGCGATTTTAATCTGCCGGGTGGAGGCGGAGCCACATCGCCGATGGCGGGTGTGCTGGAAGACTCGTTTTTCAACGCTGGAATTGGATGGGGTTGCACCGGCACAAGCGACTACCCGCTGTTCCGAGTCGATCAAATCTGGCTGTCACCGAACCTCGCTGCAGACACCTCAAAGGCTTGGGCCACAAAGAACTCGGATCACCGGATGGTCGTGGTCGATTTTTCAAAGAGGTCCGGTCGCTAGGACCAAACACCAAGCCAAGATCGATACCTCTATGATGCGCGATACCGATGAAAAATTTGAGTCTATTAAAGATACTTTTTCACGGTTGAATGAGGAACCGAGTGTAGTACGAGTGGCCTTGAGAGGCAATTTTATGGATTTTCAGGGCAGGGTTGATTCACTAGTTCTTTCGGGTGTGTTGCCGCGAGATCATTTTGAGTTGTCGGTTAGGAAGAACGGTTCAGGGGCGAAGATCTCAACGCACCAGAATCCGTGTTTGAGGGCGCCTGAGTAATCAATCCAACGGTGTTACTGCGGTCGCTGGGTAAGTTTGATTCCCAATCCGGTTAGCCAGTTCGCACATTGAGGATGCCATGGGACATCCTGTAGCTCGTGGCCGCCTGTTTCAGAAATCATGATGCGCGTCTTATTGCCGGATGCTTTGAGTGCCTTTTCATAAGCCACGCCTCCTGCCACATGGTTGCGATCGTCTTTCGCATAAACCAGAAACGTAGGAGGCACTTTGGCTGTCATGGGAAACTCCTCGGCCAGCACGGTCTGAAGTTTCTTATTTTTTCCCTTGCCTGTCGATTTAAAAAAGTAAGCCGCAGAAGCCAAAATTACGAATCGCGGTTTAGGGCTCTGTCGGTCCGCTTCGTCGATGGGATAGGTCAGTGGTGCGACGGGATATTTCTTCAACGTATAGTTCTGGCTGAGCCGAGCAACCAGATGGCCGCCCGCAGAACTTCCTAGCACGCCGATCTGCTCCGGATCGACATTCCATTTTTTGGCGTGGTGACGTACCAATCGCATGGCTCGCTGCACATCACAGAAAGCCGATTCGCGTTTGGCCGGCACCGTGTATCGCAGCATAAAAACGGTGATGCCATTTTTGTTCAGCCACTGGATGATTGACGGTTTGGGCGTCAAGTGTTTGTACGCGCCGCCGGGGCAGTACAGTACAGCGGGAGTCGGTTGTTCGCGATCGGTTTGGAACACAACCATGTTTGGGTCTTTGACATTTTCATAGCGGAGCTTGCCCCGATTCGTGATCTGCAAACTCAGCTTGTTTTTCTCGCCGCCGACCATCTCAAGGGGCCACAGTCGAACCACGGGACGGTCGCCAGCGATGGGATCTTTCGGTTTAGGTTGGGTCGTGGAAGAAGATTCGTGATCAGGAGTATCCTGTTTTGCCTGCAAAGCCGATTTCGTGAAATCGTCATCGCTCTTTTGCACAGGAGTGAAGGGCGACGCACCGAGGGCGGTCGTCACCAACACAAGGAAGCAGATGGCCTGCAGGAATACTAAAATCTTGTTCATTTTGTTTTCTGCCGTCTTCGATCTGAATCTATTCAATAGCAGATATCATAATCTAATTCGCGCGAGGGGCCGCCGCTGAGGCGCTGTTCAATCTTTCTGTTGGAGAGGCCAAAGCAAGCGTGGGCCTACTCCTGCTCGTTTCTCAGTACAGAGACGAAGGCTTTTTGTGGGATGTTGACGCTGCCGAATTGCTTCATTTTCGCCTTTCCCTTTTTCTGCTTTTCTAGCAGCTTCTTTTTCCGCGTTACGTCGCCGCCATAGAGTTTCGCCGTCACGTCTTTGCGGAATGGAGCGATCGTGGAACGAGCAATCACTGTCCCGCCGATCACGCCTTGAATCGGGATCTTGAACTGGTGGCGCGGAATCTCTTTGGCCAATCGCTCGCAGTAATGCAATGCTCGGGTACGCGATTTCTCGCGATGCACCAAATACGATAGCGTGTCGACCGGTTCTTTATTGACCAGAATGTCGACCTTCACGATGTCCGTTTTGCGGTACTCGATCGGTTCGTAGTCGAACGATCCGTAACCGCGGGTGATCATCTTAAGCTTGCCGTAGAAGTCGAATAAGACTTCGCCCAATGGCATTTCACTGGTGACTTCGATGCGACCGGCTGACAGATAGTTCATCGTCTGGCTGTCGGATCGGTGCTCACGGCATAACTCCATTACCGGCCCAACATACTCTTCGGGAGTCAAAATCGAGGCCTTGATGAAGGGCTCGGTCGTTGAATCGATCGAAGTTGGATCGGGCCAGTAGCTTGGATTGTCGACCTCGATCTCGCTGCCGTCTCGAAGCATGACTTTGTACATTACCGACGGAGCCGAGATGACGAGGCCCAGATCAAACTCGCGCTGCAGTCGCTCTTGGACAACATCCAGATGCAACAGCCCAAGGAATCCGCAACGGAATCCGAATCCCAGCGCTGCCGATGAATCCTTTTCGTAGGTCAGGGCCGCATCGTTGATCGCCAGTTTGTCGAGGGCTTTGGTTAAGTCTTTGTATTGGTCGGTGCTCATCGGGTAGACCGAAGAGAACACGACCTGCCGCGCTTTCTGATAGCCCGGGATGGGAGCTTCGGCAGGTTTTTCGACCAGCGTGATCGTATCGCCAATTTCAATGTCTTGAACACTCTTAACGCCCGCCACGATGTAACCCACTTCGCCGGCGACCAGTTTGCTTTGCGGGTTTAGCTTCAGCTGGTTGTATCCCACTTCGTCGACTCGGTAATCGCGTCCGCCGTGCATGAAGTGAATGTTGTCTTTGGCTTTGAGGGTGCCTTCCATGATGCGAGCCTGCAAAATCACGCCCCGATATTTGTCAAAATGGGCGTCAAAGATCAGTGCTTTCAGCGGCGCTTTAGGGTCTCCTTCGGGTGGCGGCAGTTTGGTGACGATCCCTTCGAGAATGTTCTCGATGCCTTCGCCTGTTTTGGCGGAAACGGGGATGGCCGCAAACGGATCGAGCCCCAGTTCGGCATCGATGGCTTCTTGGGCGCGCTCGATGTCGGCCGATGGCAAATCAATTTTGTTGATGACCGGTAGCAGTTCCAAATCGTATTCCATCGCCAGATAGAGGTTGGCGACAGTTTGCGCTTCAACGCCTTGGGATGCGTCGACGATGATCAAGGCGCCCTCGCAGGCCATCAGGCTGCGGCGGACTTCGTGTGAGAAATCGACATGGCCGGGCGTGTCGATCAAGTTCAGTAAATACTCTTGGCCATCCGCCGATGTATATTCTAGCGAGACGGTGTTGCTTTTGATGGTGATGCCACGCTCACGTTCGATGTCCATCGAATCGAGCAATTGATCTTGAAAGTTGCGCTGCTCGACTCCGCCACACGACTGGATCAGGCGATCGGCAAGGGTCGATTTCCCGTGGTCGATATGGGCGATGATGCAAAAATTACGAATATGTTTCATGGTCAATCTTAAAAGTAGTTGTTCCTCAACGGCCTTACGTTGACTTTTCAGTAACGTAGGACCGCCGAACGCATCTGCGAAGGCCTCACCGCCGACGGCCTGAAGTCGCAGCCTCTACTTTTTAGCTGCATCCGATTTTTCGATCGGTTGCAGCCAGATGTTGCGAAACTTCAATTTGCTGTTGGGGTCGTGATCCTGAAGCATGAACGGTCGCGCTCCGGGTTTCTCGGGTTTGCCAACTGCCGTAGGGCCTTTTATTTCAACATCGTCGTGAATCAACACGCCGTTCAAGTAAGCGGTTACGCGAGCATGGGCCGTCTTTTTGCCCGCATCGTCAAAGTCCGGTGCCGTGAATTCAATATCATACACTTGCCACGTCTCGGCGGGCAGGGCTGCATTTGCGTAGGCTTCTTTTAGACCATAAATCGAACCCACATGTTGTTTGTCGAATTTGGGGACTTTGTAAGAGTCCAGTAGCTGCAGCTCGTAACTCCGATGCAGATACAAGCCGCTGTTGCCGCGTTTTTCCTCGGGCGTGCCGGGAGCGGTCGCCGGGACTTTGAACTCCAAGTGCAAGCGGTAGTCGTTGAACCCCTCGGTTGTTTGAATGAAGTAGCCTGTGCCGGACACGATGGCTAGGTTGCCTTCGTCGTTGATCTTCCAACCGATTTTGCCGCCGCCTTTTTCTTTTTCGAAGGCCTCGGTGTTGGTTCCATCGAACAACACCACGGCATCGGCAGGTCGAACGCGGCTAACGCCAGCGGCGTATTCAATTCCGCCCAGTAGATGGGTAAGGTACAGCGGTTCACCGCGTTCGTGGAATCTGCGGCTAGCGATTCCGGAACATCACGCCCGCTTTGGCGTTTCCGTTGGTGTCGGTGACGTCCGTTACCCGAGCAACGATTTGACCGTCACCCGACCAAGCGACATAGGCATAGTGAAACTGATCGTTTTCCCCAAAAATGTCTCCACTCGAACCCGCGACCGTGTACTTGCTGGTCTTGTCGTCGAAGGCAGTGCTACCGGTTTCGCCGACGTCCCCGATGTCGACTCCTTTGAAACGAGGGTTAAGTTGATCATCAGCTTGAGCGGTTGTCGTCGATCGTGTGGGACCGTGAAAGGCAACTTGCTGCCGGACCTGATCCTTGAGCGTCGTTTCGCTCTTTGAGACATTACCCATGCGAGCAATGGCTGGCCAGAATTGTCGATAGAGAAAAGAGAACAAAACGAGAGGCCAAATTCGATTGCATCACGAACACGTGCGAGTTGGGTCTAGATATAGGGATTCAATTGCGCTAGTGAATGTCAGATTCATTATGCATGGAAATTGGCGACGGCGTTGGTTCCGTTCAGCCGAATTTCTCTTAAAGTAGGGGGTC
>CAZDZX010000013.1:0-17196 GCA_964510005.1 uncultured Pirellulaceae bacterium
CATGCTCACGCGCAGCATGAGCATGCCTCACCGCAAATACCTGCATCCGTGTTCCATCCGTGGCTCCACTTTACGCCGCCTGCTTGGCCACGGCTTCAGAAAGCAACTCAATGGCTTTTTCCATCACGCGATCCGGCTCCGACAGCAGATCACGAGCCTTGATTCGCTCTTCCTTGGTGGCATCACTGCCCTCGACCGGTTTGTCAGCGGCAATGGTCAACAGTTTCAGAACATCCTTCCTTTTGTCCACTGGAATCAACGTCCGAATGTCTTTCACCTGCCGGCGCAAGCGATTGCGACTGACATCGATCTGGGAAAGCTCCAATTGATGCTCTTCCTCTGGCCAAACTCCCCAATGCCCGGTCTCGACAACGTCTGGATCTTCGCGATCGATCGCCGTCCCGCTGGGACGACTGTAGCTGGCGGTGGTAATCTTGATCGCGCTATGATTGGGACGAATCGGAATCACATTTTGCACGGTGCCTTTGCCCCACGACTGTTCGCCCACAATGGTGGCTCGTTCATGATCTTGCAGACAACCGGCAACAATTTCACTGGCGCTGGCCGACTCACGATTTACCAACACGATGACGGGGATCGCAGGATTGACCTCGCGGTCTTTCGTCGAAAGGTGGGTGTTTTCCAGACGCCCGCCACGTCCATTGATCCGCACGATATCTTTGTCTTCATCCAGAAACATATCGCAAACGCGAATCGCACTGGTCAACAGACCGCCTGAGTTATTTCTCAAGTCGATAATGATACTATCGACTTTCCCAGAAACAGACGCGAGGGCATCGGAGAGTTCGTCGGCGGTCTGTTCGCCGAACTGACGCAACCGCACGTAGCCGATGCGTGGATGATCTTCGAGGTGGAACACCCACGCTCCTTCGTTTCGAAAATCGCCGTGCACGCTGGCCACAGGGATCGTCCGCCGAACCAGATCGACGGGGAATGTGTCATTGCCTCTAAGAATTGACAGTGACACCGATTCTCCAATCGGTCCCTTGAGCTTTTTAATGCCCTCGGACGTCACCAAGCCCTTGGTGGATTCACCGTTGATCTCGACAATCCGATCGCCGCTGATCAAACCGGCTTCGGCCGCCGGCGTATCGGGCGACGAAGCGAGGATCACTAAAGCACTGTTGTCCGGTTCCGAATCCACATAAATCCCCACGCCACCAAACTGCTGACGCAACGATTCGTCAAACCTTTGATAGGCATTCCCTGAGATGTAGATCGAGTGCCGATCCAGTTCGCTAAGCATCCCGTCCATGGCCGATGTGAACAGCTGCTCCCGCGGCACGACTTTCAGCGATTCGGTTTCCACCACCCGCATCGCTTCGGCAAACATGTTCGCGTAACGACTTTTGGAGGCGGCGCTGTGACAAGCCAGACACACACCAATCGTGACAAGGATAATAAACAGGTTTCGTAACGGCATAATTTTCTAGCTGGGCAAACGCAGGGAATCGCAAAGGAACCGAACATAGGGCATCGCCAAATGGATTCGCTGGGCCAGCAGCGGAACAATCTCGGCGGATCGCATTTCTGTTGAATCGATCGGGGAAACGGCAATGTGATCTTTTCGTTTTAAGTCTTCGATCAGTTTGTCTTCAGCCGAATATCCACGGGGAGGTCGCTTCAAGCTCGATCCAGCCAAATTATATTGGGACCTGAATTTTTTACTACGCGTTGTTCTTTTCCAGCGGGCGGCGTTATCCGAAATCCCTTCTCGAATCAGGTTCAACCGGTCATTTTTGGGGCACCAGACACCCGCTCCTAAAAAAGTCTCGTCCAGTGAGTAGTGAAAATAGAACCCCGGCGCATGGACGTCTTTGCCCATCTCATGCCGGAACTGGATCCCCAGATTGGTTTTATAAGGCAGCTTGTTTTTGGAAAAACGGACGTCTCGATAGATTCTCATCAGCGAACCGCGGCTTCGTTTGGCGACCGCCAGAAAGTAAGGAGAGATCTTTTTCAACGGTTTTTCCATCGCAGCGATGAACTCCAGCGAAGGATCCACCACGTAATCCAAGTATCGCCCTTTGTTTTCAGTGAACCATTCCCGGTTGTTATTGTTGTTCAACTCACGGTAGAACGCGAAAAACTCTTTAGGAAAGCCCGCAAAACTATCCGCCATCTTTCTCCGCCCCCTGTTCGCCATCGAGATATAGAAACGGTTTCATCTGCTGAATCATCGGCAAGCCAATTCCGTTGACTCGCTCCAGATCTTCGATCGTGGAAAAGGGCCCATGTTGGCTGCGTTCTGCTACGATCGCCGCGGCGACCCGCCCGCCGATCCCTGGAATCGCCGACAATTGTGCCGTTGTGGCCAAATTGGGGTCAATCCGATAGGAGCTGCGAATCGGAGGAGCCCCGTCGAAATCGATGGGTCTGCTGGTTTGTCCCGAGAGAAACAGCCAGCCGCAGACCCACAAAATGATCCCCCATAGCGCCAGCAAGCAGAATTGATCGGCCAGCTCCAAAACGCCCTTCGACGAAGGATTCGGGGGCGATTTGCCTGTTTGGACGTCTGATTTCATTTCTGGGGTCACTAAAATATTGTATGGCCAACAAAATTGAGCCGAAAGTCGGCCGATTCTGAGGAAATCTATCTGAGGATTTTTCCACGTTTGGCCGATAATCTCAGCAGAATGTATTGAGAAATCTGGACTTGGTACCTAAACTTTCTCGCTCAACGACACGAAAACTCTGAAAATCAATCTCATGACCATCGACAAAAGTCTCAAAATCAAAGCCGGTTCTGTTTCCAACCGAAACGTGATGACTCGCGCGGAACGCCTGCAAAAGCTGATGGATGCCGGCAGATGGGCCGAAGGCGATCCCGTTTATGGCATGCCTAAGGTGCGTGTACAGAAGATTTCCTTGAAAAAGAAGAAGAAAGTCAAGAAGGCCGACGAGGAATAGTCTCCTTTCGCTCTCCTGTACAATTGGATACCCCCAAGCACGGTTACTGTAGGACCGTGCTTTTTCTATGCGCCCGTTTCTGTCCAGCAAGTGAAATAGTCCTCGGAAACCCAGTAAAAAACTGCCCCATGCTGTCCAAACGGTTGACATGCATGTCGCCTGGGGTAGCTTGATGGCTTCGGTCTGGCGTTGCCCAGAGAAGAGGCGCGCGGATGAAGTGCGAGAGTGAGGTCGGATGCTTCGAACACCTTTACAGACCAGTGGATACAAATAACAGACCCTACTGCTTCGACCCACAGTAGAGTCCGGCATCGACTTGCCACTCAATCATTCAGGAGATCCTTCAAATGAACAAACTTTTTGCAGTATGTGTTGCAGCGGCATTCGCTGTTAGCGCAGCCCCCGCAATGGCTCAATGTGCGTCATGCGGTCAAGCTGGAGCACCCGTTTTCAGTCAGCCCGTCCAGTCTTTCGCTCAGCCCGTTTACAGCGCTCCGGTTGCTCCGCAACCTGTCTACAGCCAAGGCAGCGGAACTGTCATCAGCCAAGGCAGCGGATCGATCGCACAGCCAGCTTACAGCCAGCCTGTCGTTCAAGGCAGCGGAACTGTTATCAGCCAAGGTAGCGGAACTGTTGGCCAGCCTATCGGCCAACCGATCTACGGTTCACCTGTCGTTCAAGGCGGCGGATGCTGCTGTAACGGTTGCGGTTGCGGTGGCGGAATCGTCAGCGGCGGAATCGTTAATGGCGGCGTTATCCAAGGCAGTGGAACTGTCATCAGCGGACACGAGTACCCTGTCGGCAACCAAGGCATCATCTACGAAACAGGCGCTCCACTGAACGGAACTGTGGTTTCAGACGTTGTCGTCGAAGGCGGAACTGTTGTCGAAACTCCCAGTGGTGATGTTGAGAAAGCCGAAATGGTTGATCCTCCTGCAGGTGATGGCAGCGGCAGCAAAGAGGGCAGCGGCAGCAAAGAGGGCAGTCCTCAGCCTGACAGCGAAGCTGGAGACACGTAAACCGTTCATCGTAACGATCTACGAAACAAGAGTCGCGTCTGCTTGAGCAGACGCGGCTTTTTTTGTTGCAGCTGCAGTTCCCGCCCTGCTCGACGGCTGCCCTGCCCGTTGCGATATCTGGCTGGCGTAAGCCCGACTAACGATAGTTTTGGCAATACAATCCAAGCCAAAAAACGTAGGTCAGTAAGTAGGTAGGTCAGGCTGTGCCTGACATGACCCATCAAAAAAATTGGAAATTGGAGCAACCGCCTGCCCACAGACGGCTATCCCAGTCGCACGATCAGCATTGCCAAAACCAAACCAAATAGGGCTCCAGCAATCATTCCCGCCAATCCCCCTACCCCAGTCGAAATCGGAAGGCTTGGCCAAATTTGCTTGCCATCAGACGGAGTTTGAAGAAGAGTAAAGTAGTATTCCTCATCAGACGGATTCGGGAATTTCTCTTCAAGGCTGGCGCGGTAGAAATCCAAAATGCTGTTCAAAACCAACTTGGCGTCGTCTGGATATTGAGAGCGATAGGTGACTCGGAAAACATGTCCATTTTCACGGTTGGTCGGCTCCACCGTCAAATCCCTCTGCACGACGCTCGGGATTTCGCCAGTCGGCACGTCATCAAACGACTCTAGGGTGCTGAGGTTGCTGTGTTCCGAAAAACAGCCAGTGATCAATTCGATATGAGGGAGCAGGCGGCAATGATCAACCGATAAAACACCCGACTCTACGGACTCAATCGACTCTCCAGATGCAATCGAAATTTTGGGCGCAATGAAGATGAAAGCATCAACATTATAGGTGGCCTTAACCATCGTAAAATGCAGGATTCCACCTCCAAGGCCCGCGAACAAACCTAATCCACCCAGCAACAACGGCAACAGAAAGTACCAAAGCTTGGACTTCCTCCGCGGCGCCGCATGATACGGTGAACCAGACGGGACTTCTGCAACAGCATCAATGGGCGGTTTACTCATGGATAACTCCCTTCCGTTCACAATTAAGCAGTCTTCATCGATTCAATGTTCCATGACTCGACACCGCACTCTGCGGCCAACTCATTGAACTCTTCAATTTCAGCTTTGGAGAACAGCAATCCGCCGCTGGCTTCGGTGCGAGATGCGGCTTGAGCTTCTAACTGACCTGGGAAAATCACTTTATCGTTTCCATGGCCGGTCACATCATCCAACACGGCTTTCACGTTAGCCGCCTGGTCTCTGCCGGCAGCGAATTGACCGCCACTCACCGCATCGGGATGAATCACTTGAAAGTAAAACGCACAGGTGTGCTTGTCGCCAGTGTCGGCCCAGCGTGAGCGAAGCGTCGGCAATGAACCGCCAATAAACGCAGCCATCAACTCATTGATCAACGACAGGCCGTATCCCTTGTGACGTCCAAACGTCGTCAACGCATTGACCTTTTCTGGATCCGTGGTCTCGTTCCCGTCGACATCGACGGCCGCACCGGGAGGCAAGGACTTGCCTTCACGCTTCAACTGCTGAACGCGACCCATCGCCACAACGGATGTGGCCCAATCGATCACGATCGGGAACCCAATGGCATCGACGGTCGGGAAACCCCACGAGTGTGGATTGGTTCCTAGGGTCGGAAAAGAACCCATGAACGGCACGACTTCCGCCAGCGCGGCGGTGCAGTTGGTGTAGGCGATGTATCCACGTTTGGCGGCATCCATCACGTAGCCACCGCCCCACAGATAGTGGAACGCATTGTCGACGCTGACTTGGCCGACCCCGTATTTGTCAGCCATCTCAATGGCGGCTTCCATGGCTTCGTAGGCCGTGGCTTGGCCCAGTTTCTTATTCGCATTCCAAACTTGCGATGCCGCAAATCCGGTATCTTTCTTTTCGATGACCGCGCTGGGGACGCAACCGTGGGACTTCGATCCGAACAGCTCGTCCAGATGCAAGGCCTTAAGCGCGTTGTGAGTGCGAATGCCGTGTCGGCTGGCGTAAGCCGAAAATCGCGCCGCGGCTTCGGCTTCTTGAGTGCTGTAGCCACGGTGTTGGTAGGTGGCTTGTACGAGCGAGTTGTGCTGTTTCTCGTCGACGACGTAGAAAGTTTCTGACATAGGATTTTTAAGTTCGAAATGGAATGTGGACAAAGAATGGCTGACCAAGCGATCGCCGAAGGCAGTCTTTGCGCAGCAAAACTGCTCTCCCGCGACTTGGCAATGTTTAGATCAATGCTGCCGGGATCGGAGCATCGTTGACTTGAGCCAAAGGCTTTTCACCTTTGAGGCAATGTTTCAGATTTTGGGTCGCCATCATCGCTTGACGCTCGACGGACTCGTAAGTCCGCGAACCGATATGAGGCGTGATGATGCAGTTGGGAGCCGACAACAACGGGTGGTCTGCCGGTGGCGGCTCTTGATCGAGCACGTCGGTGCCATAGCCGCCGACTTGACCTGATTCCAGCCCCACAACCATATCGGCCGTATTGACCAACTCACCGCGAGCACAGTTGACGATCATGACTCCTTTTTTCATGGTCGCGATCGATTTCGCATTGATCATATTCTCCGTCTCTTCGGTGAGATTGGTGTGCAGCGAAACGATGTCACAGGTGGTGAAAATTTGCTCCAGCGAATCGGCTTTTTCAACACCTTGCTCTTTGGCAAAATCTTCCGGCCAGTACAAATCGTAACCCGTTACCGGCATCGAGAACGCTTTGGCGCGGATGGCGACTTCGCGACCGATTCGGCCCAGCCCCACGATGCCAATTTTCTTACCCATCAATTCGTTGCCGGTGAGACGCGTCCAGCTCCCGGAGCGAACAAAATTGACTTCTTCGACGAACTTGCGGCTCAAACCCAGCATCAACGCGAAGGTGTGCTCGGAAACCGTGGTGTGATTGACTCCGGGGCAAAATGTCAGCGGAATCCCCTTGCTGGTAGCGTAAGCGACGTCGATTTTGTCGACACCGATGCCGTATTTTGAAATGATTTTGAGGCGCGGTAAAGATTTATCGATCACGGCTTGGGTGATCACATCGTCGCCACACAGGAACGCATCGAACTCCCCTGCCAGTTCCAGCATTTTTTCTTCGCTGAGGGGGCCGCGTTCGCGATGAATTTCGGCGCCGATAGAATCCAATAGCTCGTGGTGAGGACCGGGGGTGTCTTGATACGAGGTGGTGGTGAGGAGGATCTTTAGCATAGGTATGACAGAGAAGAATTTTCGAAAGACCTCATTTTAGTCAAATGGTCTGATATAACGAGGACTCAATTTGTAGTCCACGAAATTTGCCATTCTTCCCACCAACAAACATGAATGTAGCCTCGATTATTGAAGAAAAACGGGAGGGAAAAGAACTCTCCGACGACGCCATCGCCGATCTGGTCCAAGGATACGCTGACGGCTCGATTCCGGACTACCAGATGTCCGCTTTTGCCATGGCGGTTTTTTTCAAATCGATGACTCTGGCGGAAACAACGGCCCTCACGCGGGCCATGATCCAGTCCGGCGAAACATTGGAATGGTCGGGCGGACTGCCGGTCGTGGACAAACATTCGACCGGCGGAGTCGGCGACAAAATCTCGATTCCACTGGCGCCCCTGTTGGCTTGCTGCGACGTGATCGTGCCGATGATCTCCGGGCGAGGCTTGGGAGCCACCGGCGGCACGCTCGATAAACTTGAATCAATCCCCGGCTATCGAACGGGGTTATCTGCCGACGAATTTCGCAGCGTCATCAACTGGTGTGGCTGCAGCATCGTCAGTGCCAACAAGTCCCTCGCTCCGGCCGACCAAAAACTATACGCCCTCCGCGACGTGACCGGCACGGTGCCATCGATTCCGCTGATCGTCGCCAGCATTTTGAGCAAAAAAATCGCTGCCGGAGTTCAGAACTTGGTGCTGGATGTGAAGTGGGGCAGCGGAGCGTTTATGAAAACGCTCGAAGACGCCCAGACCCTCGCTGAAAATCTAGTCAGTGTTTGCAAATCGATGAACGTCAAAGCCACCGCCTTGGTGACCGACATGAACCAGCCGCTGGGACGGATGATCGGCAACTCCGTCGAAATCGATGAGGGCATTGATGTCCTCAAAGGCAACGGACCTCAAGACGTAACGTCATTGACTTTAGATCTGGCCGCCGAAGCTCTGCTGCTGGCGGGAGTCGAATCCGATGCCGGATCGGCGCGAAAGCGTCTTGAAGGATTGATTGAAGACGGCTCGGCTTTGAAAAAGCTGGCAGAGATGGTCAAAAATCATGGAGGAGAACTCGATGCCGCGCGTCAGCGGGCTCGTGGCCACGAAGTCACAGCCATCGAATCGGGTTACATCTCGCGGATTGAAACCCAGCGACTGGGACTGGCGATCATCGAGATGGGCGGCGGTCGCAGAAAGATGGGCGATGCGATCGATCCCTCCTGCGGAATCGAAAGTCATTTGAGGATCGGAGACGCGGTGAAAAAGGGACAGAAAATTGCCACCGTATTCTGTGACAACGAAGCGGCTTCGATGGCGGTCTCGCTAACCGGCGCTGCCTATGGCATCTCTCCAGATCAACCGGATTCGCCAGCCCTCGTGGCCAATCGAATTACAAACGCCTGATGTTCAGTCGGTTCATCGCACGACATGAAGTGGCGGCCCGTGCACTCACGCCCCAATCGCCAATGTCCCCTGCAAAACATCCTCACTGGTAATCGACGGTTTCGCCAACGATTTCAAATCCGAGGCGGTCGTCTGAGTTGGGATCGCAATACCCGGCAACGAACTCGTCCAACGTCATCCGCTGGTTTTCAAATGGCGGGAACAAACTTTGTTGCAATGCAAATCGAGCGCCGTGAGGCATCCCGTCGGAACCAAAAATCAAATCGTCGCCGGGAACGTAACCGACGGTATCAATCAACATCCGAAACGGATTGTTGCCCTGTAAATACAGATCGGGCAAACGATCAACGTATTGACTCGAATCATCTGAAAAATTCGGCTGCATCGACAACACGATCCCCAGTGACTTGGCTCGGCGAGCCGTCGCCGCAGTGATCAATTGGGCGTGCTCGATTCGCAGGGTCGGTGGGCGATGCGGTGCCTTGGCGAGAACTTTTTCCAGCGTGTCGACCACCTGATCGATCGCTCGGTCTCCAATCGCATGAATCGCCAATGACTTTCGTGTTGCAAAGCAGCCCTGCAGAGTCGCTGTCAACTGATCGTCGGTGTAGAGCAACATCCCGGTGCCGCCGGTTAAATAGGGTTGGTGAACGGCAGCCGTTCTCACGCCCAAGGCCCCATCGGTAAACAGTTTGAGCCCTTCGACTTTCTCTCGCGCGGCTGGGGACAACGTTTCCCAAGTCGCAGGTGAACTCCAGAATCGCGTCCGTTCGATCAGCCCGGCTTGTTCAAACAGATCGATTTCGTGTTCGCCAACCAGCAACAACTCTTCCGCATAGACCACGCCGTGGGACTCGCGCAGCCAATCAAAGTAACGCTGCAGACGATCGACGGTCCCATTGAGTTTGGCAAAACAGTTCCAGACTTCGTTGAGATTCGTTTCGAACCACCGTTGATCCGACCAGCGATCCACCGCAGGTCCAATCTTCTTCAGCAACAATTCGTAGGCCTCAGCAGAGAGAACGACTCCGTGCAGGGAGAGGTTAAAAACCGCAACCGCACCGGCGTCTTTGAGGTCTTCGCGAGTCAAGTTGAATCGACTATCGATCCACCCGGTGGCGACATTGATTTCTCCGACTGGCTTTTGGGAGGCAACCAATCGTTCAACGCATTCCGATTTTGTCTGAACATCATTGAGCGCGACGCCATCGATGCAGGACGCATAAAACAGCGGATGGCAGTGGCGGTCCATCAAATACGGAATTTCAAAACGGTTGCTCGCGCCGGTCACGATTCGACTCGCAGGTCAAGACAATAGCTCAAACTGTCAAGTCTACGCGGGTTTGGCTCGATCACAAAATCGAAACACTGTCCGCATAGAGTTGTAGAACGCGATACTACTGCTTGGGTGCGAATGGGTTGGCTGTCGGTGGAGCAGCAGGAGGGCTGCCACCGCTGCTGGTTTTGAAGCCGCTGAAAACATTGCCACCGTTACCGGCGGGATTCGTCGTCGGTGGAGGACTTCTTCTCGCGGCCGGACCGGGGAAGGCGCCATTACCAGATGTCGTTGGAGCCGCTTTGCCGGCTGCCCCGCGGAAACCACCCCCCGCACCGCGAGGGCCTCCAAATCCGCGTGGATTGGGATTGGCTGTCGCACCCGGTGCGGCAGGGGTATTGATTGGGTTCGACGGTGGGGCTTGGCCGGTGCCTCTATTGTTTCCACCGGCAAAGCGAGATTGTCCTCGTGACGTTGCTGCCGAAGGTCGATTGGCAACCGCTGCTCCGCCATTAGACTGATAGTTAGAACTGCTCGAGCCACCTTTTGCTGACGCAACAGGGCCTTCATTTTTGAGATTGTTGGGATCAAAATTCGCGACCTTCGCCGTTTCCGGGGTCGGGCCATAGTCCCATTTTTGCTGCGAACTAGATCCGGTCGCCGGACTTGCGTTTGAGCTTGGAGTTGGACTTTCGTCCGGCTCCGGACGCGAGAATCCTGCACTACTGAGATTGGAAGCAGAGCTGCTGGACTGCGATCCAGAACTCGACGAACCCAACCCACTGTTGGCGCTATTGGCACTACTGGAGCGCGGTCTCAAACTAGACGAAGCTGAACCGCTGCTTGCTTGGGCAGTTGATGAACTTCCGTTCTGACGTGAGGCGATGGAACGCTGGGTTGCCGTTTTACCAATCAGTACCGAAGATAGTTTTGCCGGTTGAATAATGTCACTGCGGACAGACAGAATGTAGTCCGTGATCGCCCGGTTGTAGTCAAAGATGCTGGACACCAGTTGCTTCTGGCTCAAATTCCAGATTCGAGTTGCTTCCAGAACGTTGGACACGGGACCACGGCCCGACGAAGCGGCTTGGCGAGCCATCTCTGCGGCGTTGCCGGATGCGTTGACCGCTTCGGCGCGATGGTCGATCAGTTCTTGGGCTTTGGGAAGGATGTCGTCGATGCGATTAAATCGCTCCAACATGATTCCTCGCTGGCGATAGGTTTGGTAGTTCGTTTTAACTTTTCCGACCCACGGCATATCAGTGGGCAGAACAAGGATTTTTTGCCCATCGGGGCCACGCAGGTTGGGCAGGAACTGCTGAAGCTTTGACTGAGATTTACCCAGCTGAATTTCAGTGGCAAGCACGTTGTTGCGGGCCGTCTGCTGAGCCGCTTGCAACAGATTTTTGCCGGACTCATCTGAAGCCGATGTGCTGCTGATCCAGTCGGCGGTTTCCTGAGCAATCAGGTGGTTCGATAGGTCCAACCATGTTTCCCAATACTGATTGATGGCGGCTTTTCGTTGGACTCCCAAGGGCTGGGCCAACAGTTCGGCAAGCGAAAAGGGGCGTCCCGCCAATTGCGTTTTGGCATTCGTTGCTGACCACTGCGACACCAACTGACGGGCCGTTTTGGAAGATGAATTTTGTGAACTTGAGTTGCCAGTGTTACGCGAGCGGTCTTGATTTCCAAACGAGCGTCCGCCAGTAGAACGTCCGCCGCCTTGCTGAGCTCGCGTCTGTAAAGCGGCGACGCGAGGGGCTCGATCGGCGCCTGTTGAACGACGCAGCGAATTTCCTTGAGGCGGAGCTTGCAGGCCCGCACTGCGACCGGGCTGCGGTGCGGAGCTCGCTTGCGAGCCGCTGCCGGATTGGAAACTGCGGACTTGAGGCTGAGTGGAAGGTGGTGGAGACGGCGAAGGTGAAAATCCTCTGGCGGCCGCTACGGGTGGGGCTGAAGAGTCCGAAAACCTGCGAGGTTGAGACGTGGCAGGAGGGAAACTTTGAGCTGACGGTTGCGAGCGGACGGTAGCGGAACCTTGCGAGCGGACGGTAGCAGAACCTGAAGGCGCCGGAGCCGGGGCCGATGAACCGCTACCCAGTTGACGGGTCGGAGTCGCAGGCGGTGCGCTGATCGGATTGCTCTGAAATGCAACTTGGGCGATTTGACCTGAGCTTGAGTTCGATTCTGTTTCGACGGCAAGATCCGATTTAATTGCGGGCATATCAAGACGCTTAAAATCTGAAACGTCCGCAATCGGAACAGGAGACTGCTTGGTTTCCCATTTTCCTTGCGACGCCGCGGGGCTGCGGCTTGCCAGTGGACTCAAAGACCGCTGCAGCGGGGGAGAGCCAACTTTTTGCGTTGAAGCAATCGGGTTCAAAGCAGGACGCGTGGTCGAGGGCGGATCGCGAAACATACTGCGTCCGTCGTGGGCATAAGTTCCCATAGCCTTGGAGCCGGTCAAAGTGGGAACGCCAGCACGGAGGACGTTGTCTGCCGACAACTCCTTGGCTGTCAATACACCCTCTGGATTCGGGTTGGTGAATGCTGCCGTTGCGGGAGGAGCTCCGATGGGATTGGCAGCTGCCGGACGATCCTGCTCGACACTAAAGATCGAGAACTGATTGTCTTGCGCGAACGAAGCAGCTGCGAATTGCGAAGCGACCGTAAAGCTGGCCAACAAAGCCAGTTTGCGCAATGGGCCGTATCCAGAATTTGTGAACATTTCGAAAGCATCCTTGCAATGAAAATCGTTACCGAATCAGCAATGTGTTCCGTTTACGTTTTCTGGTCAATGTTAAAAAGTGATATCACTTTTCAAGTCAGGCACAGCTGGTAGGTCAGGCTGTGCCTGACGCGGGCCAATGTGAAAATGAACATTGGCCAACACAAGTCAATGCAGCATCGCAAGCAATCCAAGTCAGGCACAGCCTGACCTACTTTAATTCCTCTTCCAGCTTCACGTCGATGACCCCGAAGGTGTCGAATCTAGGGCTGGCCGCGGAGCGTCCAGTCCACCAACAAAACCGCATCCATTGCTAGCGAAGTTTCTGGAACGGACGCCACGCGACCGTTGGAGCTTGGGGAACGACCACAGGCAATGGCTGCACGTCGAATGCAATTTTATGCTTCTTCAACGACGGCAAAATCTTGGGCATGTAGATTTGATTGACCGTTCGATCCTTTTTTCCGCTTTGAGACAGCGCAACCGCCTGATTGCCGGCTTGTCGCGATGAACCGCGGTACTCAAGGATCTTTTCACGAACGGCAGGGTTTTGAATTTTCTGCCCATTGGAGTCGGTTCGCGTCAACCATTCGAAGCTGCCGACACAAACGTAGCTCTCTTGCCGGTCGTGAAATTCGTACGCTTCCACGCCGTTTTTGCGAAGCGTTTTCGTCAGCACGTTGGCTTTGTTAAAAGCCTCTGTCAGCTGGCTTTTGATGCCCTTTCGATTTTTTTTGTGCCAATCCAACTTCTGCTGCTGCTGTTGGATTTCCAATGGTGAAATAGTGGACTTCCCTCGGAAGGTGGCCACGCGAACGCTGTATTTACCGGGGCACTTGAGTAAACTGTAGCGCACCCCTCGATTCATTTTGAGGATAAAATCATCAACGTTTTTCCTCTTAAAATATTCCGCTGGCAATGTCGGATTCGTTAGCAGCATCGCGTGTCCCATCGGTTTTCCGGTGCGGTCGATAGCAGCGCGATACAGACGAAGACGTGAATCGTCTTCCGCTAACTCCTCAGGGCTGATCTGCTGCAGGCTCGCCGGAGAAAGTCCCTTGATTTTTGCCAGCATCGCTTGAGCTTTAGGGTCATCGATTGATTCAAAGCTGTTTCCCACCATCACCGCAGTTTCAGAAAACTGGCTCTTGGTCGCCGGCTTCATCCTTTTGTCGGGGACAATCACTGCGTCTTTTTTTTCCCTGCCTTCGGCGTATCTCCAGCCTCCGACCGTGTTTTTCGAGAGCTTATCGCTCAAATCGAAATGCCGAGTAAAAACGTAGGCTTTGAGTCGATGGCGCTCCCGAAGTTCGGTCGCCAAACGAATCGCTTGCTCTTTTCCGTCATCGCTCGAAAACGAGTAGCACATCACCAACCAATCCCCTGCTGCGGGGGTCAGCTCCAAGGCGCTGGGAGCGGTTGTTGTTCTGCGGAACGGCAAATTGGCCTGAGCCCGAACCGTTGATACCGAAAGCACGCCAGCTAAAACAGCAAACGCAAGCAATCCGACAACGCTCTTGATGCTAAAGCGGTAGCGGTAAGAGACAATCATTCCAATGATCAGCATGGCAGGCTCCGAAGAAAAACAAGCAACATTTGAGAGCCATCATCTAAAACAGCCCGACTTGCGCGTGGGGACGGTATCAAATGGCAAATGTCGCTTCCAGATCATTTCCCGTGACCCGGATAATCCTTAAAGTCAAACCGCTAAAAACTAGCTGTCGATCGGAACTTAGGTTGGTAAGTTCACTTTAGACTCCCCCGCTGGACCAAGACACTTAAGCCACTAAAGCCATATTGGGCCCCTTTTAGTCCAATTTTCACGATATTAACGTGATTTTAACTTACGTGATGCAGAAGTTCCAAATTTTTGCTTATGTGAAAATGATAATTATTGATTTTTAAGGTGCTGACTGCAACACTATTTTAATAACAGAGGTATCGCTGCAAACTTAACGGAAAAGAAATGCAATACAGTTTTCGATTGGCAGAGCTTTTGGGACACGTCCCAGATCCCCGAAAGCGCCCCGGAACGATCAAAGCCATTGTGGAATACACAGGCTTGGATCGTCATCAAGTCGCGGCTTTGTTGAAAAACGAAGTCAAATACATCCCCCTTAAAGCGCTGTCGCGCTTGTGCGATTTTTTAATTGAGCATGGGCACGCGACACCTGATCAGTTGCCGGGTGCACTGTTCGCCGTAGAACCCGAAAACTTTTGGGAACTATTGGCGCGTCGCAAGCGATTGGAAATGTGCGTCGGTGTTCGCAAAGACGACAATCCTGATAGCGAAGTTTCTTTCGTGGCGGCTTCGGATTCGGTCCTTCTAGGTGAACTGCTCAATGGAGTCACCACCTTGGGTGGAACTGCAAAACTGAGAAAGCCCGTTGAAGCGGTCAGCGCACTGGCGTCCGAAGAGCTTCCCCAACCGGAACATCTTAAACAGTCTCTGGTTTGGAGCCCCGGCCAAGCGGACGAAGACGAAGTCATGCGGCGAGCCAAAACGGTTCACGAACGCTTTTCAGATTCCAAGGGCGACAAAGCCCTCGTGGGTATCGGGAGTACCAAAAGTAATCCGGTTGTAGAAATTATCCTGTCTCGGTCTTTCAACTGCAATGCATTTGAATCGCAGGACGAGGTTGCGACTCCCAACGAGCGTGCGTTGCCGTTCTTTTTGCGTTACCGTGACAACGACCCACATCCACCCTCATGCATGGCCGGTTTGAAGCTGAGTAAATCCGACACCGGCACCAAAGAGGGACTGTACTACGAAGACGCGAACGGAAAGTGGATTCGTTGCGGATCCGGCAAATCCGGTGAAGAGGTGGCCTTCGTGTTCTACCTTCATCGCGAATCTCAGGGTCGCCTAGAGATGTGCATGGGCGGCTTCTCAGGCAAAGCGACTCGACTGCTGGCAAGAGCCTTGGGCACGCGAGCTCAAGATTTCTGGCCACCAGCCTATGCCAGTCAGGGCATGCAGATTGGTGCCTTCATCGTGGAATTCACGATGCCTGCTGGCAAAAAGGAAACGGATATTCTTCGCACCGACCTTGTCGCGACGGCAGAAGTGACCGTGATTCCTCACGAGGCAATCGCCCGTCGTCTGGAAAAGCGATAGTGTGACAGTGCGAAAGCGCGAAGCGTTAGAACTCTAACGAAACGATGGCTGTACATCTTCAAAGCGAGCGCCGCGTCTGCTGGCGCTCGCTGTACGATCGTATCGATTGAATCGTTCGTGCTGCTGGTGCCGAGACGATCGCGATTGTTTGGCCATCATCACTGGCGAAATTCAAACCGGACTGTTGAGACGCAAAGGGTTTGCCGAATGTACTTTCGGCGGGGAACCACTTTTGCTGTTTTCACCCTATGTCTCCGTCTTTTTTAGCGTCATCGCCACAGGACGGGAATTCGGTGTCTAAAGATATTAATGTTGTTGCGTTGGTTAAAGGCGAAGAACGTTACATCTTCATGTTCAACGACCATCAAAAGGGTGAAACTCTGCGGACGCTCGGAAAGTATGCGTCGAATCCAGAGTTGAGCTTTTCTTGGTACGACGCCGCAGTTTTGAGCCAAAAAGTACGCAGTGCTGTGCGATCCGAAAGCAAGCCTGCACCCGGAATCTTCGATCGATCGGGAATTTCAGAAGATCTCTTTTCTAATGACGATATTCAGTAGTGAGGCCGACTGATGGCCACTGCTCAATTTGAAGACGCCATTCTGCGATTCCTTCGCTTTCTAAAAGTCGAACGAAATGCTTCCGAACTGACGATCAAGTCATATCGAGAAGACCTCACCATTCTCCACGACTACTTTGTCGATACGCTGGGGCAGGCTCCAGCCCTAGCCGCTATCACGCCTCGAGATCTGCGTAGCTATGTGGCAGCACTTCACGATGCCGGCTACGCCGCGACTTCCATTGCCCGCCGCCTAGCTTCACTGCGGAGCTTTTTCAAGTTTGCGCAACGCGAAGGCCTTGCCGAATCGAATCCGGCCAAACCGCTGCGGAATCCCAGACGCCAGCGAAAGCTGCCCCACTTTTTGACCAATGAAGACATTGGCAAACTGCTGGCAGCACCGCCGCAAACGACCCCTGCTGGCATGCGAGATGCCGCCATTCTGGAAACGCTTTACTCCGCCGGACTGCGCGTCAGTGAACTGGTGGGCATCAACCTGAACGACCTCGACCTCGACGACGGCTTGGTGCGAGTTCGGGGAAAGGGCAAGAAGGAACGACTGGCTCCGCTGGGAAGTTTCGCGGTCTCGTCGCTCCAGAGTTGGCTAACGAAACGTCAACCGACTCCTCAAGAGCAAGGCAAAGCCGGTGCGGTTTTCTTAAATCGGTTTGGCAACCGACTGACCACTCGCAGCGTGGGACGGATGCTCGAAAAGTACCTCAAAGAAACCGGCTTGGATTTGCGAACTTCTCCCCACACGCTTCGGCATAGTTTCGCCACCCATCTGCTCAACGGCGGTGCCGACATTCGCAGCGTGCAAGAATTACTAGGGCACAAATCCTTAGTAACGACCCAAATTTATACGCATGTCAGCACCGCGGGTTTGAAACAGGCCTACGAAAAAGCGCATCCACGCGCCCGCGGCAAAGTCGGATAGGCTCAAAAACCGAGATCCAAACTTGGGTATTTGAGAAGCACCCCTCGGCTCTCAGTGCTATATTTGA
>CAZDZX010000013.1:17296-19753 GCA_964510005.1 uncultured Pirellulaceae bacterium
CCGACCTCAACATGAATTGCTTCTCGCATGCTTTGCCATTTCTAGACGACCCGGTGCTGGCCGTTGGGACCTGTATTCCCGATTGGCTGGCTGCCTGCGATCGCAAATGTAGAGCCCGTGAAAAGAAGGCCGAACTGTTTGTAGACCATGAAGACCCGTTCGTGGCATCCATCGCGAGGGGCGTGGTTCGGCATCATCGAGACGATTACTGGTTCCACACCGGCACCATGTTCCAGAAACTAAACATCCAGTTTGCGGTTGAGATTCGCGAGCAATTCGAAAATGAGCAGGGGATGCGAACGGGGTTTGTGGGTCATATCCTGATCGAGATGTATCTTGACGCGTGGTTGCACCAGACCTATCCAGGCAAATTGGCTGCGTTCTATGAGACCCTCGGCCAAGTCGATTCGGTCAAAGTTCAAAACGCAATCAATCTTTTCGCCACTCGTCCGACCCACCGCCTAGCACCCTCGATGCTGCACTTCGTTGAGGAACGCTATATCTTTGACTACGCCGATGATGCGGGAGCGCTGTATCGCGTCAACCGAGTGCTGGACAAAATCGGCTTGGCCCCGATCGACAATCGAGTTGTTCCGTGGATGGCCAGCGCAAGAAAACGCGTCTACGAAAACATCTCTGGGTTGCTTGAGAAATACGCGATGGAATTGAAAACGGATTAGCGTCCCACGTTCGAGCTTAACGCGACGCGGGTTTTTAACGGGACGCTGGATCTGCAGACGGTTCAGTCGCCTGCAAACGGTCTTACTTTTGGGTCCACGTTGTGTCGATAGCATCTGGCCCCGCCAAGTCCTTTGAAATATCATCGGTCTCTAGCTCTGCGATGGCGCTGTCAAGCTTTTCGCGGATCTGATCGCGTTTCGACATTGCTTGCCCCAGTTGGCTTTTGGCCTGAAGAAGCTCTTGAGAGACTTGCCCCCTCCTTCGCTTGGTTCAATTGATCTTCAAATTCCTGTTTGTCTTTGTCGCGTGCCGCGATTTCATTCGCCAGCTCTTCTTCACGTCGCTCTAGCAACTTTCGCAGTTCTTCGTTACTGGTTTTTTCAGCTTCCAGTTCTGCAGCAGCCTGCTTCAGCTCTTCACCAGACTCATTGGATCCCATGGCACCTGAGGCGACGACTCCCGAGACCACTGCTCCCGAAGCCACGGCACCCATCGCCCCCGCAGAGGGCCCGTCCGAGGATTCCACTTGTGCAACAAGCTTTTTGGCGAACTGCTTGTAGCCCTTTGCTTTCTCGACCACCTTTTCGACATGAGCATTCAACCCGGCGATTCTCTGATCACGAGCCTGAATTCCTTGCCTCGCTTTTTCTAGCAAATCACTGGAGCCTGCCAACTCGTTTTTGGATCTCTCCAATTGCTGGCGAGCGTCCTCCAATTCGGCGCTGACTTTGTTCAGCTTTTCGCGATCCTCTGACGATTCAGCTTGACTCTGCCCGGCTTTAGCGGCTTCGGCTCGCGCGTTTTCTAATTCGGCAATTGCCTTGTCTAGCTTTTCGCGAGTCTCCAACAGTTCGGCCTGGCCCTGCTGCGATTTAGCAGCTTCGGCCCGAACCCCTTCCAGTTCCGTGTCGACTTTCTCTAGCTTTTCACGAGCCTCTGTTAATTGGAGATTGGATTGGTCCAGCTCTTCCCGAGCTTGGGTCAACTCAAGATCTGTCTTTTTCAATTTCTCACGAGCTTCAACCAACTCGCTGTCAGCCTGTTCGGCTTTTTGAGTCGCCTCCGAAAGATCCTCTTGGGTGGGCCGTTCCTCAGTAATCTTCAGTTTCTGATTCACGTCCTCCACCGTCGTTTTGAGAGAATCGATTTCGCGGTCCCGTTCATTGATCTTGGCATTCAACGAATCAAGCAGGCTGTTTTCTTCGCTGATCACTTTCTCACGAAACGTCGCAAGCTCGGTTTGGGAAGCCTCATAGTGCTCTTGAGTTTCGGCGATCTGGTCATCCTTGGCCTTCAACTTCGTGTTCAAATCATTCACAGACGTTTTCAGGTCTTCCAATTCCTGTTCAAGCTTTCGCACGGTTTCCGCATGCATGGCTTTGTCTTTGGATTTCTTGTTTAACTCTCCGCGAATCGCTTGCAGCTCAAGATTCATGTTGCTCATCTTGTTCTTGGAGTTATCCAGTTGATTCGCAAGCCGGTCGAATGACGAGAGCATCGCTTCTTCGCTATCGCCACCATCGTCGACCCTCGCCATCGGCACATCTTCCAAACCAATCGGCTCTGAAACAGCTGCGGGCTGCGGTGGAACTGTGGGCTGCGGAGCAGGCACTGGCTCAGTCGAAGCAACCGCTGGCTCACTGGAAAGATCTGCATCGCCAGTTTCTGGGGCTTTCAACAGACCTGATGGGCCGCGTGGAAATTGTCTTCGAGCGCGGGGTTCCGGTTCAGATTTCGCGACGGGTTTGGGCGGCGCCACAGGAGCAGGAGCAGGAG
>CAZDZX010000013.1:19853-28690 GCA_964510005.1 uncultured Pirellulaceae bacterium
TAGGTGCAGGCGCCTCGACCAGCGCAGAAACTTCTTCGATCACTGGAGCTTCGTCATCAAACAAGGCTTCAACATCAGTGTCAGAATCGGCATCTGCAAATTCAGAAAACTCAAGATCCAAATCTTCAGACGATTCATCTGCTTTGTCCAATTTCAATGAACCAGCAAGGGGAGCCACAAACGCCTCTCTGCGATCGCGGCTTCTCGATTCACCCCCACGCGACCTGCGCGATCGAGAGCGAAACAAAAATGCCATTCCTAGAATCGACAACACTGCGAGCGCAAGCAAGGGCACCACGACTTGCCATGAGAGAACATTGACACCCAACACTTCAAATGCACCGTCGTCGACGGACTGTCCGGTCGTCTCTACATTTTGGGGGCTGGCTTCCGCTCCGTCCGTCGCCGGTTCACGAGGCCCGCTGTACTTGGGAAGGTCGGTAAAGTGCTTGGAAAACGAATCGTCCACTTGCGAATCTTCATCGGTTGCAACCGGACTCGCGACCGACAGTTCAGACTCTGGCTGTTCATCAGGCTCACCAAGTGAATTTTTCAAATTAGAACCGTCAGCCCCTTGGGTAGGAGGTGGTGGGAGCACTTCCACCCCATTGCCACCGTCAAATTCTTCGAATGGATTTGTCGAACTGCCAGCAGCAGCGTCTGTGTTCGGGGACTGTTGCTGCTTACCATCGTCAGTGTCAGACGTTTGCGGATTGGCAAAATCTGCAAATGGATTTTGAGACTGCGATCCATCCTGCATGGCGCCTGTGACCTTGAAAGAGAAGTAAGGAAGCATGCTCATCTCCTGGCTAAGCTGTAAGGCATCTTGGCGATAAGCGACTACGATTCTTCACCCATCTACCAACAATTAATTTTCCCAGCAAATTAACGAAACGCAACTGACCAGCTTAAAACTCAACAAAGTATCGCTGCTACCGATTTCCAAATTTCCCAAGTGGTCCGATTTTTCCTTTTAACGCGACTACACACGTTGAAATCCGAATCAATTTACTCTCTCGATGACCATCGCAACCGCATTTCCACCGCCCAAACAAAGGCTCGCGACACCTAGTCGCTTTCCTGTTGTTTTCAGGCCATTCATCAAAGTGACCAGCACCCGGGTTCCACTGGCTCCAATCGGATGACCGACTGAAATTCCTCCGCCCCAAATGTTAACCCGATCACCATCGAGCTGCAGCTCCTTCATGCAAGCCAGCATCTGACTGGCGAAGGCCTCGTTGATCTCAAACAAGTCCACATCGCCAAGCTCCACATTTGCTTTGGCAAGGGCACCCCGAGTCGCTTCGACGGGTGCGATAAACAACTCATTGGGAGGGCCGCCGGCGGTGTGACTTGCCACAATCCGAAACCGGTCATCGAAGCGACTGGCACTGTCCTCGTCGGCGACCACAACTGCCGCCGCGCCATCGGAAAGCGTCGAGGCATTTCCAGCGGTGACCGTCCCCTGTTTGTCAAACACCGTTCGCAATTTACCAAGACCTTCCAACGAAGAGTCCGCCCGCACGCACTCATCCTGATCGATCGTAATTTCACCTTTGCGAGTCTTGATCGTCACCGGCACAATCTCGTTGGCAAACACGCCTTTCTCGATCGCGGCCGCCGCACGCTGCTGACTGCGAAACGAAAATTCGTCTTGCTGCTCTCGCGTGATCGAGAACTTGTTGGCAATGTGCTCCGCATGCATCCCCATGTGGCAATCGTTGAACGAGCAGGTCAAACCATCGTGGACCATCGCGTCCACCAAACCGCCATCGCCCAACTTAATTCCGCCACGCAGATTTTTGGCCAAGTGCGGTGCGGCAGACATGTTCTCCATACCACCGGCAACAATCACTTTGGCATCCCCGCAGCGAATGGCCTGATCGGCCAGCATCACGCTTTTCAATCCCGAACCACAGACCTTGTTGATCGTCAGGGCGGCAATCGTGTCGGGTAGACCGGCTTTCAGAGCCGCCTGTCGCGCAGGGGCCTGACCCACACCCGCCGAAATGACGTTCCCCATGATGACCTCTTCGACGTCATTGACGTCAATCCCGGCTCGGGAAATGGCGGCTTCGATCGCGATCGCACCCAACTCAGGAGCCGATAACTTGCTCAATCCTCCCAAAAAACTTCCGATGGGAGTCCGGGCGCCGCTAACAAGAAAAGATGATGCCATTGATGATTGTTCCAAAAGTTCAATGTGTGGTTGGATTACAATCGTATCGGTTTGCGGCCATCGTTACAGTGCCCGCTTCGATTTGTGGCGGGAACTTTGTAAAATCGTCACTTTGATTGTTTGATTTGAGAAACCGGATTCAATATGGAAATTCTCGGAGGTCCCTACTTTGGTGTTGCAGGTGCCGGTGAGTCGCATGGGCCAGGAATTTCAACGCTTGTTTTTGGTTGTCCTGCAGGAACCACCATCCAACGGCAGCTGATTCAGCAGTTTCTGGATCGCCGTCGCCCGGGGTCCAACAAACACGGGACGCCCCGCAACGAAGCTGATCGCGTCGTCCTGACCGCAGGTGTGTTTGACGACGCCAATCATGAAGCGATGCTGGCCGGCCCTACGGTCGGCATTGCTGACAACGAGCCCATCCGAACCTACGAGTCAGGCTTTGCCACCGGCGAACCAATTGCAGCCTTTGTGGGGACCTCTTCCTCCAAAAGTCAGCACTACACTCAATTCGCCGGCAGCGCGGGCGAAGTTCGTCCTGGGCACACCGACTTGGTGAAACATCATCAGTCCCAAGGCTTTGTCGATTATCGAGGCGGCGGCCGGTCGAGCTACCGCAGCGCGATCAGTGATGTGGTTGGCGGTTCGATCGCCCGCGCGTTTTTGGAACAAAAATTCGGAACGCGATTTATCAGCAACATTGTCCAAGTCGGCGACCTTGTTTCGCCAAAATCCGTCAGTGGAATTGCGACGGGCGTTAACACGGACACGTCGGTGATCGCCGACATCGAGGGGCGGCTTGCTCAAAACGAAATTTGGACCTTGGATTCTGAGTTCGCCAACGCCGCCGCCGAAAAAATCATGGAA
Source organism: uncultured Pirellulaceae bacterium (assembly GCA_964510005.1). Taxonomy (GTDB): domain Bacteria; phylum Planctomycetota; class Planctomycetia; order Pirellulales; family Pirellulaceae; genus Mariniblastus. The sequence goes on from CAZDZX010000013.1 coordinate 22,900, forward strand.
ACCCGCAAGCAAGGAGACTCGCTGGGGGGCGTCGTCGAAGTCATCGGGGTCAACGTTCCTTCACTGGTCGGCGCCCCGCTTTACGACAGCCTAAAACTCCGGTTGATGGGAGCACTGGGTGGATTGCACGCCGTTCGCGCTGTTGATATCGGCAGCGGTCGCGAGGTGGTGGAGCGTCATGGCAGCCAAAACAACGACCCCATTCGCGCGGCGGGTTACGCCAGCAACCATCACGGCGGCATGCTGGGTGGCATCACGACCGGCCATCCACTGGTCGCGCAGGTTTCCTTCAAACCGACATCAACGATCGTGAAACCTCAGCAAAGCGTCCGCAAGGATCTGACTGAAATCGAATTCCAATTAGACAAAGGGCGGCATGACCCCTGCGTTGCCGTTCGCGCGGGAGTGGCGCTGGAATCCCGAATGGCGATCGTGTTGGCCAACGCTGTGTTGCAACACCAGTCCAGCCGCATTCACGACGAAGACTTCAAGCTGTTCTGATGGCACTGGGATGAAACCCTACCCGTACAGAAACTCAACCGGAACTTCGACGTCCGGGTGCAGACTGTGGTGGACTGGGCAGTGGGCGGCGACGTTTTCAAGGGCCGCGCGATGCTTTTCGTCGATCCCAGCGGGCATGTGAATCGTCAATGGAAGTTTCGCGATTCGGCGTGGAGCATCGGAGGACATATGTTTTTCAACGTTGATCTCCAATCCCGTCAGATCAATGTCGTGCTTCCCTGCATAGATGCCCATGATCGTCGCGATGCAACTGCACAGTGCGGTCGCTACCAAATCCGTCGGCGAAAATGACTCGCCGCGACCATGATTGTCGACCGGAGCATCGGTGGCCAGCTCACAGCCGCTGGGGCCGTGTTTGGCGTTACATCGGAGCTGACCTTCGTATTGAATTTTGATCTGAACCATCAAAGCTCCCTTTCGTTGAATCGTTTAACGGAGGCGGTTGCATCGCCCTCTAAAGATTGCGACGCTTGCACCTTCGTTTGCGAATTACGTGTGAATCGCTCGCTTGCTGACCGCGAGGGCGGCTTCCTGCATGATCTCTGAAAGCGTTGGATGCGCGTGGCAGCAGCGGGCAAGATCTTCGCTACTGGCTCCAAAGTTCATCGCAATCGCGGCTTCGGCAATCAAGTCGCCGGCCCGTGATCCAATCGCATGCACACCGAGAATTCGATCGGTGTCCGCATCGGCAAGGATTTTGATCTTGCCGTCTTCAGCGCCCATCGCCCGGGCTCGACCGTTGGCTCCAAAAGGACAGCTGCCTTTCTTGTAAGCGACGCCCTCGGTTTTGAGCTGCTCTTCGGTTTTTCCAACCGAAGCAATTTCGGGATGCGTATACACGATGGCCGGGATCGTATCGTAATTGACATGCCCGACGCCCTTGGCCAATCGCTCGACAACGGCGATACCTTCTTCGGAGGCTTTATGAGCCAGCATCGCGCCGCCAATGCAGTCACCAATCGCGTGAACGCTGGGAACCGAAGTTTGCAAATGCTCGTTGGTGATCACGAAACCGCGTTTGTCGACTTGAACGCCGGCAGCTTCCAAACCAATGTCACGTGTGTTGGGAGATCGGCCTGCTGAAACCAGCACGCGATCGCACTCGATGACTTCACCGCCCTTGATGGTGACTTTGCACGTGTCTCCATCGCGAGTCACGGATTCGACAAACATGCCGGTGCGGAAACTCAGGCCCTGCTTTTCAAACGTTCGCGTGGCGGTGCGAGCGATCTCTTGATCGAGCCCACCAAGGACTTTGTCCATCGCTTCGAGGATCGTGACTTCGGAACCCAGTCGACTCCAGACTGAACCCAGTTCGAGTCCGATGTAACCGCCGCCAATGACGATCAGCTTGCGTGGAACGCTGGTGTAGGAAAGGGCTGCGGTGCTGTCTCCGATGCGGTCGCCATCGACTTCAATGCCGGGCAGGGCCATGGGGACGCTGCCGGTCGCGACGATGATGTTTTTCGCTTTGACGACATCGCCATTGGAAATTTCGATCGTGTTGCTGCCGGTGAGTTTGCCACGTCCAACAATGGCGGTGACTTTGTTTTTCTTTAGCAGCATGCTGATGCCACCGGTGAGCGTGTCGACCACACCGGCTTTGCGGCGCATCATGGCGGCCAGATCGACGGTCAATTTCGTGGCCGTGATACCGTGTTCCATCATGTGGTCACGGGCTTCGACCAGCAAATGGCTTGATTCCAACAGAGCTTTGCTGGGGATACAGCCAACTCTCAGGCAGGTCCCGCCAAATTTCTTGTTTTCGTCAATCACCGCAGCGGTCATGCCAAGCTGCGAAGCGCGAATCGCGGCAACGTAACCGCCGGGGCCACCGCCCAGTACTACCAGATCAAATTCTTTTTCCGCCATGGGACTCGCTAAGTTGATTTCAAAAAATGGCCAGAGCTTTTTTGGTAGAAATCGATTCAGTGCCGGCTCGCCGATCCCGGTCGAAACCGGGACGCATTGCCAAACATCTCATCAGACTTCCAGAAACAATCGTGCCGGTTCTTCAAGGACTTCCTTGATGGTCCGCAAAAACGTGACGGCTTCTCGACCATCCACGATGCGGTGATCATAAGTTAACGCTAGGTACATCATCGGTCGGATGACAATTTCCTTGTTCACGACAACGGCTCGATCTTGGATCGAGTGCAGTCCCAAAATTCCGCTTTGCGGCGGGTTCACGATGGGTGTCGAAAGCAGTGATCCGTACACGCCACCGTTGCTAATTGTAAAGGTTCCGCCTTGCAAGTCGGTCGGTTTGACTTTGTTTTCTTGGGCGAGTGCTGCCAATTGCCCAATCCGACGCTCAATGTCGGCGAAACTCATCGATTCAACGTTGCGAAGAATCGGAACCAGCAAGCCTTTGCCGCCACCGATCGCAATGCCGATGTCTTGGTAATTCTTGGTGATCACGTCGGTGCCGCGGATCTCCGAATTGATCGCCGGGAAGCGACGCAAGCCCTCAACAGCGGCTTTGGCAAAGAAGGACATGAAGCCCAGTTTGACACCGTGCTTTTTCTGAAACGCTTCTTTGTACTTGGATCGCAGATCCATCACGGGCTTCATGTCGACCTCGTTGAAGGTCGTCAGCAAAGCCGCAGTCTGCTGGGCTTCGACGAGCCGCTTGGCGATCGTCCGACGAATCATGCTCATCGGCTTGGCGGTTTCTTCTCGGGGACCCATCGAGTCATTCCACTCGCCCGTTTGAGCCGCAATCGAATTGGATGCCGACGGGGCAGGGGGGACTGGAGCGGGCGCTGGAGCAGGAGCCGATGGCGCTGCGGATTGTGTCGGTGCCGCAGGCGCTGGTGCGGCTGGGGCAGAGCCACCGGGCTGCAATCCATTTTCGTTGATGTAACGCAGCACGTCTTCTTTCAGCAGTCGCTTGCCCGGTCCCGTAGGCTGGATCGCGTTGGCCGAAATTTTGTATTCCGTCAGCATCACTTGAGCGGCCGGCATAATCCAATCGGATCCACCCGCAGTCGGAGGAGCATCAACAACAGCGGTGGACGAATCTCCGCCTCCCGCTGCAGAGGTGGCGCTGGCGGCACCACCGTCAGATGCCGAACTTTGAGTGGCTTTGTCGTCGATCTGGCAAAGCAGGGCGCCGACTTTTACGATTTGTCCGTCGGGAACGGCGACCTTGCTGAGGATGCCTGAAGTTGGCGCGGCGAGAGCTTGCGAAGCTTTTTCAGACTCTAGCTCAACGAGATCATCATCCATCTCCACCCATTCACCAGGCTTTTTCAGCCACTGGAATACCTGAACTTCTTGGATGGATTCTCCGAACTCGGGTACTTTGACGTCGAACATTTATTTTATTCTCAATAATTGTGGGCACAGATGTAATCAGGCACCGACTGTTATCGGCAACTCGAAGCCGAACAAACAGAATGGATCAAAAAATGAATCATGAACTGGCGGATGTGGTTTGGGGAGCCTCACCCATGGCCTCGTTGAAGAGGTCCTGCTGTTCAATTTTGTGGGTTTTCTTAGAGCCCGTGGAAGGACTGGCCGACTCGGGACGGCTGATGGCTGAAATCTTCCACGACTTGTCCAAACCAAACTCATCCCACTTCACTTTGACAAAGTACCACGCACCCATGTTGCGAGGTTCTTCTTGGACCCAGTGAATGGGCGTATTGGCCGGATAGGCCTCAATGGCTTTGCGAATTTCATCGGCCGGGAAAGGATAAAGCTGCTCAACCCGCAAAATCGCGAAATCATCCCGCTGCTGAGCTTCCCGCTCCTTGATCAAGTCGACACAGACTTTGCCGGAGCCGATCAAAATTCGTGATGGTTTCGCCGATGGAGGCACAATCGGATCGGTGATGACTCGTTGGAATCGTCCCGTCGTCAATTCATCCAAATGCGACATGACTTTGGGCTCACGCAAAAGCTGTTTTGGCGTGAACACGATCAAAGGCTTTCGCCACTTGCGAAGCACCTGACGACGCAGCAGATGGAAATGCTGGGCGGCGGTCGTCGGATAAGCGATCTGAACATTGTGTTCGGCACATCCGGTCAGGAATCGCTCAATGCGAGCACTGCAGTGTTCCGGGCCAGAGCCTTCGAAACCGTGGGGCAGCAACATCACAAGGCCGCTCAGTCGATTCCATTTGTCTTCAGCACTGAAGATAAACTGGTCGATGATGACCTGAGCCGTATTCACAAAGTCACCGAACTGGGCCTCCCAGAGGACCAAACCGTCGGGGCAATCCAAGCTGTAGCCATAATCAAATCCCAACACCCCGGCTTCGCTAAGCGGGCTGTTGATGATGTCGACAGGAGCTTGGCCTTCGTCGATGTGCGATAAAATTTCATGACGTCGACCGTTTTCGCCGTCGTAGATCACAGCGTGTCGCTGGCTGAACGTGCCCCGCCCGCAATCCTGACCCGAAAGCCGAACCGGGTGGCCTTCGATCGCCAAGGAACCAAACGCTGCCAATTCTGCCGTGGCCCAATCGAGAGGTCGATCGCCGACGGCAGCTTCGCCACGGGCTCGCAAGATATGAGCCAGCTTTCTGTTGGGGGTGAATCCCTCGGGAGTCTCCGAGATTCGATTCAGGATGTAAGTCAATTTGCCTGCCGGCACACCGGTATCGACTTCGGTCTGCGGATTATCGTCGCCGCCAAAGTAGCCCGACCACAATCCGGCGCCGCTCTGCACGTCGGATTGGAAATTCTGCTTCTGAGCGGATTGGAATTCCGATTCGAGAGTTTCTTTACGTGTCTTGGCAATGGCTTCGGCTTCTTCGGCGGTGAATTCCTGAAGCTTCAACAGTCGATTGAGATAGTCGTCACGAACCGAGTTTCGTTTGTCGACCTTCTGGTACATCATCGGCTGAGTGTAGCGCGGCTCGTCCATCTCGTTGTGGCCATGCCGCCGGTAGCAGTACATGTCGATCACGACATCACGATGGAAGGTGCGGCGGAACTCCATCGCCAGATTGACCACCTGAGCCACGGCTTCGGGGTCTTCACCGTTGACGTGGAAAATCGGAATCTGCAGCATCTTGGCGATGTCGCTGGCGTAGGTCGTCGAACGACCATCGGAGGGGTTGGTCGTAAAACCGACTTGGTTGTTAACGATCACATGCAGCGTGCCGCCAACTTTGTAGCCCGACAGCTGACTGAGGTTCAGCGATTCCTGCACAACGCCTTCGCCCGCAAAGGCCGCGTCGCCGTGAATCAAAACGCACATCGTCCGCGAGCGCCACTGGTCTCCGGCGCGATCTTGCTTGGAGCGGCAGCGCCCCAT
>CAZDZX010000014.1:0-23294 GCA_964510005.1 uncultured Pirellulaceae bacterium
GCATGTAGCCACGGGTGTGAGCCCGTGGAAAGCAGCCTCCCCACACTCCAAAGCCCCGACAGGGGTGACAGCAGAGAGTTTCGCGTTCCGTGCAACCCTCAAGAATCGCAACGCGCGATCACAGGCTGGAAGCCTATGCCACCTTTGGTTACTCCACCAACGCGGTCAACAACTGCATCAAACGAAACGTCATCGCTAGAATTGCGACCACCAACGAAAACGTCCAGATACTGAATGCGGCCCAATGGGTTTGCGATGGTGTGAGAAGTCCACCTAACTGGTCAAACAAATGCCCTCCAGTTGCGCCTAGCGCCACGGCCAACAATAAAAACTCGATTCCGACAGCACGATCTTTGGCAAAAAATCCAAGCACACCGAAGGTAAAACCGATGACGGCTCCAAAGATCAGGAAGTCGTATCGCCGGTGGGCGTGTACAGGTCGCGGGTCGGGGTGCTGTTCACGAAAAACCCGATAGATCTCGCCAGCCTCTTTTACATCCGAATGATCGACCAAGACCACAAACTTTCGGGCTCTGGTGATCGACTCAGAAAACAAACCGCGACTGCTGAGTTCCGCTTGGAGTTTCTTTCCGAGACTACGATCATAAAATGAGCCAATCACAACTTGCCCGTCAGCTCCAGCCCCTTCGCGATTGGGACCGCTTTCGCGTTTCACATTCGCCGTTTGACTAATCTTTTCCAATCGCGATCGAATCGCTTCTTTGGATTTCGGAGCCTTGCCCTGATCACTCATCTGTCCCACCAACATGCGAAAATTTCACGAACACTAAGATACAGCAGATCAATAAAATCTAGTGGCCCTCTTCAACGGGCTCCTTCGACTCCGGTGCTTGCTTGAGCATTGCCAAATACTCGACCAAATCACGCAGCTCCTCACGAGTCAACAATTGCTCAAGCTTTTCGGGCATCGATGACTGGCCCTGTTCCCGATCTTCAATGGCATCGACATCGATTTTGATAACCTTCCCCTCGGGGCTGAGCAACGACAGCGTCGTATCGGTCTCTTCTTTCACAATCCCCGTATGAATAACACCCTCATCATCCAGCACGACCAGCTGCCCAAAACCGGGAGCGATCTTCTGATTCGGTTCGACGATCGATTCAAGAACTTCGCGACGATTGTAGCGAGCCCCAATGCCAGTCAAGTCCGGACCGACGTTACCGCCTCGCCCTTCAACTTGATGGCACCGCTGACAAGAAACTTCGGTCTTGTTGAAAAACACTTTCCTGCCTCGTTCGGCATCGCCACCGAACATCGCCCAAGGAAATCGCTCCGAATGTTTGGCAGCCGCTTTGACTTTCGCGTTAAACTTCTTTGCCAACGTGCCGGCAGTATCCCCCCGACTTTCCGCCGCTAACAGCAGATCCAGTTCCAGACTGCGAGGAAAGCCGCCTTGTTTCAACCGATCAAACTGGCCTACCAACAGTTTGTCACTGGCATCATTGGTCATCTCTCCAATCGTTCGCAGCGCTTTCTGCTGAGCCAACACAACGGCTGGCTCTGAGGCAGTCGCCAGCAACTGTCGCTTTAAGAGCCCAATGGCTTTGTTCGGATCCGTTCGCGAAATAACATCGACCAACGCGGATCGCAAAACATCCGGCAGCTTTGCTTCTTGTTGCAATCCATCCAGCGTACCCGAAAGCAATTCCGGATTTAGCTTTTCCAGTGACAGCAATGCCGCTGTCCGAGCTTCTCCCGCGGCGCCTCGGTCGGTGACGACTTTGGCAACCCTCGCGGTCAGAGGTTTGATCTGCAAATTCGCCGCAAGTTCAACGGCCGCTGCCGCGGTTCCGCTTTCGTGAACAAGCATCGCGTCAAAATGAGCCGATGTTGCCGCCACCGCATCGGCGACATTTCGCTTGGACGCATCGATTTCCCGCCACGCTCGGGAAACGGGATCCAGCGGATTCGGTTTGGCCCACTCCCCCAGCAAGCCAATGGCTTGCCGCCGCAGTTCGACATCGGAATTCGTTCGTGTTGCAAATTTGGCCAATCGCATTGCGGATTCTTTGTCACCCACCCGATTATTGGCGCTGATGGCGCGACGCAACAAAGGATCCCCAAGTCCTTCGGTTTCGATTAATTTTGCCAATGGCAACATCGCATCATCCATGGTCATGTCATGGACGGCACGAGCAGCCTCAAGCCGAACGGTTTCATCGACGTCGCCAATCAAACCTGCGAGGGCGCGGATGACTTGGGCAGAGTCTCGAGAGTTGAGCAAATTGAATTGATGCTGCTTGCGTAACGCGACGGTGGTCGCCAATCGAACCGCTGCTTTTTTGTGTCCCAGAAGCTTGTTGATGAATCCCGACTCTCCGGTTTCGGATTCTCGAATCGCGATCCCGCGAATTGCCATGATGGTCCCGTGTCTCACGATCGGATCTTCGTTGTTGTTTCGCAAAATGAGTTCGACGATGGCTTTCAAGGAGGAGGCATCTCCGATTTTCCCCAACCCCATCGCTGATTCATACTGCACGTTGGCATCGGCGTGCCCGCACAGCGATTCAAGTCGGTCTTGGCAGTTCGGCAGATGCTCTGCCGCCACACGCACCAGATACCGCAGAATCTGCGGGTCTTTTTCGCTGCGAAAATCAAATCCGGCCAGCGGGTTTGCGGCCCCCTTGCTTACCCCCGCACGCAGCAGTTGCTCCATGCCCCAGATCGCATGCAAACGAGGCAGAGTGGTTTTCGCTGCATTGACAACGGCCGTTAGCGAAGCCATGTCCTTTCGCTGAACCAACTCGAATTGAGCTTCCTGGCGAACTCGTTGGTCGACATGGCCCAGCAGTTGCTGCAGTGCATTGGCAGGTTTCTTAGCCAAACCGTCTCGCAATAAGGCTTCGACTTCTTTGACGATCGGATCGTTGATGTGTTGCTTGTCATAGAACGCATAGATGCGTCCTTTGTTTCGTCCAACCCAACCGCGGACCCAGTCGGAAACATACAGTTTTCCATCGGACCCAAAATCAAGATCCGTCAGCAAGGCTTGCCAGATCGGTTTATCATTATCAGCCAGCTTGAAAAACGCACCCACCGGTTTGTTTTTTAGAGACCGAATGCCGCTTTGCTCGGCACCACCGCGAAAATCGCACAGAAAGAAACGGCCTTTAAAATCATCTGAAAAACCGGTCCCCGGATAGTATTCCAAACCCGCCGGTCCGTCTGAAATATTGGCCACCGGCGGAACCACGTAGGCCGGCGTTTGATCGCTGTTGGCAGCCCATATCAACTCTCGCCCAAATGGTCCGCGATCAGCTGCGTACTGGTAGTGCATCCGCCAGCCAGAATCACCGCCTTCGACAACGTACACCCAACGCGCTTTGTCACCGCCATCTGAGTTGTTGTCTCCCGTGAACAGATTTCCAAAATCGTCGAACGCCAGCTCCTGTGGATTCCGCAACCCGGTTGCAAACACTTCCAAATGACTTCCATCCAATTCACAACGAAACACGGCGCCCGATGCCGGATCGCGCATGTTTTTGGCAACGTTGTATCCTCGATCGCCGATGCTGAAATAAAGCCGCCCGTCAGGACCCACAATCAACCCGTGCATATCGTGGCCGCGCAGAGCAAAGCGGACGCCGTACCCGCTGGAAAGGGCGCGGCGCTGATCCGACACTCCATCCCCGTCAGTGTCTTTCAGCAGAAACAGATTTGGAATGCAGGTGTAGTAGACACTGTCCCGCCATGACAGCACCCCGGCTCCGGTTCCCATCTCAATCGCATTGAATCGATTTGCAAACACGATCGATTGATCCGCTTTCGAGTCGCCATCGGTATCTTTCAGCACTCGGATACGATCATCGAATGTTTGATAAGTCTTTTCCGCATCAGGAAAGTACTTTTTGATGTAATCGATGCGGTCTTGCACCGTTTGAGCTTGCAGCTCTTCATTCATCCAGTGAGCATGATTTCGATTGTCTTCGATGCCGTTTTCTTGGCGAAAGGATTCGCAGACAAACAACCGGCCCTGATAGTCGCGGTGGAAGGCAACGACGTTGGCGACATCCGGCTCCGCGGCGAACAGCTCACACTCAAGCCCTGTAAAACTAAACGTCTTGATCGCTTCGATGCCTTCGTTGCTGGCGTCCGCAACGGTGGGCGGTTCCGGCTCAGGCACTTCTGTAGAATTGATATGTTGCCCGCGGGCGGTTGAGCAAAGCAGCGTCAACGCGACCAGCAACGAATACGACAGAGCGATGGACCAGAGCGGGAGGGGTAAACAAGGGTGTTTGCGCATGGACAATTCTCAAGACAGCTTAAAATTCTGTTCTGCTAAATTATCGTGTTGGACTCAGATCCCTTCCAATGGAAATCGTCACCAGCCATCGATTCGGTTGGCTTTATTGTCCGGATCTGCGGCCCGACGGGTACCCGGATAAAAAAGAGCCACTTTCTTAAACCCACAATCGTCCCGAAAAGACCCCTCATTCTCACCGCCAACATTCCCCAACCGGAAAACTTGCGTCCCCCAGAAGCCCGAAAACGGGTACCGTACTCAAAAAGTGCGTTTTAGATCGAACCGTTTCCGCTGAAATTCATATACTTTGAGGCGGCTTCCGTATCCCCCATCCGTCGTTCTTAGATTTGTTCTCTTTTTCAAAAACTGTAATCAAACGGATCTGCCAAGCCATGGTATTGGCTTCGGTCTGCGTTGCTGCATGTGGTTGCCAACAAAGCATCCCTCCTGAAATCATCGATTCAGAAATCCGGGTGGTCCGCGTACCCACCATCCAGCTTGAGAAAGTCGACAACGTCGTCAAATATTCTGTTTACTTTGGAAAGCTTCAACCGCATCGACAGATCAGTTTGGGATTTTCCAAACCCGGCACTGTGGAAAACGTTTATGCAAAGATCGGGCAAACCGTTTCCAAGGACGAAATCTTGGCGCAGCTTTCCCAACCCGACCTGCTCCAGCAAAAGGCTGTGATTGAGGAACGGCAAAAACTCGAATCTGAATCTTCCCGGCGGACTCAAAACGCATCCCAGTTGGCCAGCATCAATGCAGAACTCCAGCGCGGAATAATCGTTGCGCCATTTGATGGTCTTGTGGTTGAAAATCGCATCAATCAAGGCGGTGCGGTTCCAGCGGGTCAGCCGTTGATCAAAATTTTTGACACCAAAACCCCCAACATCCAATTCGACTTACCGCGCAGGCTTTTGCCCCGCAGTCTCGCCTCTTTAGTCAACAGCCCAAAAACGATCAACGTGTTGACCGACGGACAGACCGTCGAAACACGAGTTCGCTTTCTCTCACCGGTAGAACAAGCGTCCAGTAACATTCGCATGACTCTGGTTTGCTTGGAAGACAAACGACCGACGTGGAATTTTGGTCAAACCGTCGAAATTGCATTCGAGGACAAGACCGACGAAAGCGGATTTTGGATTCCGACCGAATCGCTGGCGCGGGGCGAAGCAGGGTCCTGGTCGGTGCTACGCGTCGCTGCTGATTCAAACGAAAAATTCTCAGTGGAACAAGTCGTCGTTGAAGTCAGCCAAACCAATGGCGAATACGCCTTGATTAACGGCCCCCTAGTCTCCAAAGACCAAATCATCTCCAAAGGTCTGCATCGAATCGTCTCCGGCCAACGCGTCATTCCCGTTCCAGTCCCTTCGGTCGCCAATCTGCAATCGGCGGAGTCCGCTGAATGATTGCCCGGTTTCTGTATCACAATCCTCGTGTGTTGGCGCTGGTCGTGCTGTCCATTGTGGTTGCCGGCCTGACTTCATTTCAGCTGATCCCGCGATTGGAAGATCCGGTTTTGGGTAAACGGGTGGGCGTGGTCACCACAGCTTGGCCGGGCGCCGACGCTTCCCAAGTCGAATCTTTGTTAACGGAGGTGGTCGAGCAATCGATTGCTTCGATTCCAGAAATCAAAAGCGTCAAATCCAACACCCGAGCCGGAATTTCCAATGTCGTCGTCGAACTGCGTGACGAAGTCGGCGATCCGGATCCTGTCTGGTCCGATGTTCGCGAAGCCGTTGATCTTAATCGCACCAAACTTCCTAAACTCGGCGGCCAACCGGTCCAACCCGTGCTGGAAGTGTTTCCCCTGAAGGCCTACGCCGCGATTTTGGCGGTCAAACAAAAAGGAAATGTCGCCTCGCCCAAAGCCATCCGGCGAATCGCCCGCTCACTTCGCAGTCGCATCCTATTGCTTGACGGAACCGAGAAAGCCGATCTTTTTGGCGTCGGCGAAGACGCCTTTGAGGTGACGTTTGACACCCAGACATTGGCTCGGCTCTCGACCAGCATTCCGGGGATCGCCAGTCAAATCAAACAGTCCATCCAGCAGATCCCCGGCGGTCGGATTCCCTCACTCGGTTCCGAATTGGCAATCGATCCCAACGTCCAAGGCGGCGTGGGAAAACTTGAGGGACTGCGAATTCAGCCCAATCCGTCATCCCCTACAGTTCAATTGTCTGACGTGGCGACCATCCAGCGAACCGTCAGCAAACCGCTCACGGAACTTGCCATCATTGATGGCAAGCGGTCCATGGTGGTGGCGGCCTTGGTCGATGACAACATGCGAATCGACCATTGGGCCAACAGCCTCAATCGCGAGTTGGAAGATTTCGAGAGCGTTCACGGTAACAGTGTCTCCATCGAAACCATTTTCAGTCAAGCCGATCACGTCGACCAACGACTGTCGGTTCTGTGGCTGAACTTGGGACTGGCGACCGCCGCGGTGGCCCTAGTTGTGTTTCTGCTGATGGGTGTCCGCAGTGCCTTGATCGTTTCGGCCGCGCTACCGTTGTCGGCCCTCTTGGTTGTCTCCGGCATGCGCGTTATGTCGATTCCGATTCATCAAATGTCCGTGACCGGTTTGATCGTGGCGCTGGGCCTGCTGATCGACAACGCCATCGTGATGGTGGAAGAAATCAGCAAGCGAATTCGAAATGGCTTGGGTGTCACAGAATCCATTTCCGATGCGGTCCGGCACCTCGCCGTGCCACTGCTGGGTTCGACGATTACCACCGCGCTGGCGTTCTTGCCGATCGCCACCTTGCCGGGTCCTGCTGGAGAGTTCGTGGGTACGATTGCGGTCAGTGTGATTCTGGCCATCGTTTCGTCGTTTGTTCTTTCGATGACTGCGATTCCGGCTCTCTTCGGCCTTCTCAGTCGCAATCGTGATTCCGTTCAGGAACCGATCTCAGAAACATCCGATAGCGGTTTGCACCATTCGATACTGCGTTTTGTTTTAACACGCCCCTGGTTGGCGATCGTTCCAACGCTGCTAATTCTGATGGCGGGTTATTTCTGTGGTCGCGAATTGCCGATTCAGTTCTTTCCGGCGTCTGATCGCCAGCAAATTCAGATTGAAATCGAAGCCGCGGCTGCAGCGAACGTGGAATCTCTCGAAAAGTCCGTAAATTCTGTGGCGAAACTGGTCGAATCCGATCGGGACGTTCAGCGACAACACTGGTTCCTTGGCCGTAGTGCGCCTACTTTTTTCTACAACGTGGTGCCGCGTAGAAAAGGCACACCGTTTTATGCGCAAGGCATGCTGGATCTTAATTCAGATGTCGATCCCGAATCTCTCGTGCGACGTTTGCAGGAAGTGTTGGATAATGAAATTCTGGACTGCCGTTGTCTGGTCCGGCAATTGCAACAAGGGCCTCCGTTTGACGCTCCGGTAGAGCTGCGAATTTCCGGCCCCGACCTCGAAGTCCTCCAAGTGCTCGGCGCGGACCTGCGTTTGATGCTCGCCGGCCTGCCGGGGGTTATCTCGACGCGATCCGATTTGCAGGATTCCAAAGCAGGCCTGTCGCTGAAGTTTGATGCTAAAGCCATCGGAACTCAAACCGATACCCAAACGCGAGTCTCTCAACTGCTATACGCCTCCCTCGAAGGTGCGAACGCGGGATCGATGTTGGTCGACGACGGTGATTTGCCGATCAAGGTCAGGCTAAGCCTCCCGAAAAAGGGCGCGTTGGAGTTGGTGAAAGCGTTGCCGTTGATCAGTCCTAGGCCAGCGAGACCGCCCAGCGCTCAATCTCAACCGCCGGCGCAACCTGTCGCCACCACCATCTCCCACGTCGCTGACTTTCAATTGAAATCTGAAATCGGTGGGATCATTCGAGTCGATGGGCAGCGCACCAATGAAGTAAAAGCCTACATCGATGCCGGTGTGTTACCGTCGCGTGTGATTGAGAGCTTTGAACAGACATTGAGCGATTCTGATTTTCAGTTGCCCAATGGGTACGCGTTGGATTACGGGGGAGAAAGTGAGCAGCGATCTCACGCCATCGATCTTTTGATTGCCAATTCGATTTTTCTGTTTGCGTTAATGTTGCTAACACTGGTCGCATCATTTCGATCGTTTCGCTGTGCAGGCATCGTGGCGGTAGTCGGTTTGTTGGCAGCCTGTTTAGCGCCTGTTTCACTTTACGTGTTCGGCTTCCCGTTCGGTTTCATGGCGATTCTTGGAACGATGGGATTGGTGGGGATCGCGATCAACGATTCGATCGTCGTGTTGGCGGCGATTCGAGGCGATCAACTGGCGCGGCAAGGAGACATTAATTCGATCGCCACCGTGGTCCATGGTTGCACACGCCACATTTTGGCCACCACGTTGACCACGATTTTGGGATTCACGCCGCTGGTGATTTCGTCAGGCAGGTTCTGGCCTCCGTTGGCAATCACGATCGCGGGCGGCGTGGGAGGAGCGACCTTGTTGGCGCTCTGGTTCGTTCCCGCCTGTTATTGCATCGTTACCAAAAAAGGTGATCCAGCTTCTGCCACCCTTTGATCAACGGTTTTGCTGCAGATTGTCGCACTAGCCAACTAAAAAGCCCAAGAAGCCCTTCTGCGAGTGATTTGCCACGAAAACATGCCTGCTTAAGGGCTCCAGTCTTACCCATCCCCCCAACTGAGCACCAAACCGTATAACGAAAAGCTGGCAGTTCTGATATATTCTGGCGATAACCCACGCCGCATCAGCCACGTTTTTGCACCCATGCTCACCCCTCGCATCGTGTCAGACCAGACCCGGACCCTGACGCTTGATGGTAGACATTTAGCTTTGGCCTCTTTGGCCAACGCCGCCGTCGGAAGATCCGATGTCGCGGTTTCAGATGAATCGGAAGTCATCGACCGAGTCGCCTCAGCCGCCGCTTTAGTTGCCGCCGCGGTTGCTGATGGGAAAAAGATCTACGGTGTCACGACCGGTTTCGGCGGCATGGCCGACGAAGCCATCCCCTGCGATCTGGCCGCAGTCTCGCAAAGTAACCTGCTGAATTTCCTTGCCGCCGGAGCTGGAGAGCCCATCGACGATCGGCACACCCGCGCCGCGATGCTGTTACGCGCCAACGTGTTGCTACAAGGCTGTTCCGGAGCCCGATTGGAACTGATTCAACGCTTGGTCACATTCGTTCATGCCGATGCCATTCCGGTTGTCCGCGAGTTGGGATCCATCGGAGCCAGCGGCGATTTAATCCCACTGGCCTCGATCGCTCGAGCCATCACCGGTGCCGACGCCAAAGTCCGGTATAAAGGCCAAACGACATCAGCAAAAGAAGTGCTTTCCAGCTTGGGACTCCAACCGCTTCAGTTGCTGCCCAAAGAAGGACTGGCGCTGATCAATGGGACTTCGTTCTCGGCCGCGATCGCTGCCAACGTCGTCGCCGAAGCCCAGCGTCTGTTTGCTCTAACGGTCGGCGTGCAGTCGATGATGCTGCGAGCCCTTGTCGCCCATGTTGAACCCTTCGGCGATTTCGTTCACCAGAAAAAGCCTCACGCTGGTCAAGTTTGGGTCGCGAGAGTCATGAAGGACTTGCTGACCAAGGGCGCAACTCCCACAACAAAACCCTCCGCCGCTGTTCAAGACCGCTACTCTCTACGGTGTTTGCCTCAGTACCTTGGCCCCATCGCTGAAGGTATTGCTCGCGCCGCAGCGACGGTTGAAACCGAGATGAATTCGGTTTCTGACAACCCCTTGGTCGATGTCGAATCCGGTGGCTTTCACCAAAGCGGCAACTTCCTCGGGCAGTATATCGCCATTTCGATGGACGAGATGCGACAGCACATTGGCCTGATGGCAAAACACTTGGACGTCCAACTGGCGACATTGGTGACCCCCGAATTCAGTGGCGGCCTTCCTGCGTCATTGCGAGGCAATTCCGAGCGGCCCTACAACATGGGGCTCAAAGGGCTTCAGATCACCGCGAATTCGATCATGCCGATGCTGACATGGCACGGCAATCCGATCACCACGCACTTTCCGACTCATGCCGAACAATACAATCAGAACATCAATGGATTGAGTTGGGGTTCGGCGAACCTTGCTTGGCGTTCGATCAAACTGTTTCGACAATATCTGGCAACGTCGCTGATCGCGGCCGTCCAAGCCTGTGACTTACGAGCGAAAGAAATTCATGGAAACTTTGATGGGCGGCAAATGCTGGGGCCGCTGAACCAACCGCTATACGAGGCCGTCTGCCAAGTCACCGGCGTTGCTGCCGGCGAAGGCAAACCTTTCCTGTTCGACGATTCGGATCGCTCTCTTGAATCTGACTTAGAGTCTCTCGCATCGGATATCGAACTAGAAGGCGATTTGTGTTTTGCGGTCGAGAATATTGAAAGGTCTTTTGAATCTCACTTTGATCGTACCTCATGAATATTTGTGAAAGTCTGACAAATACGGCGAAGGTCTTTCCTACCAATGTGGCCATTTTCTTTGAAGGCCACTCCATCAGCTACGCTCAGCTAAACACTGCTTCGGCGGCAGCGGCTCAGTTATTGCAGCAACACTGCGTCCAGCCCGGCGACCGAGTCGCCATTATGCTGCCCAACGTGCCCGCGTTTGCCGTCTGGTATTTCGCGGCCCTGCGAATCGGAGCGATCGCCGTTTCGGTGAGCTCTCGACTGGCCGAATCGGAGATCCAATTCGTGATCGATGATTGCGATCCGAAAGTCTTTGTCGATGGCGGACAAAATCCTGCTGTGTTTGAGCAGACGACTTCGCCGGTGCATCTGCAGAGTTGCGATTTCGGTCGATCGGCAAACGGAACCGATCTGCCTTCGGTGGATGCTGCTTCAGAAAACACATTTCATTCCGCGGACCCTCACGACGCGGCTCTGATTCTCTACACCTCGGGAACGACCGGCTTCCCCAAAGGCGCGACCCTGTCGCATGCCAATGTCCGATCCAATGTGGCGGCCTTCAACCACCTCTGCAACCAGCAACCTCACGATCGAATCCTGCTCTCGGTCCCGCTGTTCCATTGCTTTGGACAAAATGCTTTGCTCAATTCGGCTCTGAACGTCGGTGCCACCCTCATCATGCAGCGGCAGTTCGACCTCACCGAAGCCCATCGCTTAATCGTCGAACAAAACGTCACACAGTTGTACGGCGTTCCGATGATGTTTCAGTTACTACACGATCGATGTCAACCAACCGATCTGAGCAACGTCACCTATTGCTTTTCAGCCGCCACGACGCTGCCGCTGCAAACCGCCGAACAATGGCGCGAGAAATTTGGCATGCCGATTTATGAAGGTTACGGCCTAACCGAAACATCACCCTTTGCCAGTTACAACCACCGAATTCGATTCACTCCCGGTTCAATTGGAACGCCAATCGATTCCGTCGAAATGAAAATCGTCGACCCGGAAACTGGTCAAGACTGCGACGTCGACCAACCTGGCGAAATCGTGATCAAGGGCCCCAACGTGATGCTGGGCTACTGGAACCGCGATCAAGACACGCACAAAGCCATCAAGGATGGTTGGTTCCATTCGGGCGACATTGGGCAGGTCGATCAGGACGGGTTTTTCTTTATCGTCGATCGGGTCAAAGATATGATCTCGGTTGGTGGACTGAAAGTTTATCCCGCCGAAGTCGAGCGTGTGTTGCTGGATCATCCGCAAGTCGATCAGGCTGCGGTGGTCGGATTCCCGGACGATGTGTTCGGAGAGCAGGTTGTGGCGTTTGTGGTAGGCGAGTCGATTCAACCGGAAGCAACCGAGGAAGTCCGAACGTTCGCCCAATCGCGACTTGCGAACTACAAATCGCCTCGACAAGTCATCGTGATCGAAGATCTGCCTCGCAATCCATCCGGCAAAATCTTGAAAACCAAACTACGGGAGTTTCCCATCGCATCTGCTTCCACCGACTCCGATGCTCCTAACCAGTTGCGGCCCGCCACCCTGAAAACAAAACTCGATTCAGCCCACCTTAACAACCGAACCGCGGTGGCCACCGAGTTCTTGCAAGGGCTTGTTGAGACGATTGGGGATTTGGAAGAGCCCATCGATCCGGAATCTCGATTCCTCGACGTGGGTTTGGACTCATTGATGATCGTTGAGATGAGTGCTCAGTTGCAGACCGAGCTTGGAGAGCGTCGCCCGTTTTCAGCAACCACGATTTTTGACTACCCTCGCGTTTGCGATCTAGCCGGCTATTTAGTTGAACAGTTCTTTCCAGCATCGACCCCTCAGGATCTCCCCGAAAAAGTCACCGCGCCGCCCGCAAACGTGAACTTGCGAAAACAAGTCGAAGACCTCTCTGAAGACGAAGCGCTGCAGGAACTGATGAAGGAGCTTGATTGAATGAATCGATTCAAGTTTGACAATTCGTTCGTCGGACCGGCTTTAGCCGGAATCCTCGCAGTTCAATTCCGGAATTATGTTTGTGAGCGACAAGGCCCTATCCGTCGGTTCGCTGGGTCTCCAATACCGGCGGCTAGAGCCTTGCCGCTCACTGGATTGCGCAACATCTTCGGGGCTGTTAACTTTCGCGCGATAATTCTGACTATTACCAGCACTGATCTGATCAACAACTTGAATCCAATTCGGCAGCGGACCACGACCTAAAACCATGAACACCGCCAAACCCATCGATTCAGAAAAAGTCCCAGGCCTGTCTCCCGCGAAACAGGCTCTGCTGAAAATCCGTGAACTGAAACAACAGCTTGCCGAGGCTCAATCGATCACTGGCGAACCGATTGCGATCGTTTCAATGGCCTGTCGTTTTCCAAAATCGTCAACCTCCCCCGAAGCGTTTTGGGAATCTCTGGTCGCGCAAACCGATCAAGTCTCCGACATTCCGGACGATCGCTGGGATCTGGATGCCTTTCACGATGACGATCCCGATGTGCCCGGGAAAATGTACGCGCGGCGAGGTTGCTTTTTAGACAACGTCGATTTGATGGATCCGGAATTCTTCGGAATCTCACCCCGTGAAGCGACTTGGGTCGATCCCCAGCAACGCCTGCTGATGGAGTGCGGCTGGGAAGCACTCGAACGCGCGGGCTGGCCCACAAAAAAGATCGCTGAAAGAACCGGCGTTTTTATCGGCTGGATGCACAACGACTATCAAAACGAAGCCAGTGATTCGTTTTTGAATCTCAATCCCTACATCGCGACCGGTGCCGCAGGTAGTTTCCTCTGCGGTCGACTGGCCTATTATCTTGGCCTCCAAGGGCCAAGCGTTGCGGTCGACACCGCGTGCTCTTCGTCTTTAGTGGCGCTGCATCTGGCGATCCAAAGTCTGCAACGTCGCGACTGTGATCAAGCATTGGTGGGTGGCGTGAATGCGATTTGCTCGCCGACGACCAACATTTTGACTTGTAAACTGCAGGCCCTATCCCCGACCGGTCAATCGAGAGCCTTTGATGCGGCGGCCGACGGCTACCTGCGCGGCGAAGGCTGCGGAGTCGTCACATTGAAGCGACTTTCCGATGCCGAAAACGCCAACGATCCGATCCTTGGTGTGATCCGTGGTTCGGCCATCGGGCACAACGGGTTTAGTAGCGGCCTCACCGCCCCCAACCCCAAAGCCCAAGAGAAGGTCATCGGCGAAGCGCTGAACCGTGCCGGTTTTTCGCCAGACGAAGTCGGCTACTTGGAAGCCCATGGTACGGGTACCGAACTGGGCGATCCGATTGAGCTCCGCGCCGCTGCGGCGGCACTCTCGGGAAGCCGCACCAAGGACAATCCGCTGCTTGTTGGAAGCGTCAAAACCAACATCGGTCACCTCGAAGCCGCCGCCGGCATGGCGGGGCTGATCAAAGTCCTACTGGCGATGAAGCACGACCGCATTCCGGGCCAACTCAATTTCGAAACCCCGAATCCGCATATCCCTTGGGATCAAATTCCAGTCGAAGTCCTCACCGACGTTCGCGATTGGCCGAACCCGCAGCGAAAAATCGCCGGCGTGAGTGCGTTTGGGATGAGCGGCACCAACGCCCACGTGGTGGTGGAACACTACAAAAAGGATGCCGACAAAGACGCATCTCCATCGGACGCTCAGTTGCCGCGACTGATCACCCTGTCCGCCAAAAACGAATCGGCTTTGGACGACTTGGCTGATTCTTGCGTCGATTGGCTTGGCAAATCAGAAACGTCACTCAACGATATCGAATGGACGCTGGGCGCCTGCCGCGACCATTTCGAGCATCGCTTGGCAGTCGTGTCGACAGATCATCAAGACGCCGCCAAGAAACTGGAAGGACTGCTACGAGGCGGCAAAGTCGACCACGCTTTTTCGGGCCACGCTCGACGAAAGCCAAAAACGGCTTGGCAGTTCACGGGCCAAGGCTCGCAGTACATCGACATGGCATCGGGGCTTTACAAACAGTATCCCGTCTTCAAAGAAGCCATCGATTTTTGCGATCAACAAGTCACTGAACTGCGCGGCGAGACAACTGACGTTTCTCTGAAGCAAATTCTGTTTGGCGATTCCGAACAAATCAACGACACCTATTGGACTCAGCCGGCAATCTTCGCCGTCCAAATGGGCTTGGCCAAACTGTTTCAAAGTTGGAACATGCAGCCCAACATGGTGCTGGGCCACAGCGTTGGGCAATATGCCGCCGCCTGTGTTGCCGAAATCATGTCTTGGGAAGACGGGATTCGACTGATCAGTGAACGAGGCCGTTTGATCGGCAGCCTTCCCGCGGGCGGAAAAATGCTGGCCGTGTTTGCACCCGCAACCGCCGCCAAAGAGTTGATTGCGGAACTTCCCGGCCTTTCACTCGCCGCCGAAAACGGAACCCACTTTGTTGTCAGCGGCCCAGCAGCCGATATCGACAAAGCGGAAAAAGCTCTAGCCGACCGAAACCTGCGCACCAAAGTCTTGGTCACGTCGCACGCGTTTCACTCGTCGTTGATGGATCCGATTCTGGATGAGTTCGCCTCGATTGCAGATAAGATTGATTTCAAACCGGCCGCGATTCCATTGGTCTGTAACATCACCGGCGAAGTCCTACCCGCTGACCAAATTCTTGACGGTTGCTACTGGGCCAACCACATCCGTAGCGGAGTCCGTTTCGCGCCCTCGATCGACACGCTGACCGATTCCAACGTTGAACTGCTGCTGGAAATCGGTCCGCATACAGTGCTGACTCGGATGGCGGCAGCAAATTGGAAAGGCAAATCCACCGCCTTGGTTGGCAGCTTAAAAAGAGACAGCGACGACATGGAGTCGTTGGCCAGTTGTTTGGGCCAGTTGTACGTGCACGGCACCGATATCGATTTCGAAACCGCACTCGCCAGCCGAAATGATTCTCCAGCTCCGTCGCGGGTTCTGTTGCCGACCTATCCTTTTCAGCGGCGCCGATTCTGGGGTCCGGATAAACCTCGCGCCGCTCACGCCGAATTTCATACCGCCCACCCAATGCTGGGCGGCGAAGTCTCATTGGCGGGCTCCAAAGACGAACAGAGATTCGAAAACTTCATCGAAACCGACAGCCCGGCCTGGCTGCCCGACCATGAAGTCATGGGCAACGTCGTCATGCCCGGTGCGGCTTGGTTAGAGATGGCCATCGCCACCGCAGAAGGCAACTCGATCGCTGATGCGACCTTTGAACAGCCTTTGCAGCCCGCCGGCCGCACCGCCATTCAAACCGTTATCAAAAAATCAGCCGAATCGGCATCGCGAACGATGGAGTGCTACTCTCGATCGGGAACCGCCGCATGGGCGCGGCATTTTTCAGCCAGCCTTTCTGACTCCAACACCGAGCGTCCGGACAAACTGGATCTTGCTGGTATCGAATCACGATGCGGCAACGAGGGAAGCGCCGAAGATTTCTACCGCCACATGCAAGGCATGGGTTTGAACTACGGTTCTCAATTCCAAGTCATCCAGACGATTGCTTTCAGCGAAACCGAAGTCCTGACTCGACTGGAAAACCAAAGCGACATTCGTGGTTACACCGTTTCGCCGACTTTACTCGACGGTGCCTTGCACTCGTTGGCGGTCGGACTGCTTAAAGAGGAAGCCGACCACCTTTTCTTGCCGGTTGCAGTCGGCAAGATTGATAGTTTCGGCTCGATCGCCGGCGAAGCCGTTTGCCATGCGATCTGGAAACAAAACGAAGGCGCCATGCGAACGGCTGACATTACGATCGCGGCTCAAGACGGCACGGTTCTGCTACGGCTTGAGGACTTGCGAGTCCAACAAGTCAGCCTTGCTGCGATGCGGCGGATGAGCGGTCAAGGCGTCGATCGTCTTGTCTATGACATCTCCTGGCAACCGATGCGTTTGCCGGCTGCGATTGAAAACAAAGTCAATTGGATCGTCGTCGATCCATCGGACTCAGCAGTCGGTAAAGGTCTGTCGGACCGGATCTCATCCCTTGAGCACAAGGTCGAACATGTCGGTGGCAATGGCTTGCAGGCTGCGGGCGATCAAAACTCATGGTTGAAACTCTTCGAACAACTCTCTGCTGATGATCCAACGTGGACACCGCAGGGCATCACTTGGATCATCAACCAGTCCGATGCATCCATCGGGCCGGGCTCATCCACCTATCAGAACTGCAACGGAATTTTGAATCTGTTCGCGGCCCTTCAGCAGCGCGAAATTCGCGGGCTAGAATGCGGAATTCAAATTCTGACCACCAACGGTTGTGACGCCGGCGAGGTAACGATCGATCCGGCGCAGCACCAATATTGGGGATTGGGTCGGGTTCTGGGTGCCGAACAACCGCAGTACAGAATTCGTTTGATCGATATTGCGAGTCCCGCCGACGATTCGGAGAAACAGGCTCAATCGATCGCCGATGTGCTGCTATGCGAAACGAAGGACAATCAAATCGCGATTCGCGACGGCGCGTATTTAGTGCCTCGCATGAAGAACACGAAATTGGCGAAGAACGCCGACAGTGTTTCCGTCCGCGATGATGCCAGTTATTTGATCACCGGTGGATTGGGTAAACTTGGCCGCCAAGCCGCGAAGTGGCTGTCCGAAAAAGGTGCTGGCGAAGTCGTACTGGTTTCGCGCCGCCAGCCGAATGAAGAAACAGCAGCTTTCCTCCAGCAGTTGAACTGTAAAGTCACCGTCCACAATGCGAATCTCGGTTCGCGTGAAGAAATGGAAGGCCTTTTCGCTCGATTTGGAAACGATGTTCTGCCATTAGCCGGAGTCATTCACGCAGCCGGTGTGTTGGATGATGGACTGATCGAACAGCAGACTTGGGAGCGGTTTGAAAAAGTCCTGACTCCCAAGATCGTGGGATCGACCTTGCTGGACGAACTGACTGCCGAACTGACGCTCGATTTCTTTGTGCTGTATTCGTCGGCGGCTTCGACACTGGGTTCTCGCGGGCAGAGCAATTATGCCACCGCCAACGCTTTTCTGGACGGGTTGGCTCATCGACGCGAATCGAATGGACTGCCCGCAACGAGTATCAACTGGGGTCCGTGGACAGAGGGCATGGCCGACGACCAGCGCATTCGCAAGCAGTTATCGCTGCAAGGCATCGCGCCGCTGTCCGTTGAGGATGCCCACTCTGTACTGGAAAAGCTGATTGTCTCACCGACGACACAAGCAACCGTGATTGATGTCGATTGGCGGCGGATGCCGATGGGCAACGCCAACCCGATGCTGTCGGGATTGGTTCCGGCAAAGCGGTCTCGCTCGCGGGGCGATTCCCAGTTGGTTCTTAAACTAAAACAGCTTAAACCTTCGGAACGCCGCGACTCGCTGTTGAAAACGGTGAGCGAATCGCTGCAGCGGATTCTATCGACGCCCGACGCACCCGCCACCGATCGGCCCTTGATTGAAATGGGGCTGGACTCCTTAATGGCCGTCGAATTTGGCACTGAGCTACAAGAGATGCTGGGTGATGGATTTGATGTCGGACCGACGATGCTTTTCGATCACCCCAGTATCGACGCCATCACCGACCATGTGCTCGAATTGGTCAACGAAACGGAACAATCCGCAGGCGCGAATACGGACGCCACCGCAAGTGCTTCATCTACCGACCGCAAATCAGTCGCTCGGGAAGACGTGGCGATCATCGGCATGGCCTGCCGTTTCCCCGGAGCCCGCAACGTTGAACAGTTCTGGCAAAACTTGCTGGACGGCGTCGATTCCGTTTGCGATATTCCCTCCGATCGCTGGGACATCGAACGGTTCTATAGTGAAGAACCCACGCCGGGAAAAATGTACACGCGCCAAGGCGGATTTCTGGACGACATCGACCAGTTTGATCCCGCCTTTTTCAATATCTCTCCGCAAGAAGCCTGCTGGATCGATCCGCAGCACCGCATGCTGCTGGAGAATTCGTATCTGGCGATGGAGAATGCGGGCATTGCGACATCGCCGTTGGCCGATCCGAACGTTGGTGTGTTTATGGGCATCATGGGGCAGGACTATGCGTTTCTGCCGACGCTTGATGACGAAGGTGTGATCGAAGGCTTCCAAGGCGCCGGGCTTTCGCATAGCGCCGGCGTGGGTCGCATCAGCTACGTCTTTGGTCTAGAAGGACCCAGTGTGGCCGTCGACACCGCCAGCAGCAGTTCGCTGGTCGCACTCATCCAAGCCGTTCGCGCTTTGCAGGATGGCAATTGCAATATGGCGTTGGCCGGTGGCGTCAACGCGATCCTCGCACCGGTTAATTCGCTTTTGATGTCCAAAGCCGGTTTGCTTTCCAGTGACGGACGCTGCAAATCATTCAGTGCCGACGCCTCGGGGTTTGGGCGCGGCGAAGGCTGTGGTGTGGTGGTGTTAAAGCGACTTTCCGATGCCCAGCGTGATGGCGATCGGATCATGGCTGTTGTTCGTGGCGGAGCCATCGTACACAACGGAACCAGTAGCGGAATCACGGCGCCCAGCGGCAAGGCTCAATCTCGAGTGATCACAGAAGCCCTTCGTGATGCAGGTGTCGCGCCGTCCCAAGTCCAATACTTAGAAGCTCATGGAACGGGAACCGAGTACGGTGACCCGATGGAGTTGATGGCCGCGGCGGGTGTCTATGGCAAGGGCCGCAAAGCCGATCAGCCGCTGTTGGTCGGATCGGTCAAAGCAAACATCAGCCACCTCGAGGCCGCCGGTGGCGTTTCGGGTTTGATCAAAACCGTGTTGTGTCTGCATCACGAAACGATTCCCCCGCAAGCACACTTTGAGCAACCGAGTCCTCATATTCCGTGGAAGCGAGTGCCGGTCAAGATGGTCGCCGAACAAACGCAGTGGCCAGAGACCGACGAAAGATTAGCCGGTATCACGGCGCTGGGATTGGTGGGCACCAATGCTCACGTAATTCTCTCGGGACACGATCGCCCGGCACAAGAAACCGAACCCGAGGCCGCTGTTCCTAAACGCTCAAAGAATCTATTTCTGCTAAGTGCTCGCACGGAAACGTCGCTAAAGCAGTTGGCTGAAAATCATCAAAGTTGGCTGACTGAAAATCCTAACGCTTGCATCGGCCAAGTGTGCGGTACGTTGGCGACCGGTAGAAAACATCACGAACATCGATTGGCGATCACTGCAGGCGATACATCTGATTTGAAGGACCGCCTGAGTGCTTTTGTTTCAGGGAAAGAGCTTGATTCAATCAGAGCAGGGCACCGCAAACGATCGCCGAAACTAGTCTGGCGTTTCCTTGGCCGTCGTGAAGCAAACCTCGCAGGCGCCCAAACGCTGTACCGGGACGAATCGGTCTTTCGGGATACGATCGCTAAACTTGACCAAAGACTTGGTGAACAGTTCCCAGACTACCAACCCATCGCAGAATCGTTTGCCAATGGTGATTGGGGAGATTCGCCCAGTGACATTCAACTGTTTGCTTTCCATGCAGCCGGTGCCCGGCTCTGGGATTCATGGGGCGTGCAACCGGATCTTGTTTTCGGATTTGATGTTGGTCAATACGCCGCCGCTTGCGTAGCGGGCAGCCTGTGTTTCTTTGATGCGGCTGTATTGGTTTACCAACAGTCAGAGTTGCTTTCGAAATTTGATTCGGTCGACACCGCCACCGAAGCACTGGATGCGTTCGAAAAATTGGCTGACGGATTCAATTTTTACCCGCCGAACCTGCCGCTGGTTTGCAGCCTATCCGGCAGCATCATGCCGATCCACAAATCGCCCGGAGGCAGCTACTGGAAAGAACTTGCCTTTGCCGAATTGGATCGCGAGGCCACGATGGCCATCGCTGATGAATTTGAAAAAGACACAGGGTTGGTTTTCGGGTCCAGTGAAAAATTCGATGATGGCCAGCTCTCTTTCCCGGGGCCCGGCGACAATTGGCTCGACAGAGCGGGTTGCTTGCACACATTAGGCGTTACTTTCGATTTTGAGGCGATGTTCCCCGTTACAAACAAGGTCGCTTTGCCGGGAACTGTCTTTGAGAAACAGCGTTACTGGATCACGGAGGTGCAGCAGTATGCAGACTCGAAGTAAAAGACTTACGTTCTGTTTCTCAAGCGAACTGAAAACGCGATTGCTCACGGGCTGGAAGCCTGCGCCACCCTTCCACAGGAATGACAACTCATGATTGCCAACAGGAAATACGATGTCGCAATCCTTGGCGGCGGCCTTGCCGGTTTAACACTGGCGCGGCAGTTGTTGATGAAGCGACCGGACATCGAAATCGCGATCGTCGAAAAACGACAGTTCCCAGTTTCGGAAACGACGCACAAGGTCGGCGAATCTTCGGTCGAAATTGGAGCCCATTACTTCGGTGAAGAACTGAAGTTGAAAAAACATCTCACCGACGAACAGTTACCTAAATTTGGTTTGCGATTCTTCTTTAAAGATCCATGGCAATCATTGGCCGAGGGAACCGAAGTTGGCGGCAGCAGCTTTTTCGCGGCGCCCAGTTACCAGATGGATCGCGGTCGGTTGGAGAATTTCCTATCTGAGGAAGCCAAGGCGATGGGCGCGACGATCTTTGATGGAGCTCGCGTTAAAGAATTGGTGCTTGATTCGTCCGACGGTGGCGAAAAAGACACCCGTCACCAAATTCGCTTCTTGCGAGATTCGCAGCCCGGTTCAATTTCGGCTCGGTGGGTCGTCGACGCCAGCGGCCGCGCGGCGATGATTAAACGAAAATTGAAGCTCGAAGAAGATCTCAATCACGATATCAATGCGGTCTGGTTCCGCATCGATCACCGGATCGAAGTTGACAAATGGTGCGACGATTCAGAATGGCAGTCGCTCTGCGGCAAGGTTCCTCGTCGATGGCTGAGCACGAATCATTTGATGGGTGAAGGCTATTGGGTGTGGATCATTCCGCTGGCGACCGGTTCGACCAGTGTTGGCATCGTTGCCGACCCACGGATCCATCGCCTGCAAGAGCTTAACTCGTTTGAGAAATCGATGGCGTGGTTGCAGGCCAATGAACCCGAGTGTGCCCAATCGATTGAGCCGCATCGTGAAAAGATGCAGGATTTTCTTGCGATCAAAAAGATGTCGCGAGGTTCGCGGCAAGTGTTCAGTGCCGACCGTTGGGGTTTGGTGGGCGAAGCGGCCGCGTTTCTGGATCCGTTTTATTCGCCGGGCAGTGATTTTATCGCCATCGGAAATACGATGGTTGGGAAACTGATCGAAGAAGATCTTGACGGGAACGCAATCAAGCAACTGGCTCCAACTTTGCAAAGCGTTTTTCTGACTTTGTTTCAGAACAACTTGCTGACCTATCGTGACCAGTATCCGCTGTTTGGCAATCCTCGGATTATGGCGCTCAAATTCGTGTGGGACTACGCGGTGTATTGGGGTTTCCCAGCACTGTTGTATTTCAACGAGAAACTCACCGACGTGTCGTTCATTCAATCGTTGTCCAAGGGTGTCGGAGAGATTCGCGATATGAATCTGAAGATGCAGGAGTTTTTCCGAAGCTGGCATGAAGCCGACCCCCACGTAAATGCTCCGGCCGCATTTGTGGACCAGAGTAACATCGAGATCATGACACGTCTGAACCGGGAACTGAAAGAGAAGCTTCCCGACGACGAACTCAAAGATCGCTTCAAGAACAACGTCGATTTGATTCGCAACCTCATGTACGAGATCACTCGCCGTGTACGTGCCTTACAGCCACAGATCGAAAGCGACATTCCCGAAGAGTCAGCCAGCGAGAACCATTTGTGCGAAGTTTTTGAAATGCTTGAGTTATAGAATTTGAAAACATGTTTAAGTCTTTTTTTGAGAGAATGCGACGCACTAGGAAACACAACATCGCAAGCACCTGTCCCGGAGGGACAACAGCAATTAGCCCCGGGTTTTAACCCGGGGTAACCATCCCCAAGATGACATTTGCCCCGTAGGGGCAACAGCAATCATGAGTACCTATAGCCAACTCAATTATCACATTGTGTTCGGAACCAAGTTCCGCCAAAAATCCATCACGGCTACCGTTGCGCCACGTCTCTACGAATACATTGGCGGCATCATTCGCCGACTCAAAGGCATTCAACTGGAAATCGGTGGCATTGAAGACCACATTCACATTCTGCTGGGTATTCGGCCCGCGCTTGCCGTGGCCGATGCAGTCAAGGAGATAAAAGCCTGTTCCACGAAATGGGTCCACGAAGAATTTAAGACGCACGACAAATTTTCATGGCAAGTCGGTTACAGCGCGTTTACGGTGAGTTATTCGAACGTGGAAGCAGTGAAAAATTACATTCAAAACCAAGCGGAACACCATCGTGAACGTACGTTTCATGAGGAATATATTGAGCTGTTGAAACGCCACGGCATTGATTATCAGGAAAAACATTTGTTTGAGGGTGAGCATGCAGGATAGTAACCGCTTGCGTCCCTCCGGGGCAGATCGCGCAAATTGCCTTGGCGAATCTCTTAGCGATAGAGAACAATTAGTGCGTGAGGTCGGGCATATCCGCTGGCGTCCCTCCGGGACGCTTATGGTTCGTGGAGGGTCCGGTAACCTCGGGTTGAAACCCGAGGCTAATCGCTGTTGTCCCTCCGGGACAGGTTTTCACAACAACCATGTTGAAGATGTGCGAAACGAAAACAACAGCCAAATGCAAAACAAAGACGATGGCCAAACTCAAAGCAAGAACAACAGCCAACCTCAAAGCAGAAGT
>CAZDZX010000014.1:23394-27812 GCA_964510005.1 uncultured Pirellulaceae bacterium
ACCCCCGACCTCAAAATAGAAGTGACGGCCAACGGCGAAAGAAAGATGATGGCCGCAGGCTATCGCAATCCCAAACAAAACAGTTTGCTCCGATGGGGCAATGGCAACTTAGATGCTCCGGTAAATCGTCCATTGCGATTCACCCGCCAGCCCGTTTGATTTCAGAACTCAAAGGCTAATTCCATCATGTCAGACGTCACCATCCTTGGCGGTGGACTTGCGGGGCTAACCCTCGCAATTCAACTTCGCCAAAAACTTCCGAACGCTTCGGTTACGGTGCTAGAGAAGCGCAAACATCCGGTTCCCGAAGCCGCTCATAAAGTCGGTGAATCGACCGTCGAAGTCGCGGCCCACTATTTCGGCACCATGCTGGGCCTGAAAGACCACATCAAATCCGAACAACTCCCCAAACTGGGACTGCGATTCTTCTTTCCTGCCGGTGACAACTCTCGCATCGAAAACCGCTGGGAGCTTGGCGGGCAGCGTTACGCGCCCTGCCCAAGCTATCAACTGGATCGCGGGCGATTCGAAAATCATCTGGGAGATCTGTGCCGGGAACGAGGCATCGACTTTATTGACCAAGCCAACATTCGTGACATTCATGTAGCCAAAGGCGGCAAACATAAAGTCGATTTCAAGGTCAACGATGAGACGCTTTCCATTGAATCCAGGTGGCTGATCGATGCCACCGGTCGGCGGGCCCTGATCAAACGCAAATTGGGGATGCAAAAAGAGTCGCCGCACATTGGAAACGCAGCGTGGTTCCGTTTTGATAGCCGCATCAAAATCGACGACCTCTGCAAAGACCAAACTTGGTCCCAAGCCCACGAAGGCAAAACCGCTCGGTGGTACAGCACCAATCACTTCATGGGGGAAGGCTATTGGGTTTGGATCATTCCGCTGTCGTCCGGATCGACCAGTATGGGAATCGTGGCCACCGAAGAATTCCATTCCATCTCCGATTTCAACTCGATCGACAAAGCCGTCAACTGGCTGGATCGTTTTGAACCGCAGTTGGCCGATGTCGTTCGCGACAACATGGATCAGCTTCAAGACTTTCGCGCCATCAAACGCTACGCCGTTGAATGCGATCAAGTATTCTCGCGGCATCGTTGGGGGATCACAGGCGAAGCCGGATTTTTCCACGACCCGTTTTATTCTCCCGGCAGTGACTTCATCGCGTTTTCCAATACGTTTCTGACCGACTTGATTTCTCGAGACCTCGGTGGAAAAGGATTTCGCATTCGCTCGTTTTCCTACGACCGAATCTTTAAACGATTTTACTACGGCACCGCGTCGGCCTACCAAGACCAGTACCAAATGTTTGGTAACTCGACCGTGATGCCGGTCAAGATCTTGTGGGACTACTTGATCTACTGGTCGATCACGGCGTTCATTTTTATGCAGGATCACATGTGCGAACAAACCATGTACTTGCGAAACCTTGGGCGACTGAAGCGACTGGGTGTCATGAATCACTTCATGCAAGAGTTCTTTCGGGAGTGGCATCAGCAAACCAAAGACGGTCAGCGGACCGATGGTGTTGTCGACATTTCTCAGATGAGCCTCATCCGAGAGATGAATTCTCGGCTGATCGAGCCCATGGATGGACGGACTTTTCATCGTCGCTTTGGAGCCAATTTGGCTCAACTGGAGACCATCGCTCACGAGATCGTGGCTGAATCGGGCTTGCAGATGGAAGTTCCGTTCCCGATGCCATCACATCCGATGGTCGTTCCAGACGCTTTTTCAGGGGTCTTTAGCGGACATCCGCGGAAACGGGTCACAAATGTCCCCGCAACTGCCTGAAAGGTTGCCTAGGTTTCCAGCATTTGAACAGGCCTGCTTTTGCGAGTATGAGGCTGTGTCGGATCCCGCAATGCTGACTTAAAACCTCAAAATGGCCTTCCCAGATTCCGTCAATTAACTATCATTCTCGCTACGGCACAATATCGGCCTTTACGTTATCAGGACTTGCTTCGACAAGAGCAATGCACTGCGAGGTACGCGATAAGATCGCATGGACGTGATCGGTTGCTATCAGAATTTCGTAGTCGCTTCTTGAGCTTTTTGTCAGCCAACGCATCAATTGCGTTACCGGTCCATGAGCTGAGCGTCGATAGTCCGTAACGTTTATTGTTGCCTTTGGCTGAATTAGCCATGGCGTTTTTTAATTTATTACCTTTCAAGAATAACTTTTATTGATGGTGCTTCAATGAACCTGAAGAAAGTCCGAAACATCGGGATCTCTGCCCATATCGACTCCGGCAAAACTACTTTGAGTGAGCGGATCCTGTTTTACACAGGTCGCATTCACAAAATCGAAGAAGTTCGCGGTGGCGGTGACGGCGCTACTATGGACCACATGGAACTTGAGAAGGAGCGTGGCATTACCATTACCAGTGCCGCGACTCAAGTGATGTGGGGTGATCACACCATCAACTTGATCGATACACCTGGCCACGTTGACTTTACTGTGGAAGTCGAGCGTTCACTTCGCGTTCTCGACGGTGCGATCCTTGTTCTCTGTAGCGTCGGTGGCGTTCAGGCTCAGTCACTGACTGTTGACCGTCAGATGCGCCGCTACAAAGTTCCACGTTTAGCGTTCATCAACAAGATGGACCGCACCGGTGCCGATCCGTTTAGCGTGATCGAGCAGATGCGTGACAAGCTGGCCGCCAACGCTGTTTTCTTCCAGTACCCCATCGGTGCCGGTGAAACCTTCGAAGGCGTTGTGGATTTGATCCGCATGGTTTCCTATCGTCACGAAGGTGCCAAAGGCGAGAAAGTCGT
The DNA here is from genome assembly GCA_964510005.1 of uncultured Pirellulaceae bacterium. Classification (GTDB taxonomy): domain Bacteria; phylum Planctomycetota; class Planctomycetia; order Pirellulales; family Pirellulaceae; genus Mariniblastus. The sequence continues at coordinate 26,188 of CAZDZX010000014.1, forward strand.
TGAAGGCGAAGTTCCTGCTGACATCGCGGACGAAGTCGCGGCCAAGCGTCAGGAAATGCTCGAAGCCCTTTCCATGTTCAGCGATGAAATGATGGAACTGCTGCTCAACGAGAAAGAAGTTCCTGAAGATCTGATCAACAGCGTTGCCACTGACGCAATTCAGTCTCAAAGCATCACTCCTGTCTATATGGGAACTGCTTTGGGCAACAAAGGCGTTCAGCCTCTGATCGATTCGGTTTGTCGCTACCTGCCTTCACCGCTTGAGCGTGAAATCAAAGCGATGGACTACGAAGATCCCGATAAAGAGATTCCACTTGCTCCCGATAAGGACAAGTCTCTGGTCGGCATGGCGTTCAAGCTTGTTGAAGATGCCTTCGGTCAGCTGACTTACATGCGTCTTTATCAAGGCACGATCAAGAAAGGCAGCACGTACTTCAACCAGCGTACCGGCCGCAAAGAGCGATTCAGCCGTATCGTCCGGATGCACTCCGATAAGCGAGAGGAAGTTGATGAAGCCTACGCCGGTGACATCGTTGCCGTGATGGGCATCGACAGTGCTTCCGGTGATACTTACGCCGACGCACCGAAGACATGTTCTCTGGAGAATATTTTCGTTCCCGAAGCCGTGATCACAGTTGCCGTTGAACCTGCCGAGCGTTCCAGCAGTGAAAAGCTGGGTAAGGCCCTGCAGCGTTTCCGTAAAGAAGATCCAACGTTCCGCGTTTCGACAGATGACGAAACGGGCGAGACGTTGATCGCAGGAATGGGTGAGCTTCACCTTGATATTTACGTCGAGCGTATTCGTCGTGAGTACAAACTCGAAGTGAACGTCGGTGCTCCTAAAGTTTCTTACCGCGAGACGCCAACCAAGACCGCCGATTTCGACTACAAGCACAAGAAGCAGTCGGGTGGTTCAGGTCAGTTCGCCCACATCAAAGGTGCTCTGGAAGTTCTCGCTGAGGACGATGAAGAGGGCGGTGATGAGCGTTTCGTATTCGAGGACTCGATCGTTAGTGGTCGTATCCCGAAGCAGTTTATCCCTGCTGTCGAAAAAGGCATGCGGACTTCGATCGTCAAAGGCGTTCTGGCTGAATACCCTGTGGTTGGCTTGAAGTGCCACCTCAAGGACGGTTCGTACCACGACGTTGACTCGTCGGAGATGGCGTTCCAAACGGCTGCCCGCGGTATGTTCCGCGAGTACATGCCGAAAACAAAGCCGGTTCTGCTGGAGCCAGTGATGTTGGTTGAGATTGAATCACCTGAGCAGTTCCAAGGTGGAATTGTTGGCGATTTGACTTCACGTCGCGGTATCGTCGAATCAACAGACGTCAAAGCTGACGGCTCGGTGACGATCATGTGTGAAGTTCCTCTAAGCGAGACCTTTGGTTACGCGACGGATCTTCGTTCGATGTCACAGGGACAGGCAACTTTCTCGATGGAAGTTAAAGGCTATCGCCAGACACCTTCCAATGTTCAGGAAGAAGTCGTCGATCGTCGCCGTAAAGAAAAAGAAGAGAAGAACAAATAGGTCGCTTTGGCGAACCCATTCTTCCAAAGGCAGTCGGCAATCGCTGGCTGCCTTTTTTTATGGATGTGGCGCATCCATTTTAGGCGCACGGCAAGCC
>CAZDZX010000015.1:0-16046 GCA_964510005.1 uncultured Pirellulaceae bacterium
ACCCTGCCCCGCCCGCCGCTGACATTCGGATGCTTGACTCAAGCGATGAAGACGTTCCGGCCTCAATTGATTCGACACCCTCTCCCGGACGCCCGCTTCGTTTTCAAAGTGCAGGGTCAGATTTCAAGGCATGCGGATGGATCTTTCATGTCGACGAGGTTTTCAACCGCAGAGCGTTGGTGAAATTTCTAGGCGAAGTCCCATCGGTGCTTCGTTTGAAAGGGATTTTTCATTGCGACGGAGACTGGTGGTCCATCAACCGCGCCAAAGACGCCATCGCATACACGGAATCGACGTGGCGCCGTGACAGTCGCCTAGAGATTATTTTCGAAGACCAAGATGCGGACTGGAGTGATATAGAACGGGGACTCCTCGAGTGCCTCGCGGAAAGGTAGTCTCGTTTTCAGTTGGAATTCGAAACGGAGGCATAGGCTTCCAGCGCCAGAAGCCTGTGGTCAAGCGTGTTTAGCCCCGAGGGGCGACAGCAGTGGCGACCCCAAGACGGTGCTCTTGTTGGGTGGATCGGTTTAAGGGTGCCATGCTCACCGCGAAGCGATGAGCATGCGAAATGCCTGAAAAGAATGAGTTGACTGAATGCTTGGCTCAACATGGTCACGACCAGCGTGACCATGGCACCCACCGCTCATATTGCCGTGTGGAATTAACCGCCTCCTCACGACAGTTGTCGGCTTCGTGTGCGTGACCCGTGGCGCTCGCAACGCGCTCGATCACAGGCTTCCAGCGCTGGAAGCCTGTGCCACCTTTTGTCTGGGCTGAACTTTGTTAGTTCAATGGAGTGTATGGCAGGTGCGAACCGTGCAGCACAATCTTCAGTCGGCCGTCTGAATTGATCGTGTAGGCAAAAGAGTACTCAACCTTCACGTCCTCTCCACCTTCGTGCGGTGTGAAATAGTAGTTGCCCATGGCGACTCCCATGTCACCGGAGATTTTGGTGCCGATGCTCTCCCAGCGAACAGCCGACCAAGGCTTGATCGCAAAGCCATGATCCTCGGGATAGTCGCTGTTGCCTCCCACGAAGTAGGACAAAGCTCCATCGAAATCCAACCGGAACTGCTTTTGTGCGGCCAACGTTGGCTTGAACAGAACTTGCCCGTCCTGGTAATTGTAAAACTCGTCGATATGGTCTTCCGCAGCGGCTTTGTAATCGCCCTTGTCGAGAAAAACCTTACCAATTTTGATGATGCCTTCTCCCCATGCTTTCTGGGCTTCAAAAATCAATTGGTCTGCAATCATGCCGTTCTCCGCGTTCCTTAAGTCTTTCAAAAAAATTGTAACTTCGACAGAGTTTAGCCGTAATTGCAATTGGATTGCAACTGGATTGGGCGCAAAATGCATAAAACTTGCACGTGCATTTTAATCGCATCTACGGCCAGCGGCCTAGTTGCGGCATCGAAAACGTTGGCCTCCCCATTTAAGGATTGTTGCAGTGAGCCTTGTCGATCGAAAGTTTTCTCTGCAGCGCGGGCTGCATCGGTTTCCCCTACACGCCTTTGGTTCAGTGGAAGAGCTGATGTATCCGGCCGAAGTTCGGGAGCGGGACACGTTGATCGTCGCCTGCGCGGAGCTCGGGTCGGCGCCCGACGATATTTCTTTTCACACGCCCAATCGCAGCGTGGTCCTGCAGCACCTTGCCGGTTCGATACCTTCGAAAAACGAATCCGAGAGCATTGACGGGCTTACTTTTGACGATGTGGAGGCCTTGTTTGACATGTACGATTTTCGGCACGTGATCGTGTGTGGCCACCTTTATTGTGGAGTAATTGAAAATTGGCTACGTCCTTGTCCGGCCGGATATTCTGACATGGGCAGTTTTCGAGCAAGATTTGAGCGGGGGACTCGTGCCCTTGTCGACGAAAGCTATACCACAAACAACTTTGATCAACGGTTGACGTTGATGATCTGCGAACACGTGCTTTGCCAAATTGACAATTTGTTGTCCCACGCCTTTTTCGCTCAGCGCGTCGAACAAGGGCTGACGGCTGTGCACGGTTGGGTCGTCGATGACCCCTCCGCTCGCGTATTCGGCTACAGCCATGTGGAGTCGGCTTTCGTACCGATCTAGCGGCGAATCAATGCGATCCACGAACAAAGAACCGCGAATGGACGCAAATTAACGCGAATTAAGAAACGATCCTAAAAGTCCCGTAGAGCAGACTTGTCGGGTGCCATGCTCACGCTTTTGCGTTGAGCATGCTTTACTGGTGAGCTTACTCGCAATTGTTGCAGTGGCCGCGGAGTAGGATTTCGGTGACTTCGCCGAATTCTTGGCTGAGCCGAAGGCTGCCGGCAGTGAGCTTGATTTCGTCCATGCAGGATACGGTGCCACAATCGACGCATACGAAATGTGGATGGGCCGAACCGTGACCGTCGTCCGCAATGAGTTCGAAGCGCCAGACGCGATCTCCCAATTCAGTGCGGCGTAACAGACCGGCTGTCGCCATGTCGTTGAGGTTGCGGAATACGGTTGCTTTGTCGACTCCCAAATCCTGTAGTTCTTCGGCGACTTCTGCATGTGTCAGCGGCGAGGTTGCCCCATGCAGTAGCTTGAGCGTGGCGATTCTTGCGGGGGTGGCACGCAAACCCGCTTCGCGAATGGCGAGTTTGATGGATTCGGACGGGGCGGATTTGCGATCGCTCATGGTTTCGGCTGGATTTTCAAATTTGCGGTTCAAATCTTCAGTTGAGATTCAGAATTTGCTGTTTTGTGAGCGACGACACGATAGCCGTCGGTCCGTTGCGTTTCGGATACCGGCGGCTAGCGCCCTACCGCTCAACGGAAGTGGCCTGCCGCTCAGCGGATTGGTTCTGAAGCTGCCTTGATCTTAACATACATGCGATGACAACCAACAGCTCGACGGCTGAAAACAGATTCGACGCGTGGGGTAAGTTTTACTCATTTGTTACTTTTTTGCAAAAAATGGCTCTCGTGAAGAGGCTCGCCACGACGATTGTCCAAATTGAGCACATGCACAAGGGTTGCATTTGCGGGGTTGGTGCAGTAAAACCTTGGCGTGACATAGAGAAGTGGCCCTTCGCGTGTAGAAGCACCGATTTTTGGAGCCAGTCCAGTTACCTGAAGACCGGTTGCGTTTCTCCAGCGTCCCGGAAGATCCTAAGAGAAGAAAATGAATACAGTCCAAATTTCGGCTCAAACGCCCGAAACAACAGCAGCCGAAACCGGCGACCTATCGACTTGGCGAGATTCGCTGGGGGTAATTGCTTCGGTTGGGTGTGCGATTCACTGTGCGGCGATGCCGTTTGTGATCGCTTACTTGCCGGCGCTGGGACTGAGCTTTCTGGCCGATGAAGCATTTCACAAATGGATGGCGTTGATCTGCTTCCTGATCGCGATCGCTGCTTTTGTGCCTGGGGTAAGAAAGCACGGAAATTGGATTCCGGTTTCTATTGCTGCCTGCGGGCTGGTTATTATTACGTTCGCTGCCTTCGGGCTGGCGGGTGAATGCTGTGCCGCGTGCAGCGAAACGCCAGTGGTTGAGTCTTCCGGCGTGATTGCTGCCGAGGCAACGTGTGCGACGTGTAGTTCGTGTGAGCACTGTCAATCACTAGCGGTGGCTGAGGGGCAGGAAGTTCCTGCTGAAATTGCAAGTCATTCAGAAGAAACCGACAAGGGTTTGCTTTCTGTTTTGGCGCCGTGGATCACACCCTTTGGTGGCCTGTTGCTTGTTTCGGCGCATTTGCTGAACCGACGCTACGGATGTTTGTGCGGTTGCTGCGGTTCGAATTCATAATTGAATTCATAATGCGATTGCAGGAATGCATTCGCGAGTTCGCTCTGCCGGGTTACGATGGGACCAGAGTGCGACTTGCTGGTTTGAGCATGGATGCGATCTCAGCAGGATCGACCGGTGGGCTGTAATAGTATCCCTGAATTAGATTGCAACCGTGGTGTCGCAAGAATTCCAGTTGCTCGATCGTTTCGACGCCTTCAGCGATGACTTCGAGTTCGAGCAGTTTGGCCAAGACGATGATTCCGGTGGCGATCAAGCCGTCATCTCCAGTCGGAATATCTTTGACGAAAGCACGATCAATTTTGAGCTTGTCCAGTGGGAACTGTTTCAAGTAGGCCAATGAAGAATAGCCTGTGCCGAAATCATCGATACTGATCCGGCATCCCAGCGACTTTAAATGATTGAGCTTCTCGGTCACCTGTTCGATATTTTCGATCAGAATCCCTTCGGTGATTTCGAGTTCTAATTTTTCTGGAGCGACGCCAAACTCCTGGAGAGGATCGACCACACTGTCGACAAAGCCTTCGTCGCGGAATTGAAGTGCACTGATGTTGACCGAAACGCAGAGGTCGTGTCCCAGTTGTCGCCAATGAGCTTGTTGCCGGCAGGCCTCATGAACGAGCCATTTGCTGACCTCTACGATTCGTCCTGTTTCCTCCAGTAGCGGCACAAACCGGCCTGGCGAAATCGTCGTTCCGTTGTGGGTCCAACGCATCAAAGCTTCCACTCCGACGATTTCGTTGGTGGTGGTATCCAATTGGGGCTGATAGATCAGATGAAATTCTTCATTTTCGAGAGCTTCGGCCAGCTGTTCGTTCATCAGGCGGTTGGCGCTGATAAGTTCCGTCATTTCGGACTGGTATCTTGCTACGTTCTGGTTTGCGTTCTTGGCGTGATACATCGCCGTGTCAGCAAATGAAAGCAGGTGCTTGGATGACTGTGCATGATCTGGGCAAATCGCATATCCGACACTGGTGTCGAGAGTGATTTCGTTTTCGCTAATGTTGTATCGACGGCGTGCCAGCAATTCAACAATCTCCCAAGCGAGCTGATCGGCAGTTTCGTTCGACGACACGTCGCTTAACAACACACAAAACTCGTCTCCACCTAATCTTGCGACGCTCGCGCGAGGCCCGATCGTAGCGGATAGCCGCTCTCCAATTTCGACCAGAATATGGTCGCCGGTGGCATGGCCGAGAGTATCGTTGACTTCTTTGAATCCGTCCATGTCGATCAAAAAGAGCGCGACTTTGTGTTGGTCGCTGGCCAGTTCGACCACTTCTTCAAGTTTATTTTGAAATTGGAATCGATTGGTCAACCCTGTCAGTGAATCGGTTGTGGCGAGCCGCTCCAGTTCGTCACTGCGGTTTTGCAGTGCACTGCTAAAATCGATCAGGCTTTGGGTTTGACTTTGAAAACTCGATTCTGCTTGTTGACAACAAAAGAATACGCAGGACGAAACGCCCAGTGACAGTGCCAGAGCGTCACAATGGTTTGTCAGCGTTTCCTGAAATCCATACACGTAGACAAAATAGGCAACGGAGTGCAGTAGGCTTGCCACAAACCAAAACGAAGCTTGTCTCAATCCCTGCACGCAAGAGGCAACCAAAATGGAAACCGGTAAGAAGAATATGGCGTAGGCAAGTTTCGGGTCGGAGACGGAAACAAGAAATACTCCTAACGCACCGCAGATGAGATAGAGGTTCATGACAGTGATGAACTTTTGGCTTTTTCGCAGCAGTACGTGGATCACGACGTAGCACAAGGCTTCGAACTGACAGACGGTGGCTGCGGTTTGGTGGCCGCGAAGCCACAGAAACAGGTAGAAGAACCCCCACGTCAGAAACAGAATGTCGACCAATAGCCAGACTCGCCGCGCCCGAATATTCTCGGGCTTATCGATTTGAATGGGGCTTGGTTGTGGTTTTGAAAGTAACATCTGAATCTTGACTGGAAACCCAAGGTTGGGTTGCTTTATTTCTCAAACAGTCGCGTGTTGGTCGTGGGTTAGAACGGGTTAATCCAAATAGGTCCCTAACTCGAGGTTCCAATACAGTTTTCTAGGTCACGGCAGTACCAAAGCCGTTAGTTTTCAAGCGAAAACCTAGGAATAGCACTTATGCGTGAGGGGTGGCCGCGATAACCAGTCCAGACGACGAAAACGAAGCCGAAAATTTAGGGAAATCCCTGGACATCGGCGAAAACGTCCCGTTCGCTAAACGTTGACTTCGGATCGAGGATTGACCAATCGGTCAGCCAGCGACCTAATCTCTAGCAGCAGGCATTGGGCGGCGTTTAGGTCTTGCTGCTTTGCGGCTTTTTCCAGCTTTCTGGCTGGTTCGGTGAAACAGGCGAAGCCGACCGTGCCGCCAGATCCCACCAGTGCGTGAGCTCGTTTGCCGATTTGTTGCCAGTCTTCGCGATCAATAGCGGTTTGAATTTCTTCAATCGCGGCAGGCATCTTATCGACGATAAATCGCTCGATAATCAATTGGAACGCGAGCAGTTCGGATGGCAGCGATGAATAGATCGGCGAGTCGTATTCGGTTGGAGTGTTGACTGAGTTGAGCTTTTTCGTAGTAGCAGCTTCAACATTTGCTTCAGCATTTTCGTCGCTCGATTGGCCGGGCAGCAGGGCATCTTGGATTGCCAGCAGTAGTTGTGGAATATCGATCGGCTTGGTCAAGTAACCGGTACATCCAGCATCAAGGCAGCGCTGTTCATCACCGAGCATGGCGTGGGCAGTCAAAGCAATGATGGGACGATCGTATCCGAGTTCTCGCAACTGTGTGGTTGCCGTATACCCATCCATGATCGGCATCTGCATGTCCATCAGAATCAAATCGAATTGATCCGGTTGACTCTTGACCGCCTCTAAACCTCGAATGCCGTTGACGGCGGTGGTTACCGCGACACCTGCTTCTTCAAGCACCAGTTCCACCAGTTCCCGGTTCGTATCTCCGTCCTCGCAGAGCAAAATCTGGGTGCCCGCAGGTAGGGTCTGGACTGAATCGGTAACAGTATCTCTCGCGTGTTTCTGCCCATCGGTCAGCTGGCTGACTGTTTCGATTTGCAGTTCTGAGGGGTCGATCATCGGGACGCCATCGAGGCGGCCGATGGGCAAAGTGACGCGAAACAGACTGCCAACTCCGACTTCACTGGCGACTTCGATTTGACCGCCGAGTCCTTCGGCGATTCGTCGACAGATCGCGAGGCCCAAGCCGGTGCCCCCAAAGCGACGAGTGATTGAGTTGTCGGCTTGGTTAAACGGAGCAAAGATATTCTGTAGGCTTTCTTGCGCGATTCCAATTCCGGTGTCGTGAACCTCAAGGACGATGCTTGGCTGGGAGCTATGACCGAAATCGGTATTCCTGCTAGGCTCCACGCAACTCACAGAGATCATAACTTTGCCGGTGGGGGTGAACTTCAAGGCGTTGCAAACCAAGTTGGTCAGTAGTTGTTTCAGCCGCACGGCGTCGCTGCGAACATTCGTGGGCAGAGGGGTTTTGGCATGCAACTTCAGTATCAATCCTTTGTTGATTGCTCGAAGGCTCAGCTCAGAGGTGACTTCTTGAATAATGTTCCAAATTGAACAGGGACGACGCTCGAACTGCATCTTGCCGGCTTCGATTTTGGAAAGATCCAAAATGTCGTTGATCAATCCCAGCAGATGCTGACCACTGCTTTGAATCAACTTCAGATGCTGAACTCGTTTGGCTTTGGGGTAATTGTTACGCCGGAGCATTTCAGTGAATCCCAAAATGCCGTTCAGCGGCGTGCGAATTTCGTGACTCATGTTGGCAAGAAATTCACTTTTTGCTTGGCTGGCCTGCTCGGCAGCTTGTTTTGCGTCGATCAGTTCCGCTTCTGCTGCTTTTCGCTCCGAGATGTCACGCACAGACGCTTGAATAACTGGTCCGCTTTCAATCTGGTAGCGACTCAAGCTAATTTCTGCGTCAAACTCTGTGCCATCGCGACGACAGTGACGCCACTCAAATTGATTGTTGCCATCCCGGAAAGCCTTGCCGACCACTTCCGCTATCGCATCGACTGACTTGCGACCATCGGGTTGGAATTCAGGCGACAGGGTGAGTGGATGACTCATGCAGAACTCTTCGCGAGTATCGAAACCGAACAGCTTGAGAGTTGCGTTGTTGCAATTGAAGAAGCCGGCATCATCCAGCGACATGATTGCGTCGCGCGTGGTTTCGAAAAGATCGCGGTAGATCCCTTCGGAACCATCAAGCAGCTCAGCCTGTTGTTTGCTTTGCGAAATGTCGGTCTGCGTGGCGATGAAATGCAACAGCTCTCCGTCGTCATCACAAACGGGGGTGATCTGCAGATGAGCCCAATACGGTTCTCGGTCCCGGTTATAATTAATGATCTCGACGTCAACGGGTTGGCCAGCCCCCAGTGTTTCTCGAACGATTTTCTGGGTCTCAGGGTCAGTTTCAGGTCCCTGTAAAATGTCGTCGGGGCGACGTCCTAGAACTTCGTGAGATGGGTAGCCAGTAAGCCGAGTAAATGCCTCGTTGGCCCACTCGATTTCTCCCGCTGAATTGGCCACGATCACAGCGTGCAGGGTGTGCCTAGAGATCAGTTCAAGGCGCTTCACTTCCCGTCGTTTGGATTCTAGCGCAGCTTCTGCCTGTTGCCGGCCTTGAATTTCTTGCCGCAACTGATTCTGCAGCAGTTCTACTTCGTTTGGCTCAGAAATATCCGTTTCAATTGACACAACCCTACCCTCTCTGTCCTTCTTTTGGTAAGCGTTCGGTCTCGATTCCCATACAAAGAAACCTTGCTGAACAGCAAACATAGGTCAGGTTGTGAGATCGCAGCGGGTAATTTATTAGTGTTTTTTCTCACCAAACGAGCAGAAGAAAGCTATGTTTCTGTTGGAATTAAGCTCTTCCTGCCTCGCAACGCCTACCTTTCTCCGGAGCATATTGATGCAATCTCACGATTCGAATCTGATTTCGCAAACAGCAGCAACCCCCGTGAACTATGCGGCAACGATTGCTGGCCTGTCGACGACCACACCGGTCAAATCGATCTCCAATCTATCCGGACACGATCAAACAGCAGGTATGGCTTCGGCTAAGATTTACTTGCTGGATGACGAATCGATCAACGTTGACGTCGTCAGAGCGTTCCTTGCGATGGAAGGTTACCAAGACATCGTCAGTTCAACACAGCCTGCGGAGGCTTTGCAGGAAATCTTTGACAACCCGCCGGACGTGTTGCTGTTGGATATTCACATGCCGGGTCTGTCTGGGCTGGATGTGTTGTCCGCGGTTCGTGAACATCCGGAAACATCTCAGTTGCCCGTTATCTTTTTGACGGCTACTGCGGATCAGGCCACGCGGATGCAAGCCCTAGAACTTGGAGCGACGGACCTGCTGAGCAAGCCCGTTGAGCGGGTGGAGTTAGTGCTGCGATTGCGCAAAGTGCTGACAGCAAAATCGCATCAGGATCAACTGTCGCGTCACGCAGCCGAATTGGAAGCTGCCGTGGAACGACGAACTCGCCAATTGCTGACGGCTCGGCGAAACGTCGTCCAGTGCTTGGCCCGCGCTGCAGAGTATCGCGATGACGATACCGGTCGACACATTTTGCGAGTCGGACGCTACACCCGATTGATCGCCGAAGAATTGGGGTGGTCAGGTTCCCGACTGGACGCCCTCGAACAAGCGGCTCAATTGCACGACATCGGGAAAATCGGTATCGACGACTCAATCCTCCGCAAGCCAAGGCGATTGACTCACGACGAATTCAAGATGATTCAGCGCCATACAGGATTCGGAAAAAACATCATTGAACCGCTCACCCAGCAGCAGACGCTCGAAGTGCATCAACACACGTCGATCGGATCGCAGATCATGGAAACTGACGATGATGATTTCATGGCACTGGCCGGACGTATCGCTCTGACACACCATGAATGGTTTGATGGAACCGGTTATCCATTGGGACTGGCTGGTGAAGACATTCCTATCGAAGGCCGCATCGTCGCCGTCGCCGATGTCTTCGATGCCCTGTCATCGTCTCGTCCCTACAAAGACGCATTTCCAATCGATCGCTGTTTCGCGATTTTGGAAGAGGAACGTGGCACCCATTTTGACCCGCAATGCGTTGACGCATTTTTGACGCGTCGCGATGTCGTGCTGAAAACTCAGTTGGAATTCGCAGACGCCAACTAGTGATCTTCGGTCGGGCCGTGAAGCCTGCCGTCTATGAAGAGTTAAGTTGAGTAAGTAGGGCCGGTTCCCACCGGCCGATCATCAACGCTGGCCGGTAGGAACCGGCCCTACAATCATCGCGTCTTCATGCTCGCTAACGCTAGGCGTTGATTCCAAACGGATCGTCAATCGAATGCGAAGGTTGTGTAAACCACTGCGGCCCAGAATCGGTCATGTAAAAATGATCTTCCAGTCGAACGCCGAATTGATCGGGAATCACCAGCATCGGTTCGCTGCTAAAGACCATGCCAACGTCCAGCGGCGTTGTTTCACCACGAACAAGATTGGGGCCTTCGTGAATGTCGAGCCCACAGCCGTGACCGGTTCGATGCGGAAGTCCGGGCAGATTGTAGTCGGGACCATAGCCGGCGCTTTCTAGCGATGCGCGAGCTGCGTTGTCACAGGCTTCGCAGGGGGCGCCGATTTTAGCCGCGTCAAAGGCCGCGATCTGAGCCGCCTTTTCCGCATCCCAAGCCACGCGGTGGGCTTCGGTGGGTTCGCCAAAGCAGAAGCTGCGAGTGATATCGGAGTTGTAGCCGTCCAGTAAAAATCCGGTGTCGAACAGCACCCAGTCGTTTTCACGAAGCGTTTGAGCATCCTTGACCCCGTGTGGGAACGAGGTGCCCACGTCAAATAGCACGATACAGAAATAAGATCCTGCCGCGGCGCCGACTTTGCGGTGAGCTTTGTCGATAAAGTCCACGACTTCGGGCGTTGTGATACCCGGTCGTAGAATCGAAGCCGCTGCCGCGTGAACGGTTAGCGTCATTTCATGGGCGCGGCGAATGAGGTTAATTTCCGCTGCCGATTTTCGGCTGCGGAGGGCTTGGGTGAGTGGTTGGGCGTGGCCCAGTTTAAGGTCCGGGTTGGCCGACTGGATGCCGTTGACAATAAAGTACGGCGTGGCTTCGTCGAGCAGAAGTTCTTTGTCGGCGACGTTCATCGATGCGAGGCCACGTCCGAGCAAAGCGTAGGGGCTTTCGTGCTCTTCCCACGCCAGAATTTCGGCCGGAAGTTTCCAGTAGTCTCGCAGCGTATCGAGTTCGAATTGGGGGGCGATGTAGCGAATTTCGCCTTCTGCAGGAACGATCGCCGCGACCATGCGTTCGCTGGGGCTCCACTTGAGACCTGTGAAGTAGTACAGGTTGGTTCCGGCATGCAAGTAGGTCGCGCCGACGCCTTGTTCCTGCATCAGTGTTTGAAGTTTCTCAAGCCGCTGTTTGAATTCCTCGGTGGCAATCCGCGGCACGCCAGCGGTCATGTTCGAGAGTTCACCTAGGGCCGCTTCGATCGTTTTTCCGCCAACGCCCACTGTACCGTTTGCCATTTTTTACCCGTTCCTTAATTACCTGTTCCGAAGAATTTTTTAACATCATAACCCAAACAGAGAATCCACGTACACGACGCTATTCGCTTCATGAACGTGGATTTTGAGGTTTTGCCAAACTAGGCGTGCCTGTCGGTTTGTTTTTCTCAGGATGTCGTCAGGTACTGTTGACGAATTTGAGCTGCGAATATCAAAATAAAAAAAGTTAACGTGACACAAGGCAGGCCGCCCCTAAGTAGTTGTAGGATCACCAGCTTTCAGAAAAATTGAGCCAGTCAGTCATCTTGATGTTGTGTTCGATCAAAAGGCCAGGATCGTGATCGGCTTAGGTTGGTCCAGTTTTCACAAGGTATAAAATAAATGGCCATCTCTCGTAGAAAATCACGACTCGCGATTACACTTTTGTTCCTAGTGTCGGTTTGCGGATGTTCACAAAAACCACCCACGGTGCCAGCAGGAATTCCAGTTCCCAAGGGGTGGGATGTACTGGCGGCTGAGTCCAACCCCAAATTTAGTTTTGAAGGGGCGACGTTCTATGCCCGTTTTGAGTCGCCCCTAGCTCCTGACAAGGCCGCGCTGAATTACGGGAATGCAATGCTTGCGGCGGATGCCAAAGGATTTGATCTCGAAGGCCCCATGAAACTTTCAGATAGCGAGCGGAATCAATACCAAGAAAACCAATCCGACTTCGAACGAAAGCACACCGTTGACCGATCGGACTACCCCGTTGGATGGAAGGTCTTTTTGTCAGACGAACCGTCCTATTACGAAATTTACGCCTACCCTCACAAGACGGGCAGTATTGTTGAATTGCTACGCATTTCAGCGCTGTGATGCGCTGAATTAGGACGTGAGCTTGGACTTGCAAGCGTTTGTGAGCGGCAAGGCACTAGCCGAATTGCACTTACTTAGATTGTCGCCACAAAGTGGCGTTGAAATGTCCCTCCGGGACAAAATCAATCTGCGATCCCGTCTGTTGATAATGACCTCTGTTTTTGCAAGCATTTTCGAAAAAGCACCCGTAACCCGTCAATAACTTACGAGCTCTCATTGTCAGCAGCGCGATTTCTGGTCCTGGCATACCGCTGACGAGGCTTTGCCGTTTAAGGATGGAAAATTTCTAAATTTCTCCGTGACGCTGAGCCTTGGGCTACCACACACAGATAGCAGAATTTGGCATACTATTTCCAGCACGTCCGCAAATGGAGAAGAAGCACTATGAGCGTTACTGGCGAAAACCGATCTCCGTTGCCGTTCCCTGAGTTGGGGCGGCACAAGACGCTTTCATTTCAGCGTCCATCAGAAATAAAAGACAAGGAAGAAAACCTAGAAGTTCTAACTTCTGATTCTTCGGATCCTTTAGAGCGCCTACCTATCCCCTCGCCGCAGAGAAGCATCCCATCGCTGGCCGTGCCTGTCGAAGCCATCTGTGAGGATGCCTTGGCGGCGAATGACGAGCCCATCCAGCTTACCAATCCCAGCGAGAGGGCTTGGAGTGTCAGCCGTCTTCATTTGACGGTCGCTCTATCGTTTGCTGCGATCATTGTCGCAAGCTTGCTTGCCGGATCTGGCCAACAGGCGCCTGTTGCTGAAAATCAAAAACTCGCGAACCAGCCGACCATCGCGCCCCAGCCGACCGTCGCGCTCGCAAACCACGACAACACGGAAACGGATGGCCCGTCGGTATTTGATAAACTAGACGACTTGGCCGAGGATCTTCGTTTCATATCCGAAGCGACCATCGCTCCAGCAACCGGTCCATTTACAGACAAACTTGTTTTCGGGCTGAAACCTTCTGTCGATCGGGACAACTCTCTGGAGGAATGCAACCCTTTCGAGGAACCGGAAACACCCGAGAAAGATCCCGAGCTGGTTGCGACTTCCAATGTATTTTATGGCCCGGCCCCGGCTCCAACTCCTGTTGCAGCGATAACGCCGGCCCCTGCTCCACCCAGCAAACCCGCGGCTCAAACGTTACCCAAATACGGGACGGCCATCTCTTGGATGCCATCGCTTAAACACGCGATGCACTCGGCATCGAAAACCGACAAACTGGTTTTTCTGCTGCAAGTCTCCGGTAATTTTTCGAAAGATGATTTCACCTGAAACAATGCTCAAGCATACAGAGCAGGTGCTCTGTCCGACCCACAAGCCGCCGACTTTATCGGCGAAAAATTTGTTTCTGCCTTTCAACAAGCCGGTGATTTTTCAGTCGTAAAACGCGCCGGTAAAAAGGTGAAAAGAGGCGGCAACGTGACGTCCTGCTTTTGCACTCCTGACGGCCGAGTCATTCACGCGGTGGGAGGACCCATCAACCAATTCACGTTGCTTCAAGAAGCTGAATGGGCTGTGGACGTCTACAAACAGATGAAAGAGCATCGAATCAAAGACTTGGGTCAACAAGCCAATTTTGTAAAGGCGGCGCATTTGGCTGAATTTAACGTCTCCCCTTATCATTTCGAATCAGTTGCTCGTTCCCATTTGCGGACCGCCTGGTCGGAATACAACGCGAGAGTCCGCAAATACGTGGTTGCCGCAAACTCGGGAACGCCGCTTCGTCCAGTCCCTTCGGTGGAAACGTTTGCCAGACGATCTGCGGCCCGTTTGCTGGGAATGGAACAGAAAGTTAGGACAGGTATCGATCAATCCCATCTGATTTTCGCAGCACAACCCATGGCTTCCGTTTCAGAAATCGGACCACGCGTGTTCGAAGAGCTGACCGGTGAGAAGTACGTGCAAGACCGTGGTCTCGTTTATGAAGCGGCCGAAGGCGTCGAACTCGCAAAGAAAAAATGTTATCCGCTCATTTTTATCTTCTACAAACCAGACTATCGAGGTTACCCCAGCGATGAGACTCAGATCATCACGGGCAACCTCCTTGACCTGCGTAGAAATTCGCCAGCACTGAGAAAGACCGTCATCGTCTCGCTCCCCATCCGTGAACAACCGGCTTTGACACAATTGGTGGATCTTCCAACCTATGATTTGCATGGATACTCGAGCGGCAACACAATCATTGTCATTGCGGACTCCTATGGTCGACAAATCGTTGCCGAAGGCGGGGGCAGTCAAATCAATTTTGAGAATCTCTCTGAAGGGTTTGACCGAGCCAGCAAGATAGCCTCTGCGGCACGAGTGCTCAAAAAAATCAGAATAATAGAACCGGAACCCTCAGGACCACCACCCGTGAATCATTCGTTCCACTAAGGTCACAGATCCGCGGACAACGGCCCGCTGCAGAAAGGTAAATGGTTCAGCAAGTCGAATCAGAGCAATTTGATTGCTCTGATTCCTTCATCGATTGACTGATTTGTTTTGAGAATGCCTCGTAAAATCGGTACACCGTCCTGGCGAAGATTTTGCATTGCCAATGAGAGGCGATATCGTAGTTGCGACATGAGTGTCGGAACCGATATCGAATGAGACTACGAACAAACCAATTCCAAATCGATTTTGATGTCTTGGGTTGTGGCGCGATGTTGGATCGAGCGCCCTCTATGCCCTGTTCGTTTTAGATGAAACGAAACCTCTGGTCGGCCGATTTGATTTCCGAAACAAGGCATGGGAATACCCAGAATGGTGCCAGCCAAAGGTGGCGCCGAAACAGACCACGTATATCAAGTTGTTTTCCGCAGGTGACTACCTTGTGTTTTCGCGCGGACTGGCGTCTTGTAGGTCTCCACCTCCGAGTTCAAGGTTCGCGACGAATTCCGCGCATTTCGCGGGATCGGTGGAGTGTTTACAAATCGGGTGAACGGAATCCGTGGACTGCGTCGAATTTTGTTTCGTGTGTTTGACCATTTTCAGTTCCTTATAAAAAGTGTTCGAATTTCAATTAAGCGATGCTGGCTAACGGATTAGCTGGCTACACTCGCCAGTTCGCCTTTTCGGTTTTTTCGTCGCATCTTTCGACGAATCTTGATCAGGGCTCGATCCACCGAGGGATAGATTCCGAACATTCGTTTCAGGCCAAGAAATCCAATGACCTCAAGCAATGATGTGTTGACGTTGGCCAAAACGATCTGGCCGCCATCTTTGCGGGCACGCTGACGTGCTTTAATCAGAGTGTTCAAACATGATCTTGAAATTAGCCCGATGTCTTCGCAGTCGATCACGATCTCGCGATACCCATCGCGGTTCAGATCTTCCATGCACCCGAAGAAGTAAGGACAAGAGAACGCTTCCAGTCAACCATTTACTTTGACAACAGCGATGCCATCGTGTGTCACAAATTTTTCAAAGTCGATCATGTTTCTGTCTCCAGAGGTCGTTGCGGTAATACACATTCAACGGGAGGCCAATCCCTTCCTTACAGATTGATCAATCATTTCAGAGATATTTATTAAAGGTTTGCAAGAGGCCGTATATTGCCACTTTCAAACGTGAAATTATCGACTAACTAGACTGGGTCCAGTAAGGAATGTCGTGAAACTAGCGTCAGCGTTGATAAGGGAGCTTTGTAGCGCTCATGGTTTTTCGGAACCACAGCAAACAGGTCCCTAAAAGCACTGAAAAACGCTAATCTTCCGGTTTTTTCAGAATTTCCAGCAGGCCATCGTGCAAGTTCAGTCCATTGTTTTTGATCGAAGCGTCAGTGAAGAGTTGGACACCTATCGGATTTGTGGCAAACTAATGTTTGTCGATTCAAGTCTGTGAATCCGATCGCATTTTACAATGCTGGGGCTGGCGCAAGTTGGCAGGATGAGTTGG
>CAZDZX010000015.1:16146-26498 GCA_964510005.1 uncultured Pirellulaceae bacterium
ATGAGTTGGAAATGGAGTGAATGGAGCTTAGACATGTCGGATAACCAAAAGATCAATGAGTTGGTTTCGCAATCCACGGATGTCAAATTGTCGGTGGAGGAAGAACAACAGATCAACGATGAACTGCTCAATGTGTCGACGCTGTCGGATAGCGTTCGCTCTCAATTGCTGAACACGGTTGCCAAAGTCATTCAAGAAAATCTCGGTGCATCTGGAGCCGGAGTTTTGCACAATTCGGGAATCGTTCCGCTTTCGGATCCCTTCGAAGATTTTTCGGCCCCGGAGGATTTCAAAGAGATCGTGATTCGGTTTCAGCGTATCCGAAAACTGGCATCGGGAGGGATCGGTGAGGTGTGGGTTTCACGGGACGAGAAGTTGGGTCGATCCGTGGTGATCAAAGAACTCAACGCGATTGCCAAAGAATCGCCTCAATCGTTGGACAGGTTTCAGCGAGAGGCGGAAATTACGGGATTGCTCGAGCACCCCAACATTGTGCCGCTTTATCTGTACGGCGTTGATCGCCGAACGGCCGAGCCTTTTTATGCGATGCGGTTCGTAGGGCAGCGGAATCTGGAAAACGCGATCGAAGAACATCACGACCGGGTCGAAGCGGGGCAGTCCGAAGATTTGTCTTTACATCGGCTGTTGAACATTTTTCTGGATATCTGCCAAGCGATTGCCTACGCCCACTCGCGCGGAGTGATTCACCGAGACCTAAAACCGGAAAACATCGCGATCGATAATTTTGGCCAAGTGATCGTGCTTGACTGGGGGTTGGCCAAGCTAATGGCAGAGAGTGAGTTGGCGCTCAAGCTAAATGAAACCTCCAACATGACCGATTCGTCGCTGATGCATACTGCCCACGGGCAGGTCATCGGCACACCTGTTTACATGTCCCCTGAACAGGCATCAGGCAATATCGATTTGATTGATACGCGGACGGATGTTTATGGGCTGGGCGCAATTCTATTTGCGATTCTGACGGGAAAGCCGCCCCACCTCGATTTAGTCACCGACGAAAAATCAGGATTTACCGAAGTTATCAGTCAAATCGCTGATGCTCCAACGCCGATGCCTAGCGATTTTTCCAATGTGCCAGCCGGTTTAGAAGCGATTTGCGTTCGGGCGCTGTCACGCAAGCGACATCTTCGTTTTGATGCGGTGACTGAACTGGCCGAGGCGGTAGAGAAATGGATGGTTGGTCAAAGCGGTAAAAAGGTCGGCTACGAAAAACTGAGAATGGAAGGACGTGAATTACGCGCTGATATGCAATCGCGTGTGCATGACTTGGAACGAAACGTCCGTTTTTGCTCCAGCCTTCCTCCGGTGCAAGAATTGATCAATGCTGAAACCGACGAAGATCAAAAAGTTTGGCGGCAGCGAATGGCTACGCTTCTGACGGGCATGATGGAGGCCAATCCGGGTTATCACAGCCTCGTTTATGCACGCTTCGAAGGTGATTCTTATTCGGAAATCGTTCGAGTCGAAAAACAAAAGGGACCTACTGGTGCGGTCCGCACAACTCCCCGCAGTCGACTTGAGACTCGAAAGCAAAATCACTACCTGCAAGAGCTTGCTCGGCAGTTGCCCGGCGAATCGCAGACTTCGATGGTTTGTCAAAGCGGTGCGGCTGATGGGTGTTTCCAAGTCGGATTGCAGTCGGGCATCCCGATTTATGATCGTGACACTGAAGAGGTGTACGGTTTTATTGTGGCGACCTGCGATATCTATCGGTTGCTCGAACAGCAGTTGAGTCGTCGTCATACGGCCAGCGAAATCGTGGTGGTATGCGATACCTTCGATATTTTATCACACAAACGCGATGGTCAGATGATTTGCGAAACGCGGCGAAAAACGGTTGCCGACATGGCGCCCGTTTTCAAACCTGCAATGGATCATTTGCGTTCCAATCTGGATTTTATCGACGATGCAAAATCCGAAACGTATGGCGCACGGATTTTTTTTGAAACCAACAAAAATGGATTGATGTTTTTGCTGAAGCGGTGAGCGGTGGTTCTAAAAAGGAGCGGCAATCGACACAGTTCGCTTGCCGCTCATGGTTTTGCAACCTAACAGTTGCAGCCCGGTCCGCAGTCTCCCGAGTCGGAACCAATCGTGTTGAGTTGCACCGTTGTTCCAGCAGTTGCTTGGGAGCGATCTTTTGCTTTCGGACGGCCTTTGGCAAATGTCATTCGGCAATAGGAAACGACGCCCTCGTTGACCAGTTCGCGGGCTTCATCCAGTAGCGTTTTCAATTCGCTCAGGTTCAATGACGCCAGTACATCGGGCACGCCATCGGCCGTGGCAAGCGTCTTGCCCAGTCCCGCGACCAGCAATTTTTTCTTGAAGTCCAACACCATATCCAATAACGCTTGGCTTTCATCCTCGTAGCTGGTGACCACGAAACCGTGGTCCAGAAAGAGCTGTTGGTACCCCGCCGCCGATTTCGCCGATGCCAAACAGGTCCACGGCGCCAGTAACGTTTGTAGCTTTTCCGGTAGATGCCCATTGAGCACCATGTCGGAAATCGCGACTTGCCCGCCGGATTTGAGCACGCGGTAAAACTCTTTGATCGCTGCGGTTTGATCCGCAAATGTACTCACCGCACACTCGCAAATCAGATGATCAACCGCCGCGTCATCGACGGGCAGGTTTGTGGCGTCTCCTGTTTTGAAGCAGACCGACGCGTTTTGCTCTGCAGCCGTCTCGGTGGCCCGCTGAACATTGACTTCGCTAAAGTCGATGCCGGTTACGCCGGCGCCATGACGCTGGCCGACCATCATTGAGGTCGTGCCAATTCCGCAGGCCACATCTAAAACGCTTTCGCTGGCGTCAATCTGCAGGCTGTCAATCAAACGACCGGTCAGATCCGTTCCGCCGGGATGAAAGCTGTCGCCAAGGATCGTCTGGACCCAATCTTGTTCGTAAAACTGGGCACAGCAAGCAGCTGTTTGTTGGTCGGTACTCATTATAGGTTCCCCGTGGGTCGGTTGATGGCGTTGTATTCACAGAAAGAAACCGGCTTTCCTTCAGCGGAAATGATGTGCACGCAGCACTTGTCGATGCGATCCTGATCGTAGGTGTAGGCATCCATGAAGGGTTTGATGCCGATCGCAAACAGTGAATTCCAGTCTTCGGATTCGTGAGTTCCCAGTTCTGTCGGCAGCGAGGTCACTAATTCCAGCAACCGATCCACCGCCGATTCTTCCATGTTCGCAATCGCCGAAGACGACATGACCTTCTGGAGCAAATCACCCAAGCTGCCGGCACTGTCAAAGGTATCGGATACCGCAGCAATCAACTGGCTGATGCCCTCTTCGGCCCACGTGCTGTAGTTGGGAAGGTATCGCGAAACGGGAACCAGCCCATCACGAGTCCGCACGGCGGCTGCCATGCTGAAGCAGTTCGGATCCGAGCAAGGGATCGGCGAAAAATCGTCTTCGCAGAAGACATGATTCGTTTGCTCGGAAATGAGTTTGGCCACGTCGGCAAGCGTCAGACGATCGTCCAGCGTCGGGTTGTCGTAGCGACCGCTGTACATCGCCGGCTGAATCATGACTTTGCGAACGCTGCGAACTTGTGACCGGGCGAATTCCAGAAACTGACCGACTTCGTCGTCGTTGATTCCGCGTGTCAGCGTCATGATCGGGACGGTGTTGATGCCCAACCGTTCGCAATTGTCGAGCGCCTTGCGCTTGATTTCGATTAGGTCGCGTCCCCGCAGTTGCTCGTAGGTGCTGGATTTAAAGCCATCGAACTGCAAGTAGATCGAGACCTTGGATCCCAGTTTTGCCAGTCGATCTGCAAAATCTTTCTTGGCCAGCAGCAAACCGTTGGTGTTGATGTAAACTTGTTTGATGCCTTTGTCGACGGCCATCTGCACGATGTCGAAAAAGTCCGGATGGATCGTGGGCTCGCCGCCGGACAGCTGAATCAAATCCGCTTCGCCTTTGCCCATTTCCAACAGACCATCGATCGTCGATTCGAATTTTTCGATCGACATGAAGGTCTTGTTTTCAGGCGAAGAGCCCGCGTAGCAAGTCGGACAGGTCAAATTGCAGCTCTGCGTGATCTCGATCAGCATGTTGCAACTGTGGTTTTCGACTTGATCGCCACAGTGTTGATTCGGCCCGCAGCAGCAGGCGACCTGTTCGATGTTGGGGTCGGCAACGTAGTAGTGCCGCACGTCGGAGGCCAGCAGCGCCGAGAAATCACCATGCGATTCGCATGTTTTCAGCATGAAGACCTTGCTATCTTTTTCGACAACATCGGCCGGGATTTTCTCAAGACATTCGGGGCAGATGGAGGTCGTCTCCTTGATCAGGCGATCGAATTCGAAATCCGTTCGAACAAAGGATCGGCTTGATCCCTGCAGTTGCACCAGTGGGTCATTCATGAAAAGCCGCTCCTTAAAATGATTGCGTTTGTTTTGCTTGCGATTGATTTTGACAATCCACCAACACTCAGCGCCCGAGCAGGGATTCGAACCCCAAATGACGACAGTCGCCGCCTAGTCCTTGTGAGTCAAGGACGTCTACCGCAAGCGGTATCGCAGGCCATCGCGTTCTCGGACCATTGCCGGTTGAGTATAGCAGCATGCAGCAGCGAGTGTGTGCGGCGCGTGAGTTGTCTCACTTCAAAAAATGAAACTGACGCAATTGGCAAAGCGTAGAATTTGCGGAATCCAATGGTCTTCAATGGGGAAACCATCGCTTTGGCGGACATCGTACCCAAAGATCCGAAATGAAACGCTTTGAGCGTGCTGTTTGGCGATTCGTTCCTTTGAGTTGACCGGTGAGTACAACATAATAACATGTTGCAATTGAGCATGTGTGAAGCTTGCGCAACGAATGCGAAATGACTTAGTGTGAATTGATGTAACGATCAGCGAACGCAACACTCATCAATTCTTTTCACCAATCACGACGTAAATTTTAATGGAACTTGACTGGAATAAACTGCTCTCTACATCCCGTTACGGTTCCTCGCGGAGAAAAGACCCAAGCAAAAACGAAGGGAGGTCGTTTCGAAGTTCGTTCGAAACGGACTACGATCGAGCGATCTACTCTTCTTCATTTAGGCGGCTTGGGAAGAAGACGCAAGTTCACCCGATGGAGCAAAATGCTCACGTGCACAATCGGTTGACGCATTCGTTGGAAGTCGCGTCCGTCGGCCGATCGTTTGGCAGGCGATTGGCACATCTGCTCGAAGACAAAGGCGTGCTGCCCAGTTCGACCCGTGAATACGATATTGCGTTCTCGCTGATGGCGGCTTGCTTGGCCCACGATATCGGCAACCCGCCGTTCGGTCATGCTGGCGAGTTTGCGATTCGAGAATGGTTGGAGAGTCACTCAGATGAGTTCTTTCCCGACGGGTTCGCGGATCAGGGGCTTCGGGCGGACGTGTCAATTTTCGAAGGCAACGCCCAAGGCTTTCGGCTCGCGTCCCGCAGAGATCTTGGCGAACTCGCGTATTTGCATTTCACTTTTTGCTCGTTGGGGGCAATGGTGAAATACCCGTGGTCATCGACGGATCCATTGGCAACTGAGCACGGAAAGTACAACTTCTTTTCTTCTGAGGCGGATATCGCCAAGGTCGTGTTTGGCGAAATGGGGCTTTGCGACGGAGACCGTTTCGTTCGGCATCCTATGTCGTTTCTTTCAGAGGCCGCAGATGACATTTGCTATCGAGTGATCGACATTGAAGATGCGGTTGAAATCAATGAGCTTTCTCAAGAAAAGGCGCAGGAACTCTACCTTGGCTTGCTGGGCGATGCGAAGCAGAGCTATCACGACACGATGGGGCTTCCGCAACTTCGCGCAATGGTGATCGGCCACCTCGTGAATGTGTTCTGGGACGTGTTCGTTGCCAACTACGATTCCATCATGGCCGGCGAGCGAACGGAGGATTTGAAAGAGGGATTGTCCCCAGAGGACGCTGCTTGTTTTGTCTCCGTTAAAAGGACAAATACGACCAAGATCTTCACCGCCGAAAAGAAAGTTCGCGTTGAGATCGGGGCCTATCAAGTCATGGGCCGTATCTTGAAGGCAATGGGAAAGGCGACTTACGCTTACTCTGAAAAACAAGAGCTCAGCAAAGTGCCCTTCATTGCCCAGCGATGCTTGTCGCTTGCGTGGAGTCAAGAGTTCCTTTCCGACAACGCTCAGCAGTCGTTCTCTTGGTGGATTCATCAAGTTCTTGATTTCATATCCGGCATGACGGATGATCGTGCGATTGAAGTTTCCAATTCTATCAACGGATTCAATTGA
Source organism: uncultured Pirellulaceae bacterium (assembly GCA_964510005.1). Lineage (GTDB taxonomy): Bacteria > Planctomycetota > Planctomycetia > Pirellulales > Pirellulaceae > Mariniblastus. Next base: position 22,416 of record CAZDZX010000015.1, read on the forward strand.
TGAACGTTGAGCCAATGCCGAATCGAGCGCAGAGACAAGTTGACAGCTTCGATGGATTTCGGAAGCCGCAGTTTTAAGGATCGCCTGTGCAGGAATTTGAAAACGAAAACAGTAGGCCAGTTGCTGGATTTGATTCGGACTTGCTGCTGCCTCCGTCGCCCTGCGAATTGACTGAACCGGCCAAGGCCGTTCGGCAGGAGTACCGAGATTGCTCGCATTGGAAACGCCTAACCTGCCGCCGGGTTAGCGTCTATTCCGAGCGGGAACGTGGGACGGTGTTTGTGATTCATGTTGGAAGTTCTTTCGAATTCGATTGGACGTGGGAAGGTGCCGTTGCTTTTAAGCCCAAATCAATGGATGACTTGGGGATGCTTTCGGATATCGCGCTGGAAAGCACCGTTCACAACGATGAGATCATGTGGTCCGGGGAGATCCTTGAAGTTGATGAGCAAAACCGGTGCCTGTTCGTGGCGATCGATGATCCAGAGGCGATTCCTACAACGGGATCATTTTTCGTCAGGCCGTTTGAGTTCCTTGCCGTTTTGGATGATGTCTACAACGATCCAAGTTTTGAAAATGAACAATTGACGTTGCCAGAGAGGCTCCAAGCAGCCGAAGGTGACGTTCATCCGGCCATTGAATTCGATGAAGAGCATGTCGGCCTCGATCACCTTGTCGAGTGGTGGCAGCATTCGTGGAATGTTCTGTGGGGGCCACCTGGCACTGGAAAAACCTATACAACAGGACAGCAAGTTGCCGCAGTCATCCGCGACAGTCCTGACGAACGGATCTTGGTTGTGTCCACGACCAACAAGGCCACCGATGCGGTGGCGCGTTCCATTGGGAGTGCGATTAGAGAGATGGGCGCCGTTGACTTGGACGATGGCAGCATTTTACGGATCGGCAAAGGGGCTTCTTACCGAACATTTGCCAAAGATGAATTGGTGACCATGTTGCGAGGCACAGAGTCGGATGTGCTCGCGCGTATCGATGAACTGTCGTGGCAGATGCAGTCGTTCGACAGCATGGAAGAGAAAGCACTTGCCCGAAAACAAATTGCGGAGCTGCGAACGGGCGGTAGTGATCGAAGCTCAAACAATTTTGTCGATCCAGATGTACGGGTGGTGGTCTCAACCGTGTTTAAGGCCATGTCGATGCTTCGCAATGGGGTGGTCAGGTCGCTATTTGAAAAAGACGAAGCACCCTTCACTACGATCTTTATCGATGAAGCCGGGTTGATATCCAGAACCGCTGTCGCCGCATTGTCCCTTTTAGCCGCGAGGCGCGTGGTATTGGTGGGCGATTCAAAACAGCTGGCTCCCATCAGCCAGATTTCGCGAGTCCTGCCCAATCGCCAGATGACTTGGTTGGCTAGTAGCGGTTTGAGTCATCTGGATGATTTGGACGAAACGCCTGCCGCAGTTCATGTGTTGACTGAGCAACGTCGCATGCACCCGGATGTTTGCAATGTGGTTTCCAACTATCAGTACGGAGGAACTCTGACGACGGCGCCCGAGAGGGCTGAGGAAGCATCCGAACTGCCCAGCGCGATCGCAGGATTCTCAAGGGCGATCTGGTATGTGTTGGACGCCGATGCAAAAGATCTCGCATCTATCCGCGCCGAACGCGGGCCCGGCAATAAAAGTTGGGTTCGGGGCGCAACGATGAGCGTTCTGCAGAAGTTGCTTTCTGCAAAAAGTATCCAGCAATGTGATGGTCTTTTCATTTCACCTTACAAGGCACAAGCTCAAGAGGTTGCCAAACAATTCGCGAAATGGAAATTGACGACTTGGGAATCATCAACGGTTCACAGTCAGCAAGGATCCGAAGCCGATATCGTTGTCTTTGATACGGTGAATGCAGGCAGCTACAACTGGCCGTTTGAAGAGTGGAAACGGCTTGTGAATGTTGCGCTCAGCCGGGCGCGTGAAGCCGTCATGGTGCTGGCAAGCCGCAGTGAAATGGACGAGCCCTACCTGAAGCCACTGATTCCGATCCTTAAACCCGGCTACATTCAAAAAACTAAAGATGGAAATCGGTGGAAACAGTTGGATGGATCATCTGCGGTTGATTTAGGCGCGGTCCAAGAGTTGAAGTCGCCTTACCGTTCATCAGAGACGAAATCGAATAGCTTGGGCAAGCAGTTTGAGGACCGTAGCGGCTTGAAGCCTGTAATGTCAAAAGAGCAGCAGAGACTTTCCAATTTGGAACTGGATGGCAAACCACGATTGGTGCGAGGTGTGGCCGGAAGTGGAAAGTCCGTGGTGCTGTGCAATTGGCTGGCGAAAACCGTTCAACGATTGAAGCCGAGTTCCAATCAAAAAGTGTGGGCGGTGTATGCCAACAGATCTCTGCATAAATTGTTGAGACAGTCGGTCGATTCGGCTTGGGAGCGGCTATGCGAAGATGATTTGTTCGGCAACCCATCGTTCCCCTGGGAGCATGTTTCGCTGCTCCACATCAAGGACGTGTTGGCCGGGATTTTGCCTGAAGTGTCGTTGTCGATGGAGCGATTCGAGTTCGACTACGACCGAGCCGCTGAGGAATTCTTAAATCGGCAAGACGCAAACGAATTGCTGCCTCGATGTATGGCATTGTTCATTGACGAAGCTCAAGACATGGGACCGTCGACTTTGCGGCTGCTGTTGTCGTTGGTTGAACAGGGCGATCCCGATGACCAAAACAGTCGTTCGGCGCATATTTTCTACGACAATGCTCAAAATATCTACGGACGCAAAACGCCCACTTGGTCGGAGTTCGGACTCGATATGCGCGGTCGATCTACGATCATGCGGGAGAGTTTTCGGTCAACCAAACCAATCACTGAATTTGCGGTGAATGTGCTCAATCGGCTGTCGAATCAAAGCGACCGCAAGGATCAGAAAGAGCTTGTGAGCCTTGGTTTGATTGAGTCAACGCAGCGAAACGGTGAGGGTTGGCTTCGTGTGGGTTACAACCAAATCCATGGCCCTGCACCGATCTTTCACTCATTCCATGATCGACGTCAAGAAATCGAACGGATCGCCAAACACATCAAACATTTGACGCAAGAGGAGAGCGTTCGCCCAAGTGATATTTGCATCATCTACAACGGCAAGAAAGTCGCAGAAGATCTGCTGTCGAAACTTGCGCCCGAGTTGTCCAAGATCGGAATCGAGTTGTCGCTGCAAAAGAATCGATCGTTTGAAAGGAATGCAAATACGCTAGTGTTGACAACCTCTCATTCTTACAAAGGCTACGAGTCAGAAGTCGTTATCATCCCCGGAGTGGACCAGTTTGTGACCGGCCAAGGTCAGGTGCTGGCTAATAACTTGTACGTGGCGATGACTCGAGCGAGATCGTTGCTGGCGATCTATGGTACGGATGATGGTTCGGCAACAACTCGGAATATCTTTGAACAATTAGAATCGTGCCTAAAGTTGCTTAAGGTCCGCCCGACCGTTGAATCAGAGTTGAGTGGGCAAGATGAATTCAATGATCTGCTGGAACAGGTTGGAAAGCAGCATCAAAAGTGGCTGCATCAACTTTGGCGCAGGTTCAACATCAGTCGAGAACCGTTGTTGAACAATGAAGGTGACGTTATTGCAGAACCCTTGTTTTGGTTCGAAAAAGATGGATGTGTTATCGCCTGCAAGCGAGATCCGTCCGTTGCGTCAGTGCTTGAAAACGGGAAATGGTTTGATGTTGGAACGCCACTGACAGCTATGCTCAGTTAGTTTTCTTTTTGCGTTCGCTTAAATCGTCATCGAGCAGGTTGCTTACTGCCCAGTCCCATTTCGTAAGTTCTACCCGACGACGCGTCAACGCGTTTGAAGTCGATGGTTTGGACGGCGGCGCCGGGTCGCAAGCTGAAAAAAAGCATTGAGTTTTGCTCTTCTACCGGAACGATTAGTAGATCTCCGACTCGGCCAAATTTGACGTAGCGAGAGGTCCCCGAGACACTGCCAACGAGCCTGATTTTGTCGGGGTAAAAGTGTGTGCGAAAAGAATTCCCGGCGGACGTTTTGAAATACCATGGCGTTGAGACCTTCAGTACCGCATCGAGGCCTGCGGCTGGTGGCGAATTGCTCGCCTGCTTCCGGA
>CAZDZX010000016.1:0-1614 GCA_964510005.1 uncultured Pirellulaceae bacterium
GACACCAACAGCTTCCAAGGAATCGGCTCTGGTGTTACAGCCATCGTTGATGAAAATGGACACGGCACCGCAGCCTACGCCGCGGTCAATGAAAAGTTTACAAACATTGAGAACTTGACCGGTTCTAATTTCAACGCCAATTTGACGGCGACGGGGTTGGCGGACAACGTAATTCTTGGCTTGGGCGGCAACGACACCATCGTCGGTGGTGGCGGAGACGACGTGCTCGGCGGCGGCACAGGTACCGACTCGATCGCGGGTGGTGGCGGCACCGACACGCTCACATTTGAGGGAATCGGATTTGGTGTCACAGTGAACTTGGAAAACGATGGAACAGGAACGGCAGCCTACTCCACTGTGCTTGAAAACTTCTCCGGTATCGAAAACATTTCCGGTACCGACGGCAATGACAACCTCACTGGAAACAACTTGGACAACACAATTTCCGGTGGACTGGGTGACGACATCATTAACGGCGGTGGTGGCAATGACACGTTGTTTGGTGGAGAGGGCAGTGACATCCTTCGCGGTGCCGCTGGCGACGACCTTCTGTTTGGCGAAGCAGGCAATGACACCATCAACGGTGGCGCCGGCAACGACACGCTTTTCGGCGGAGCTGGTGCTGACTTCCTGCTGGGACTCAATGGAACCGACACAATCGATGGAGGCTCTGGAGTTGACACCAACAGCTTCCAAGGCATCACTTCTAGCGTCACAGCAACCGTGAACCAATTAGGCACCGGAACGGCGTCTTATGCCTTGATCAATGAGTCTTTTGTTAACATCGAAAACCTCACCGGTAGTGCAAACGACGATCAGCTGACTGCAACTGGAACCGCCAATAACGTTCTCCGCGGTCTGGGCGGTGACGACTTGATTATCGGTGGTGGCGGAGACGACACGCTTATCGGAAACGGCGGGTTTGATACTCTAAGTGGAGCTGGCGGAGATGACACCCTCGTCGGCGGCGCTGGCAATGACAACATCAACGGCGGTGCTGGCGATGACATCCTCTCTGGAGGAGGTGGCGACGACCTGCTAATCGGCGGTGACGGAACTGACTTCATCAGTGGTGGTGGCGGAATTGACACCAATTCGTTTGCGGGAACGGGCTTCGCAGTGACCGCTCAAATCCTTAACAACACCAGCGGTTCAGCTTCTTACGCTGCAATTCAAGAGTCTTTCATTGGAATTGAAACCTTGATCGGATCGGCGTTTAACGACACGCTGGTTCTGGTCGGATTCAATAGCAGCCGATCGCTCTTTGGTGGTGCTGGTGATGACGTATTGCTGGGTGGATCAGGAGATGACTTCCTCTCTGGTGGTGACGGCGAGGACGAGATTCGAGGCCGTAACGGTGCGGATCAAATTTCCGGAGGCACCGGCTTTGATCAGATCTTTGGTGGCTTGGGCGACGATTCGATCTCTGGAGGCGACGGCTTCGATGAGATCTTCGGCGGTGCCGGCAATGACCAAATCTTCGGCAACAATGGCAACGACCAACTCTTCGGCGGCTTTGGCATCGACGAGCTTATCGGCGGCTTCGGTGTCGACGTCCTTGTTGGAGGCCCTGGTGATGACACCGAGGTTCAGTAATTTTTGAAGCACCTTGAT
>CAZDZX010000016.1:1714-3649 GCA_964510005.1 uncultured Pirellulaceae bacterium
AATCTGTGTTTGCGCCTGAATCTGTGATTTTTAGACAACACTATTTCTCGCGGGTAGCCAACACAGAGGGCTTGCCTGGAACCCCCTCGCTATTGAACGAACGTCTTTGATGCTCGTTCCCGCAGCCGACCACTACTGCTCTGAGGAACTGACTCGCCAACGCGAGTTAAACATCCAGATCATCAATCCGAACAAGATCGCATTGAACAGCAGCGTGAAACCAACATACCCGGCAAAGTGTGCCACATCGCCGAACTCCCAGTGAAGCCAGCCTGCCGCCCGGCCATTGTCGGACCAGTTAAAGGCGTATCCCGTGTAGCTGTCGACATACAGCGGAAACGCGAACGCCGCTGCAAACGGACTGGTAATGGTCGATCCGTAAACGTATTTGGTGTTCGGCGAATCGGTGAAAAAACGATAGGAAAAATAGCTGGTGGCCAGCGGGACCACATACAACATAATGATCGTTGTATAAGTCGCGATCAGCGAAGTAATCGATTTTCGAAACAGCGTGCTACAGAACAACCCCACAACCGAAGTCGTCAGACAGGTCAGACAAAAGATCGTCAGATAAGCCACGATGGTAGGAATATTGGCGAGATACTCCCCCACTAAAAACATGGCAAGGAACAGCGGCCACATTAGGAAAGCCGAAAGCACACTGGACACTCTCAAGCTAGAAATCAGTTTGCCCCACAGAATCGACCAAGGGGTAATGATCGTCGTCAGCAACAGGTCCAGCGTCTGACGCTCACGTTCACTGGTGACTGTGCCGGCGGAAAAAACCGGACCGACAAGCATATTGAACAGGACCACGTACGAGATGTACCACGGTGCGAGGTCTTTGAAGATGTACAAAAAGAAGGCCATCATCGGGATCGCCAGCAACATGCTGATCTGAATGGCCAGCCGCAGCATCAGCGTTCCTTGACCAAAGATCTCGCTGCGCATCTCTTTGTCGTAAACCGGATTGGTGCCATCCTTCATTAACGTGTCGCGTTTGGGAGGCGCGAACAACCGGTCGGGAAACTGATCTCGCTGAATCACCAGCCCGATGGCTTCTTGGTTTTCCTGCTCCAGATCGATCACTTCCTTGCCCTCACTGCCCACATCCGAAGGATAGAGCATACGGGCACTGATCATGTAAAACAGCCAAATCGACACCGCCGCACAGACACCCGGGATGACCGTCATGGCGATCTTGAAACGAGTTTCTCCAAAATTACTGAACGATTGCCAGAAGAGGATCCCCACGATCGCCAACGGCAAAATCAGCAAATAGGAAACCACCAGCGAAGAACTGGCTCTGGGGAAAAAGCTCCCGCAGGCGATGCTAATCATCCCGAACATAATCACGGCACTGATCAGCGCCACGTAGGCCGCAATGACTTCGTAGAACGACACCCCTCCCAAGGGCAGGCTGAGCATCACGATTGGCAGCGATGCGAAAATCAGAATCGCCAAATGCGTGAGCGCAGCAACGAGTTTTCCCAGCACAATCGATTCGGGAAAGATCGGACTGGCCAGCAGCATCTCGTAGGTCTTGCGTTCCTTTTCGCCGGCGATGGCGGTGGAGGCAAAACTGGGTGCCATCAATGACGCCAGAATGTACTGTCCCAGAAACACGAGGTCGACCAAGTTCCCGACCGCCCCCCGATTGTCGGTCAAATCTAACCGAATGTCTTCTTTGGGCCACGCAAAATAAACGACCGCAGCCAGAACCCCCTGGTAGATCAACAGCAGGACAAAAGCCCGCGGCATTCTCAGATTGACAAGGAGCTCTCGTTGCAGGACAGGGTTTTCTAGCATGGGGGAGAAATCAAAAGTTCACAGGACAGAGAAGCTGGATCAATCTTTCTTTTCGCAATTGCGATTCTCCACTACCGACCGACGTCCCGCAAGCATTTTTGAGATTTGCTTGGGGACGATTTGCTT